>JBAQGH010000072.1:0-69515 GCA_049287685.1 Solirubrobacteraceae bacterium | reverse complement strand
GAGCACTGCTCGACAGCATTCCGCAGCAGCATAGACGAGTATCTTAGTTGTCTAGAGACGTGCAGCACGACGATCATGGTGGCGGGACGACTAGGCTCTCTTAGGTCGGCTCCGATGAGTCCAGACGAGCGCTTCGACAGGACCTTGAACTCAGGCCTGAAGGTATGTCAGGCGATCTGCTTTGGGGGATCGTCCAGCCACCCGCCGCCAGGCTTGCCGACCGACTAGCCCCATAAAGATGCCCAAGGTGGCGGTCTAGATCGGGGTTCGCACGTCATTCCGATCTTTCCGGCTGACGAACTCACGAATCGGTCTATCGCGAGCGGGTCGTCAGCAATGCCTCGACTAGCTGCCGGACTCGCTTGCTACGTCCTCCTAACGCCGAAGGCCCAGCCCCCGAGGGGACCGGGCCGGTTCGACCTTCTTCAATATGGTGGAGCTAGCCGGACTCGAACCGGCGACCTCCTGGGTGCGATCCAGGCGCTCTCCCAACTGAGCTATAGCCCCGCATGCTACACAGCCCCGCATGCTCCACGAATGCGCGCGAGCGACGGTCTGAGAAGTGTAGTGGGCAGAACGTTCCGTAGAGGAGCAGGGTTCAAGCTCGCAGGCGATGTCTTCGGTTGGTTGTACACATGGGCCGAAACTGGGCTCAAAGATGTCCATCCGAACAAGCGCGCGGGCGGGCGCAGTATGGTTTGCTGGCGCAATGGGATTGCTCGATGACGCCATACGCGAGCACCTGGAGCTCAAGCGTCTCCGGGGGGCCGACCCGGGTGTAGTGGCTCGGGAGGAGAAGGACGCCCTCGGACCGGTGCCTCGCCGCGGCGACGCAGGGTACGAAGACGAGCCCGACGACGGATCAGGCTTGGCAACAACTCACGACGACGAGACTCTCTCTACCTCTGACTCGCCTCCGAGAGCTGATTCAGTCGATTCGGAGTCAGTTGGTCAGGAGACCGTCGAGATCAACATGGAGGCCGAGTTCGCGTCTGAGGACGACTTCGACCCCCATACAACAGCGGATCGAGATGGGCGTGCAAAGCCTGTGGGGCACCCAGCAAGCGCCCGTACCATCAGCGACGAGTCGCTCGAATGGGAGGTGCCAGCAGACGGGGTCGAGGAGGAGCCTGCTGGACGGACCGAGTTCGATGACGAGCAGGGCCGGGATGCCGGTGAGGCATCCGACCGAGTCGAGCCGGTCGAGGACGTGCTCGAGGAGACCCCGGACTTTCTTCGCGATACGCCAGAGCAAGAGCGACTCTGGTTCGAGCAGCGCCCGCCGCGCGACTTCGACTTCAACGAGTAGCGCGTTCTGGTCACGCGGGTTCGGGGCGAGGCCCGGGCAGCCGGAGCGAGAATGGTTGCCCTACACTCGGGCCGCGGGACCATAGCTCAGCTGGGAGAGCGCCTGCTTTGCAATTGATAATCTCTCTACGATTTCCAAGTGGCTTCAGGCCTCGCGTACGGCTCGGCTGAGCTAGCGGATTTGCGCAGCTTCGCGCGGCCGGCCTCAGGAGCCGGACGCCTGAAGGCGACCTCGCTCTCGCTCGCTCGCCGCCCAAGCCGGGCGCGGACGCTCCTGTCGCTGCGAGATCTCCCGATCGTCGAGCTGCGCATGTCGGCTGCGGAGCATGACCGTTGGCTGCACGCCCGGTGGCCCGCCGGCGGCGAGTCGCTATTCGACGGTCACTGGGCACAGGCAGTCATCCAGACCTCGGTCAAGGAACACGAGTACCTCGCCGGACGACACCGCCAGGCGGTACGCACGAACATCCGCCGCGCCCGAGAGCTGGGCATTACCGCCACGCGGCTCGGTGGATATGACGAGTTCGCCGCCGCCTCCGCGCCGGTGTACCGCAGTCGCAGCGGCGGCGACGCGGTTCTTGCGGCCACGCGGGAGCCGCCGCCGGACGAGTTCGCCTGGTATTCCGCGTCCACAGTCGCTCATGAGGCACCCATCATTGTCGCTGCGGTAGCTTTGTTTGGCGACTTCGCCGTGCTCGCGGTGATGGTGGGAAACCAGGACTATGCGCGCATCGGCTACGCCCGCTACCTTCTGCACACCTTCATCCTCGGCGATCTTGCGGCGCACGGGATCCGACATCTCATCGTCGGCTCGGTGCTGCGCGAGTCGAATGGCAATCAGTACTTCCAGAGGCTGCTCGGCTATCGCATATGCAACGTGCAACCGATCCTGCTCCCCTCGGCCGGCGCCCAGAGGGGGAACGCCGCTGCCGCGATGCGCCGACTACTGATGACCGGGCCGGCGGTCGAAGCGGCTACCAGTCCTCGCACAAACGACGCTCAGGGGGTCACGTCACCAGCGTCCGCAGGTATCGGCCGCCCTGAATGGCTGGCAACTGGCGGCGGCGGTTATTCGAGTACCCCTAAGGTCGCGGTGACGACGGTCGCGGAGGAACGGAAATCCGCTCTGTAGGGCGTATATTGAGTGCTCCTGGGGCCATAGCTCAGCTGGGAGAGCGCCTGCTTTGCAAGCAGGAGGTCGCCGGTTCGATCCCGGCTGGCTCCATTGAGCAGAAGCCATGCACACAGCCTTCTGACTGAAGGATGACTACCAGCGAGGCCGATACGGGCTTCGGATATCGACTTCCGAGCCATCGGCGCTCCAGCCTACCGGTAGGTATTTATGAAGTGCGTCACTGGTCTTCCCAGGTGGGTCGGGCAGTGTCGGCGGTTGGACGAGGGTGATGCGGGTGGAGTAGTCGCGCATCCAACTGATCCATTCCGCAGAAGCCGAGCTCAGACCGTGGAGTCCTCGATCGCATTGCAGTACTGAGGAAGATCCCTTGCTCTCTGCCATGACTCGACTTGCCGGCTGGCATAAGCAGCACGATGATCATCGAACAGGCGCTCCCTGGCGTTAGCCATCAACTGATGCCATTGACGCTCTCGCTCCTCTGGGGCGAGGCGTGCCGTCTCCGCCTCTCGCTCCGCCTCTGGGCGCTTCTCCCTGATCGTTTGGCTACGACATAGCCCTTCGCCCTGGGCTTCTAGCATCAGGCGAAGACATCTATCGCCGCCTGTCTCGGCTCCAACGAACGAGGAGATTTCCCATGCCCGATCCCATCTACACCGCAGAGGCCCACGTCACCGGCGGCCGCGCCGACGGCCACGGCAAGACCAGCGACGGTGCTCTGGAGGTCGACTTGCGACTGCCGCCGGAGATGGGTGGCCAGGGAGGAGGGACCAACCCCGAGCAGCTATTCGCGGTCGGATACGCCGCATGCTTCGAGGGGGCACTCGGTGTGGTCGCTCGACGGGCCAAGGTGGACACCGGCGAGGTCGGCATCGACAGCAGCGTCAGTCTCACCCCGAACGGACAGGGTGGCTTCTTCCTTACCGTCGGATTGAATGTGACGCTTCCCCCGGTGACCGACCTAGCCCAGGCAGCAGAGCTGGTCCGTGCTGCGCATCAGGTTTGCCCTTACTCCAACGCCACGCGCGGCAACATCGAGGTAGCGCTGACCGCCAACGGTCAGGTGGTTGACGCCTGACCGCGTGCTGTCAGCATGAGGACACGAAACCGTACGGGCCTGCTGTGACCAATCCCTCCTATCCGACGGGCCATGCATCCGACAAGGCCCGCTACCGTACGCGCCATGCGAGTAGCCACCTGGAACGTGAACTCCGCTAAGCAACGCGTGCCGCGCCTGCTGCCGTGGCTCGACGAACGCCGACCGGACGTCGTCTGCCTGCAGGAGACCAAGCTCGCCGACGAAGCGTTCGATCAGCTACTCGGCGAGGAGCTGACAAATCGGGGCTACGAGATTGCGCGTCACGGCGAGGCGCAGTGGAACGGGGTGGCGATCCTCTCCCGCGTGGGACTGGACGATGCGGTTGCCGGGATCCCAGGTGGGCCGGGTTTCCCCCACCAAGAGGCGCGTGCGGTGTCCGCGACTTGCGGCGGAATTCGGGTGCACTGCGTCTACGTGCCGAACGGGCGCACGCCCGACTCCGAGCACTACCACTACAAGCTCGCTTGGCTCGATGCCCTGGGAGAGCTGGTTCGCGGTGGGCCCGAGGACGCGATTGTGTGCGGGGACATGAACATCGCGCCCGCCGACATCGACGTGTTCGATCCCAAAGCCTATGTCGGCCAGACCCACGTCACGCCGCCGGAGCGGGCCGCGCTGGCGCGCCTACAAAGGCTGGGCCTGCACGACGTTGTGCGCGATCATTGGCCCGCTGAGCGCGTGTTCACCTACTGGGACTACCGCGCTGGCATGTTCCATCAAGACCTAGGGATGCGGATCGACCTGGTGCTTGCCAGCACACCGGTGGCCGAGCGGGCCCGGGCAGCTTGGATTGACCGGCAGGCGCGCAAGGGCACCAAGCCAAGCGATCACGCTCCCGTGATCGTCGATCTGGACGAGGCGCCGGACGGGGACATCGGGCCACTCGTCCCACCGCCCTCCGCCCAGACCGTCAAGCGAGGTTCGGTCAAGCTGCCGCAGTCATCGTGACCTAGTAAGGGCTGGCACGATCCGAGCAAACCATGCGGGCCTGGACAAGCCCGGATAGCCTCAGACAGGTTGATCCGCGGCCCGTGCTCGCGCAAGCGCCTGTGCCCACCACGCGAGATCGCTCGCAGCCATGTCCAGGCGCTGGTCGAGCGAGGCGAAGATCTCGAGGTCGAGCGGTTGCTCGGCGTTGCGCGCCTCGATCATCACCGACGGCAGGATGTGCACCGCGTGGCGCAGCGGAGCCATTTCGAGCTCCACCGCTACCAGGCGAAGCTGCTCGATCGCGCGGGCTCCGCCGGTATTGCCGTAGCCGACGAAGCTCACCGGCTTTCTGTTCAGCTCCGGGAAGATCTGGTCGAGCGCGTTCTTCAATACCGCTGGGTAGCCGTGGTTGTACTCGGATGTGATGATGAGGTAGCCGTCTGCCTGCTCGACCTTGCTCGCCCAGCGCGCGACATCCTCTGGATAATCGCGACGACCGTAGGCCGGCGCGACCGCCTGCTCGAAGAACGGCATCGGGTAGTCGCGCAGGTCGACCAGCTCGGTCCGCAGGTCCTCGCGAGCGCCGAGTCGATCCATGACCCAGGCGGCAGCCTTCTCGCTGAAGCGTCCCTCGCGAGTGCTGCCGAGGATCACCTGTATGTGCGGAGCCGACTTCAAGATGCGGCCACGCTAGCAGTAGCGTGCCACTACTGATTGAGTCCCACCGTTTCAAGCGCCTGGTCCCAATCGTTGAAGCCCTCCATGGTTTCTATCTGCTGTAGATGGCTTTCGATGCGCGTCGTGGTGGCCAAGATCGCCTTGTCTGCCGGCTGCTCATATGCAGCCAACAGCGACGGCGGGATCGCTTTGAGTTCGATCGCTTCCACGCGCCGATCGAGTTGGATCGATGTCGCCGGGACCGTCTTGAAACCGGTTTCCTTCCAGGCGGTCACATCGCCGCAGACATTAGGCATCTGCAAGCTGGCGAGATCCTGCAGGTCGGTCGCGTAGCGCTGTGTCATATGGGTGAGCTTCGGATTGCTCCAGTGCAAGTGCCGCACGGTGTGAGCGAATGTGCGGATCGGGCCCGCGTCGGTCGCGTAGGAAGCCGACCAAAGCGCCACCACTACCTCGTAGCTTAGGTGCTGGGATTCTTCGTCCTGGGGTGAGCCTACGCCCAGCTTCGGGCATTCCTGGCCGAGTTTGTGGATTGTCGCCTCGATGCTTGCCTGTGCCACTTTGACCTTTGCCTGCGTGGCGCGATTGAGCGCGTAGTTGGCGCGAATGTAGGCATGCGTCGAGGCGATGTCCTGTGGCGTGCCCAGGGCCGTGGACGGAGCAACCCCGAACACGAACATCGTGATCATCATCGCGATACGTCCCCTCATCCCAGCCTAAGGGTAGCCGGTTGGCGGCCACCGATCGCCGGGTGCCGCGGCAGCCGCAAGCTTGTCGCGGCGGCAAACCGTCTGTCGTTCAGCCGCGCTGGACGATCAGCAGGCGGTTGTCGTCTTGGTCGCGGAAGAAGAACATCGGTGGCACCGGGTCTCCCATGCGCATCACCTCGGCGTCGGCGTCCACTTCCTGCGCCAGCAGACCGGCATGGTCGGCGTCGATGTCCTCGGTTGTGAAGGCCACGCGTGTGTCGATGCCGGTCGTTTCCCCTTCGCGCGGGACAACGAGTGAGAGCGTCGTGTCGGCGCCGGTGGGCCCGACTTCGACCCAACGGTCGCCCCTGCCGAAAGGGGTGTCGGAGCGCAATTCGAAGCCGAGCTTGCCGACATAGAACTCGATCGCCTTGTCCTGGTCGCTGACTGGGACCATCACGGTTCCCACTTGGCTGATGCGTGTGTCGCTCATCCTGTCCTCCTGATTTCCGGGTTGGTGGGGGCCGCCAAGGGCGGTCAAAGCTCATCGTGCGGGTCGAGCCTTCTGGCAGCTTCGCGCATGGCGACGCAACCCGCAAGCACGACAAGTGGCGCGCCTGTGGAATGCTCGCGCTAGCGATGACCGGCCCGCGCAAAAGCCTTGCAAGCCTCTCGTCCCGGATCGAGCGGCTGGTACGCGCCATCCAGGACGAAGACGAGGCGGTCGTGGAGAGCATCGTCCGCCTCAGCCAATCGCGGCGTCTGTTCGCTCCGCTTGCTTTCACCGTGGGGGCGTTTGTGATGCTGCTCGACGGGCTCAAGCTGCTGTTGTCCAACTGGCGGCTGACGCTCGTGCAGATCCTTCCCGCCGTATGGATCTGGCTCGCGATGTTCGACCTCAAGGCGCGAGTCCTGCGCGACAAGTCGTTCCCCGCCTTGCGTGGCCCGGTCCTGATCCCAATCGCGCTTGCGATAGTTGCGATCACGATGGCCTGTTTCTTCCTCAACGCGCTGTTCGCGTTTTCGATCACGCGCCCGCCTCCGCCCAAGATCAGACCGGCCTACGTCCTGGCGCGCTCCAATCTGCGCCCGATCCTCGCTTGGGGGGCTGCGGTCGGTGCGCTGCTGGCTATCGCGACAACAATTGCTCCCCGCTGGGGCAGCCCTTGGTTTGCCCTTGCCCTTGGCGCGGTGATAGGCCTGATGATGGTCTGCTACGTGGCCGTGCCGTCGCGGCTGATCGGCGTCAAGCCGGAGCGCTCCCGGCGCGAGAAGCTGACAGCCTCAGCGCTCGGAGCCGCGCTCGGCACGACCGTGTGCACGCCTCCATATCTGCTCGGACGGCTGGGCATCCTGATGCTTGGATCCAAGGTGCTCTTGATTCCGGGCATTGTCCTGCTGACATTCGGCTTCACGCTGCAAGCGGGTGCCACCGGCGCGGTCAGGGCGATCAAGATGAGCCTTACGCTCACAGGGGCGCCGCCGGAGGAGGCCGCGCCGGAGACTGAGCCCGCGCCGTAGGAGGGCTTCTGAGCTCGCAGAAATGGCGTGCGACCTGCGCTTCCCGCGCTCGTAGCAACATGGGCTTCCAACCCGTATTGGGCGTAGAGAGAGGATTAAAAGTTCGTGCCTGGTCGCGATCTGCGCCGTTAGCACGTACGATCGCGACCTGATGACAAACGCCGATGACATGCTTGCCGTCGCCGGTTCGCGCGCGCAAGTGCTGGCCGCGCCTGGCCTGAGTCCGAAGCCGCGCCGTCGTGTGGCTGTGTTGGCCTGTATGGACACGCGCATCGATCTCTTTCCTATGCTGGGTTTGGAGCGTGGCGACGCGCACATCATCCGCAACGCCGGTGGCCTTGTGACCGACGACGCGCTGCGCTCGCTCAGCGTCTCGCAACGCAAGCTCGGCACTGAGGAGATCGTCGTCGTGATGCATGACGGCTGCGGTTTGCACCGTGCCTCCGAGGATGAGTTCGCACAGGCGCTTGCCGCCGACGGCGTCCTGCCGACATGGCGACTCGGGGCCTTCGACGACGTCGAGGCGACCTTGCGCCACAGCCTCGCGCGGCTGCGCTCGAGCCCGGAGCTGCCCGCCCGCGACCACATTCGTGGGTTTGTGTTCGACCCAGAGAGTGGCAAGCTGCGCGAGGTCGACTAAAAGCCGCGCCCGACAGGGCCGCTTCTGCGCGGCGCACATGCCATGAGCCGGGGGCGTCTCCCGGCACGACCCTTAATCCCATATCTACAAAGGCCGCGAACCGGTATTTGCACGTTTTGTCGCTGATCGTCCGCTGTTGCGGGTACCAATAGCTCTGACTTGAGCGCAAGCTGGTGTGCCGTCTACAGAGAGGGGCCTGTTGTGAATGGCCGTCCCGTACAGCTAATCGTCAGCGACGACTTGCAACGCTCGCGCCTAACTGTTTTCTTCCGCCTGCTGCTGGCGATCCCGCACCTGATCTGGCTGGGGCTGTGGGGAGTCGTCGCATCTGTGGCGGTCCTCCTGAACTGGTTCGCCACGCTCATCGCCGGCAGATCCCCCGACGCACTGCACGATTTCCTGGCGACGTACATCCGCTACGCGATCCACGTCGGCGCCTACTTGTTGCTGGCGGCCGAGCCGTTCCCCGACTTCCTCGGCAAACCGGGCTATCCGGTCGACGTAACGATCGCCCCATCGCAACCACAAAACCGTTGGAAGGTCGGCTTTCGCATCGTGCTGGCGATTCCAGCCCTGATCATCGGCAGCGCGCTCGTCTCCGGTAGCGCCCGCAGCTACGGCCTCAACTACAGCTACGGCCTGGCCGGCATAGCGGCGTTGCTCGGCTGGTTTGTGGCGCTGGCGCAGTCTCGCTTGCCGCGTGGTCTGCGCGACCTGATCGCATACGGATTGTCCTATTCCGCCCAGCTCGACGCTTACCTGTTCTTGCTCACAGACGTCTATCCAGACAGCAACCCGCTCACAGCGCTTCCGGATCTGCCTGTACGAGCGGAGGACCCGATCGAGCTGGAGCTCAATGTCGGCCTCCAGCGTTCACGCCTGACCGTCTTCTTTCGCCTGCTGCTGGCGATCCCGCATCTGATCTGGCTGACGCTGTGGGCGCTCGCCGCCTACCTCGCCGCGGTCGTCAACTGGTTCGCCACGCTTGTCACCGGCGTATCACCGCTCGCGCTGCATCGCTTCTTGGCCGCATATGTGCGCTACCAGAACCACGTCTACGCCTACCTGTTTCTGATCGCCGACCCGTTTCCAGGCTTCACCGGACAGGCCGGCAGCTATCCGGTCGACGTCCGCATCGAGGGGCCGCGCCCGCAAAATCGCTGGAAGGTGTTCTTCCGTCTATTCCTGGTGCTGCCGGCGTTCCTGCTCGTCGGTGCCTATGGCGGCCTGCTGTGGGCCGTAGCCCTCCTAGGCTGGTTTGCCTGTCTGGTTAATGGCCGCATGCCTGTAGGTATGCGCAATGCCGGCGCGCTCGCGCTGCGATACGCGGCCCAAACCAGCGGTTACATGCTGTTGCTGTGCGAGGCTTATCCCTACAGCGGCCCGACGGCACAGGCGGCCACGGCCCCTGAGCCCGCGGTGGTGGCGCAGCCACTGCCCGAGCCCTCGCTGTAGAGGACGGCCGTCCGCGACCTCCATGGAGGGCCATCGCCGGGGCCGTATCGAGAGCCCCGCAAGTAGTACCATCGTCAGCTTCGCGCGCCCGTAGCTCAGTGGTCAACGGTTCTCTTCGGGGAGCCAAAGAGCAGCGGTCTTTCAAACCGCAGGCCGCGGGTTCGATTCCCGCCGGGCGCATCTCACAAAACCTCTATCCAAGCTATTTTGGATCGGCACGCGGCACTATAGAAAAGTAACCGTGTCCCGAATATGTCCCGAAGAAGTTGCTACGCTCTGGGCGTGGCAAGGATGCTCCAAACCACTCGAAGCGCCTACTCAGTGGGTTCCCGATCGCGTGTGGGCGGTTCGCATTCCGGGGCCGGGGTGCTGTCGCACGGTGGCGCCTCGACGGGTGCTTCGATGGATCGAGAGGCGCCCCGTCTTCGGACGCAGCCGCCGAGCGGCCATGTCCATCGGGTCGAGCGCAAGCGTGGGGCGGTCTGGTATGCCAAGTACCGGCTCCCCGATGGTCGCCAGGTACAGCGCAAGCTCGGCCCCGCGTGGAGCGAGCGCGGGCGCCCACCGGCCGGATACTTCACCAAGCGGCTTGCCGAAGACTGGTTGCATGATGTGCTCCATCAGGCGCGGCGCGGGACCTTGGTTGGGATGGTCGCCACCGGTGCGACCTTCGCCGACGCAGTCGCCGAGTTCTTGCGCTACGCCGAGCAGGACCGCCAGCTGAAGCCCTCGACGTTGCGTGGCTACCGCTCGATCGTGCAAGCCCACCTGCTGCCCGCCTTTGGTGAGCGACCCTTGGAGCAGATAACAAGCGAAGACATCGAGCAGTGGCGCGCCAGGCTGTCCGCGGTTGATGGCCCACAGACGGGACAGGTCACCCACGGCGACTCAGAGGCATGTCCAGAGGCCGTCTCGCGGCTGCCGCGTCCGCTCAGCAACAACTCCAAGAACCACATCATGGTCTTGCTGCACGGCGTCTTCGCGCGGGCCTGCAGGGTCTGGAAGCTGCCCTCCAACCCGGTCGCGGCGGTCGAGCGCTATCCCACACGCCTGTCCGGTGACATCGAAGTCTTCTCGCCCGAGGAGGTCTGGGCCTTGGTCAGGGCTGCTGAGTCAGAGCAGGACGCCGCACTGTTTCTGACCGCCGCCTTCACCGGCTTGCGCCTCGGAGAGCTGATTGCCTTGCGCTGGCGCGACATCGATTTCGCCGGCTCGCTCGTGCGCGTGCGCTCAAGCTGGTCCGTCGGGGCGCTCACGACCCCCAAATCCGGCAAGGTCCGCTCGGTCCCGCTTGCTCCCGAAGTTGCGCAGGCCTTGGCGAAGCTGGCCCAGCGCGAGCTTTTCGCGGGCGAGGATGATCTCGTCTTCGCTGGGACCGTCGGTGACTACCTGGATGACTCCGCGCTGCGTCGTCGCTACAAGCGGGCTCTGAAGCGCGCCGGCCTGCGCCGGCTTCGCTTCCATGATCTGCGCCACACGTTCGGTACGCGCATGATCGCCACGGCCGACATCCGCCGCGTGCAGGAGTGGATGGGTCACGCCGATATCCAGACCACGATGCGCTACCTGCACTATGCGCCCCGCGAGGAGGATGCGCGGCTCGTGGCAGAAGCATTCCGGGTGGATGGCGTCGATGCAGCTGCTGTCGATATCGCATAGATGGATTTCTCGTCTGTCCTATGGGTGACTGCACCCGTGGAGTGGGGGTAACTGCATCCTGAGGTGTCGTGCAGGTGTCGCAATGTTGTCGCGGAGCGCGACAGGTGGGTACAGGTTGTGGTCCGGTACCGCGCTGTGGATGTGGCTCGGCTGTGCGGTTTTAGGCCAGCCACCCAGAAGTGGGTTGGGTGGGGTCGGTGCTTGACCACCCGCCCCCAACTTCGAGTGCGGGTGGTCAAGCACCTGAAGAAAGGTGGTGGTGGGGTGGCTGGCATGGCATGTGGATGGTTTGGTGTGTTGTGTTGTTGGATCGGTGGGAGATATTGATAGTTGAGAGATGGTGTGAAGTGTGATTGTTGATTGTTGATGGCTGGTGCGTTGTTGTTGGTGTTTGGTGGTGTGTCTGCTGTTGTGGGACGGATCGGGTCGATCGGGCCACGGAGTCCTCGCGGACCCGTGGCCTGACGACCCGACGCGCGGGGGCTTTCCGTCCCGCTGTAGGCGTGGTTTGTTTTCGCGTTACGTGGAAGCGTTGCGAGCGCGCTGCGGAAATGTGTGGCGCTAAGCGCGAGCGACGATGTGTTTCGTCTCCTGCGTTGTTCTTGTGTCCCGTTGATCGTGGTTCGACGGATTAAGCATGTATACGGTTTCCTAGCGGTACGGAGGTCGCGTTATGCGGACATATAGGGACACTGAGGTTGTCGCGTCACCCGGCCAGGGGCCACCGGCGAGATCGCTCGTCGAGGGTCGGTCCGTGGGGCCCAGGCGGCTGGACGGACCACTGCTGCGTCCCGAGCAAGCGGCGGAGCTGCTTGCCGTCAAGCCGAGTTGGATCTATGACGCGGTGCGCACGGGACGCTTGCCGTGCCTGCGTGTGGGACGCCACATCCGCTTTACACAGACCATGCTCGAGAACTGGCTCGCCGACCAGTAAAGCGCGTCTGTCCAAAGAGCTCCGCTGTGCGGAGCGCCCTGGAGCTACGCGCAAACGTTCGTGGCGCCCCGAGGCGTGGCTGTAGCTCCGTGTGGTGGGGATGTCAAGGTCGGGCCTTCGGCCTGGCCCCTGCGGGGCCACCCCTGACGGGGCTCTCTTGACATCCCCACCACACTCCGCTGTTCGGCGATTAGGTCGGCTTTCAGCCGACCATCTCACGACGAGATGAGCAGTCGAAAGCGACTCGAGACCCTGTTTTGGGTCCGATTGTCGTGTCAATCCCGATAGGCACGGCCGCGAGGCAACACACGCACGACGTGGACGATCCCCGTCTCGGCATCGCGCTCGAAGCGTACGCGCCAGTCACCAACGCGAAGACGCCATTCGTCGGTGTTCGTCAGCTTGACGACATCTCCAGCCGGTGGATCGCTCGTCAGTCGGTCAAGAGCACTAATGATGCGACGCTGGACGGGAGGGTCGAGGCGCTTGAAGTCACGTCCGGCGCGCGCCGAGAAGACCCAACCGCCGTCGCTCAAGCGATCTCTTGCCTGATCTCGTCTGCTGAGAGCACTTCGCCGCGGGCGATCTGCTCTTTGGCTTCCCGCACGCCCTCGTCCTCGTCGGGTGCCGTCGGCTCATCGTCGAGTGGGGCGCGCTCTAGTAGTTCGTCAAGAGCATCGCGCTTGCTTTGCCGACGAACGATGAAGCCAAGCGCATCCTGCGCTTCGGCCTCGGAAAGCTCTTCGACTGTTTGCCTCAGCTTCTCCTTTGCTGTCATGCTCACAAAGTAGCGCTTCTGCCAGCAGGGATCAAAGATCGCGGCTCGACTCGGAAACCGTGTCCCGAAATATGTCCCCAAGTAGGCAAATATAAGGCTGTTTCGGGACACATAATCGGACCGAATCTGGCTCAACCAAGCCAATCAAGGACAGTTCGGCAGGTCTTTAAAACCGCAGGCCGCGGGTTCGATTCCCGCCGGGCGCATTCTTTTTTTGTTGTGTCGCAGGTGAGGGTCTGCCGGTGATCTCCGTTAGCGACTCGTTGTTGGCTTGTTGTGCGAGTCTTCGGGCATGACCGACTTCGCCATCGTTTCGGTGTCAACCGATAGCTTGGACGACCTGCAGCCGCTATGGCGCGTGCTGTACGAGCACCACATAGCGTTGACGCCGCACCTACGCGACCGTGTGCGTCCGTACGAACAAGCCTGGGAGGAGCACGAGCGGCTCATGGAAGAGTGGCTGGCCGCCGAGCCCGACTCGTTTGTCCTGGGAGCGGAGGAGGCCGGTCGCTATCTCGGCTATGCGTTCGTGCGAGTTCGTCCCGGCGCCCTCTTCGCGGTGTCGTGGAGTGCGTCAGACCCGTTGGCCGAGTTGGCAATCCTGGCCGTCCTGCCCGAGGCTCGCGGGAAAGGCGTCGGCTCTGCTCTGCTCGACGCCGTGGAAGCAAGGCTGCGCGAGTTGCGGATAGACGACATGGTGATCGACGTCATCACGACGAACACCGACGCGATGCGGCTCTACGAACGACGGGGTGCCCTGCCGTTCCTCACCAACTTCGTCCAGCGGGTCGCCGCTCCACGGTCGGCCTGAGCACAGGGCTGCTTCCTACCAAACGCTTGGGCCACGCTAGAGAATCGAAAGTGTCAGCTTTTATGGGCCGGCGGGCACATTCAACGCGTCGCGCAAAGCGTCTAGCGCGCCGTCGATCGCCGCCACGTCGCGTCCGCCGCCGACGGCCAATCGCCGATCCTTGCCGCCACCGCCACCGCCGACGATCTTGGCCACGGTACGCACGACGCCGGGCGCATCGCCGGAGTCGCCCGCGAATGCCACCGCGAGCGCGACCGCCTCGCCGTCGGGCGAGCCGATCAGACCCACGGCGCGGATGCCGGCACGCCCGACGAGCTCCGCCGCGATCGCGCGCAATGCTTGCTGGTCGCGATCGTCCAACCGTGCCACGACGCTGCCTTCCACAGCGGAGTCGGCAAGCGATGCTGCCAGTTCGCGGTCTGCGCTGGCGGCCAGGGCCTTGCGCTGGCGTTCCTCCTGGCTGAGTGACGTCTGTAGGCGGGTTATTGCCTCTGGCACCGAGTCCGGCGTGACATGCAGCGACTCCGCCACTGTGTGCAAAAGCCCGCGAGCACGGCGGTGATCCTCGTGTGCCGCCTTGCCAGTCAGTGCCTCGATACGGCGCAGGTTGGCGCCAACGGAGGACTCGCTGCGCACGACGAAGCCGCCGATGCGCCCGAGCGCGGGCACGTGCGTGCCGCCGCACAGCTCGACCGAATGCTCGCCCGCGCGCACCACGCGCACGATCTCTCCGTACTTGTCGCCGAAGAACGACATCGCCCCCTCGGCGCGGGCGGCCTCGAGCGTGCTCTCGGTCGTCTGCACTGGCTCGTCGCTGAGGATGTCGCCGATAACAAGCTCTTCGATCCCCGCAATGTCCTCGTCGTTGAGCTGCGAATGGTGGTTGAAATCGAAACGCAGATAGTCAGGCTCTACCAGCGAGCCCTGCTGTTGCAGCTGCGAGCCGAACGTGGTGCGCAGAGCCCAGTGCAGCAGGTGGGTTGCGGTGTGGCTGCGCCGGATCGCTTCGCGCCGGTCTTTGTCGACGCGCAGCGTCGCCTCCTGGCCCTCCAAGAGCGTGCCACTTTCCAGCCGAACGCGATGGCGGATGATCCCCTCCAGGGGCTTGTCGGTATCGATCACGCTCGCCATGCCGGTCTCGCTCTCGATCGTGCCTGTGTCTCCAACCTGTCCGCCGCTTTCCGCATAGAAGGGAGTCCGCTCGGAAAACACTTCAAGTGTCGGATGCTCGGAGTCATCGCTCTCGGTCTTGAGCACGCGCAACAGCTTGCTCTGTGCTTCGAGCTGCTCATAGCCGAGGAACTCTGTCGGCCCGAGCCCAGCAAGCTCCGTCACAAGACGGCTTGCCGCCTGGCCCTGCAGCTCGTCGCCGGTTCCACCCCCGGCTGCGCTGCGCGCAAGCTCGCGCTGATGTGCCATCGCATGCTCGAAGCCCTCCATGTCCAACCCAACTTTTCGCTCGGCGGCGATTTCGGCCGTTAGCTCGACCGGGAACCCGTAGGTGTCGTGCAACCTGAAGGCGTCACTCCCTGAAATCACGGGTACGCCGTCGACGATCAAATCCTCCAACATGCCCAGGCCAAGACTGAGCGTTTCCATGAACCGGTGCTCCTCGCGCTCCAAAATGTCGCTGACCATGCCAAGCGAGCGGCCGAGCTCGGGGTATGCGCCGCCCATCACCTCTGTTACAGAGGCAGCCATTGCCGCCATCGTCCCCTCGCGTGCACCTACCCGCTGGCCGTGGCGGATGGCGCGGCGGATGATGCGCCGCAGCACGTAGCCGCGCTCCAGGTTCGATGGCACGACGCCGTCGGCGAGCATGAACGTGACGGCGCGCGCATGGTCGGCCAGGATGCGCAGGCTCACGTCATCCTCCTCCCCCCGTCCGTAGACGCTGCGCGTGAGCTCCTCGGCCGAGCCGATTAGACGGCGCAACACGTCGGTGTCGAACACCGAGGAGGTGCCTTGCACGACCGGCAGGATACGCTCGAGCCCCGCGCCGGTGTCGATGTTGCGCTTGGGCAGCGCCGTCAGGCTGCCGTCCTCCAAGCGGTTGGATTCCATGAACACGAGGTTCCAGATCTCCACATAACGTTCCTCGCCGCCGCGCGCCGGACCGCCGTCAGCGCCGTGCTCGGGACCCTTGTCATAGAAGATCTCCGAGGAAGGTCCGCAAGGCCCAGTGGCGCCCATCTCCCAGAAGTTGTCCGCGCCCATGCGCTGGATGCGCTCCGCAGGCAGGCCCACGAGCTCCTGCCAGATCTGCGCTGCCTCGTCGTCGCTGGTGTGCACGGTGGCCCACAGGCGCTCGCCCTCGAGACCGAGCGTCTCGGTCAGAAACTCCCAGGCGTATTGGATCGCGCCTTCCTTGAAGTAGTCGCCGAAGCTGAAGTTCCCGAGCATCTCGAAGAACGTCAGGTGGCGCGTGCTGCGCCCCACGATCTCGATGTCGTCGTGCTTGCCGCGCACGCGCAAACACTTCTGCGCCGAGGTGGCGCGCGAGGACAGCGGCGGCTCTTCGCCGAAGAAGACCGGCAGGAACTGGACCATGCCGGCGTTCGTGAACAACGGTGCGGCGGGATGCTCGGGCACCAGGCTGGCCGAGTCCGTCAGCCGGTGATCGCGCGCGACGAAGAAGTCGAGAAAGCTCGACCGCAGCTCGTCGGCGTTGAGTGGTTGGCTCGTGCTCAAGGCGAGCTAAGCCTAACCGGCTTACGGCAGTTGGATCGCCCGCATCGTGTGCTCGTCGGGCAGCTTCTCGATGACACGCCGCAGGATCGCGCGCTCGTCGGCCTGACCGCGCTGCAGGTCGCCGAGCAGCAGCTTCAGCGCGGTGTGGGTGATCTTCATCTGCCCGGGGTTGAGCGTCACGGTCAGCTTGCCGCGCTCGTCGGGCTCGGCGTCCAAGCTCGCGATCACCTCGCGCGCCAGTCCACGGATCCCTGGCTCGTGGGCCTCGTCGGTGATCAGCAGTCGCAGCGCGCTGGTCGTCGGCGCGACCTCCTCCGTATCGAGGAACAGGTGGTAGGGAGGCTCGGGCTCGTTGGCTGTGTCGGTCATGCCGCTCCTGTCATTTGCTGCGTTTTATGTCTAGAACGATCGTCCAATGTGGACATGTGGATGTATCCTCCCAGGAAGGACTGCCGTAGACCTCCGTAGAACCTCGTAGGCACAAACGGACGACGTGCGCGTCGTCCCAAACGGACCGATGACGCAACAGTCACAACCCAGCGAGCCGCCTCGCAAACTGTCAGACCAGCCGCGTCTAGTCGAGGTTCAGTCCTCTGAGACCTCGGCAGAGCCGATGAAGTGCGTATGGAGTGGCCATCCGCACTACGACCGCGACTGTCGTGCGCGAATCCCCGCGAGTGTCGTCGTCAAGGCATGGCATCGTGAGATGGGCCGCAACGGCGCCGTCGAAGGGTTCTTCAACTTCACCTGGCGCCACGGCGTTTGGTTGGCATACGGGCTGAGCGATGGCGGCGTGCGCGGGGTTTACTGTCCCACCCACTGCTCTGAGCGCGATTCGCGCGAGGTGCTGGTGGAAGATCGACGGGCCGACCAGCCGGCGGGTCCAGCGCTGCAATAGCATTGCCGTCCCCGTGGCGCGCACCTCAATAGCCGATCTCAAATCACACGTGCAGGAGACCGTCGAGCTCCGCGGGTGGGTGCACGCCATCCGCGACCAGAAGCGCATGCAGTTCGTGGTGCTGCGCGACGAAACAGGCCTTGCTCAGCTGATCCTTGGCAAGGAGGAGCAGCCAAGCGAGCTCAACGAGGCGATCTCCGCGCTCACGCCGGAGTCGGCGGTCACGGTCACCGGCCTCGTGGTGGCCGACGAGCGGGTGAAGCTCGGTGGCCTTGAGATCCAGCTTGCGTCTCTGACCGTCGATGCGCCCGCCGAGCCCGAACTTCCCGTCACGCCCGACTCGGCCTTGGACAAGCGCATCGACTGGCGCTACCTCGATCTACGCCGTCCCGACAGGCGCCTGATCTTCGAGGTGCAGTCGACCGTGGAGCACGCGATGCGCGAGTACTGGCACGAACAAAAATTCATAGAGATCCACACGCCCAAGCTGATGGGCTCGGCCAGCGAGTCTGGAGCCGAGTTGTTCAAGGTCGATTACTTCGAGCGCACCGCCTACCTGGCCCAGTCTCCGCAGTTCTACAAGCAGATGGCGATGGCCGGGGGCTTCGGCAAGGTATTCGAGATCGGGCCGGTGTTCCGCGCCAACCCGTCGTTCACCTCGCGCCACGACACCGAGTTCACGAGTGTCGACGTCGAGATAGCCTGGATCGACTCGCACGAGGACGTGATGGCCTTCGAGGAGCGTTGGCTCGCGCACATGCTCTCCGTCGTGGCCCGCGAGCATGGCGAGCAGATCACGAGCACGTTCGGTGTCGAGGTAGGCGGGGTGGGTGGGCCGCCAATCCCGTTCCCGCGTATCACGCTCGCCGACGCGAAGGCCCTGCTGGCAGAGCACGGCCACGATGTGCCTGGCCCCGACCACGACCTCGATCCGCCAAGCGAGCGGGCGCTGTCGGCGATCATTGCCGAGCAGTCCGGTAGCGAGTTCGTGTTCGTTACCGACTACCCGACATCGGTGAGGCCTTTCTACCACATGCGCCATGAAGATCGGCCGACGCTAACCAAGAGCTTCGACTTGCTTTGGCGTGGCATCGAGCTTACGACCGGAGCACAGCGCGAGCACCGCTATGAGCAGCTTCTGGCTCAAGCGCACGAGAAGCAGGTCGAGGTCGAGCCGATCCAGTACTACCTCGACTTCTTCCGCTATGGCGCCCCCCCACACGGCGGCTTCGGCTTCGGCTTGACGCGCCTGTTGATGCAGATGCTCGGGCAGGACAACGTGCGTGAGGTCACGTTCCTGTACCGCGGCCCCAACCGGCTGGAGCCGTAGGCGACCCTGTTTGTGTCGCACCGCGCGCGGTGTAAGTCACGGTGTTCGTCACGCTGTGCGGTGCACCATTTCTTGGTGTCTCGTTACACCCCCTGTTTCCGTGCACAACATTTCGCCTTCACCGGAACCTCCCCGGTCTCCCAGCTGCGTACCGTCCGCACTGCTCACTACCGTCCAATACATGCTCGTCAACGAGCTCACAGACGGTGTGGAGATCGACCAGGTTCTGCTGGTGCGTGCGATCGAGCGCCGCTCGCGCCGGGATGGCGGCGAGTACCTGCGCTTGCAATTGGGCGACCGCACAGGTGCTGTGGTCTCAATGGTTTGGGAGGAGCTCGTCGAGATGGAGCGCCTGGCGACGCAGGGCGCGCCTGTGCATGTGACCGGCCGCTACACCGTGCACCCGCGTTTCGGCCCGCAGATAAACCTCCGCACGCTTACCGCCGCCGAGCCGGGAAGCTTCGCGCTCGACGACCTGCTCGATGGGCCGGCACGCTCCCCAGAGCAGATGGAGGCCGACCTGCGCGAGCTGCTTGGGACCGTGCGCAACCCGCACCTCAGCACTCTGCTCGAGAGGGTATTCGGCGAGGACTCACCGCTATGGGCTCGCTTCCAAGGGGCGCCGGCAGCGAAGTACTACCACCAGGCTTACCGTCACGGGCTGCTCGAGCACTGCCTCGGGGTGGCCCAGGGCGTCAGCGCCATCTCCGCAACCTTCCCCGGTATCGACCGCGACGTCGCGGTGACGGGTGCGCTGCTGCACGACATCGGCAAGCTCGACGCCTACACCGACGATGCGCAAAGCATCGACCTCACGGATCTGGGTCGGCTACACGGCGAGATACCGCTCGGCTATTACCGCATCCGCCGCACGATCGAGGACATCGAGGGCTTCCCTCGAGAGCTTGCATGGGCGGTGCTGCACATCATCCTCTCCCACCATGGCTCGCTCGAGCACGGCAGTCCCGTAACGCCATGCACGCGTGAGGCGACGCTTGTGCACATGATCGACAACCTCGGCGGGCGTCTCGGCAGCTTCGACCGCATCGAGAAGGAGCTCTCGCCGGGAACGCGCTGGTCGAACTTCGACCGTGCGATCGGATCGGGTGCTTGGTTCAGCGCACGGGAGCTGGGAGAGCCCGCCGCTGAGCCTGCGCGCGAAGCTGCCTGAGCGTTAGGCCCGACCGGGGCTCGCGCGCGGCGCTGAACGTGCTCCAAATAGTCCTGTAAAAGCCGCAATTTGCGAGCGGATCGACGCCGGGACGAATACGTCTCGCCAGCGAGTTCTATCTTTCATAGAGGGATGGCCAAGGACACCGAGAAGCTGATCCGCCAGTTGTCGCTGATCTCATACCTGATGGCCGAGCGCAGGCCGGTCACGGCGCTAGAGATCCGGCGCGACGTGGAGGGCTACAGCGGCATGAACGAGGACGCCTTCGCGCGTCGCTTCTATGCCGATCGCTCCGAGCTCGAGTCGCTGCGCATCCAGCTCACCGTCGACCGTCCCGCTGACGGTGCCGCCGAGCAGGAGAACTATTCGCTGCGGCCTGAGAACTTCCATCTGCCCGCAATCGAGTTCTCAGACGAAGAGCTCGCCGCACTGCAGGCTGCGCTGCATCTTCTCGACGGCGAGTTCGCCTACGCCGAGCCACTGCGGCTTGCGTTGCAGCAGATCACCTGGGGGCGCCCGAGCCCGCTGCGCGCACCCGAGCAGCGCTCGGCGGCGCTGGGTATCACCGCATCGGCCGGTGGCCACGAGCTTTCGATTCGCCTCGCCAAGATCGAGACAGCGATCTTCCGCAACAAGACGATCACTTTCGACTACTACACGATGGCACGCGACGAGACCGGCTCGAGGCGTGTCGACCCCTACCACCTGCTGTTCCAAGGGGGAGAGTTCTACCTGCTCGGCTATGCGCACGAGCGCGAGCAGATCCGCGTATTCCGGCTCTCGCGCATTCGCGGCAAGGTCTCCTATGCCACCAAGGCAGAGCACGACTTCAGGCGTCCCGCCGACTTCGATCCACGCGAGTATGCGGGGCGCGCCGAGTGGCAGCTCGGCGACGAGCAGGGCACAGCCGTTGTGCTCGTCTCTGAGCGCATCGCATGGCAGATCCAACGCCACTTCGGCCGCTACGGAGAGATGGCACCCGCCGATGGTGAGGGGCACAACCCGGGCGACCGACTGCTGCGCACCAGCTATTCGAGTGCCCGCATGCTCGTCTCTTGGGTGCTGGGGCTCGGCGAGAACGCGCGCCTGCTCGGCCCGTCTGCGCTCGTCGAGGAACTTGCGCGGCGCTTGGCGTTGCTCGAGGAGCGCCACAGTGAGGGGCTGGAACTGGCCGATAGCGTGCCGGCGATCGAGGAGCCGCCGATCGGGGCTCCGACTCGTTCAGCCGCGCGGGCGGACCGCCGGGCCGCGGCGGTGGAGCGCGATCCCCAGGTCGAAACGGCGATCCGCCCTGAGCGCTTCGCGCGGCTCGTGACGCTGGCGAGCATCTTGATCCACGCCGGCAGGCGCAGCGAGCGCGTGAAGATCGCGGAGCTGTGCGAGAGCCTGCAGCTCTCAGACGAGGAGTTGCGCGAGGACATAAATGTGCTGAACGTCGTCAACTTCGGCGGCGGTTCGTATGTGCTGTATGCCGAAATCCTCGAGGAGGAGGGCGAGATCGACGTCGACCCCGAGCCCTACAGCGATAACTTCGACCGGCCCGCAAGGTTGCTGCCGGTCGAGGCCAAGGCGCTTGTCGCGGCGATCGATCTGGTGGGCGAGCACATTCCCGAGGGCTCGCTCTCTTCGGCCCGCGAGAAGATCGTGGCTGCGCTCGGCGAGGATCCGATGGAACAGGGCTTGCAGGTAGCCCACGCCACCAGCGACGACTCCGAGGTCGCCCGCACCGTCTCACGCGCGATTGTGGAGCACCGCCTGCTGGAGCTCGACTACTACAAGGCAAACGAGGACGAGTTCTCCTTGCGCCGTGTCGAGCCCTATGCGCTCACGAACGGACAGGAGGGCTGGTACGTGGCCTCGTTCGATCCCACCAAGCAGGAGATGCGCCACTTCCGCCTCGACCGCATCAGGCGCGCGCACGTGACCGACGAGGTATTCGAGCCGCGCTCCGAGGTCGACCCGGGCGCCGAAGTGGAGGGCTGGATGCGCACCGGCGAGGTGCAGGCCTCACGCGCCGCGCGCGTATGGATATCTCCCGAGCGGGCACGCTGGGCGCGCGAGCAGCGCCGCGTGGTCGAAGAGCTCGTGGACGGGTCGATTGTCGTGCAGCTGAGCTTTGCCGGCACCGACTGGCTGGTGCGCGAGGTGCTGAAGGAGGCCGGCGACGCGGTCGTGCTCGAGCCTGGGGACGCGCGTGAAGCGGTGCTGGCTGCGGTGCAACAGCTGCGCGCGGTCCCAGCCGGCGTCTCGTGAGTCGTCGAGATCAGATCAAGATGAGCGAGGTCGAGGTGGCGTCGTTCCTGACAGAAGAGCGGACGGTGACATGCGCCACGACGGGGCCACGAGGCTGGCCGCATTTGATGCCGCTTTGGTATGTGCTGCGCGTATCCGAGCGGGCCGGCCAACGCGCAGCAGCCGGCGCGGCCAGCGAGAGCGCTTCGCGACCGCAGATCTGGGCCTGGACATATGCCGTCTCTCAGAAGGTGCGCAATCTGGAGCGCGACCCGCGCGCCAGCTTGCAGGTTGAGGCCGGCGAGCAATATCAGGAGTTGCGCGGGGTGATGTTCGAGTGCGACGTTGTCATCCATCGCGATATCGAGACCGTCGGCATGCTGGGGCACGAGATCTTCATGCGCTATGCGACCCCGCGCAGCGAGACGCCCGTCGAGGAGCTGCCGCAGGAGGTCGGCGCGATGGTGCAGGCGCAGGCCGCAAAGCGCGTGGCGCTTCAGTTCGTCGAGCGGCGCCGCGCTACTTGGGACCATCGCAAGCTCGCGGGCGTCTACTAATCCCGGCTCGAACCTGCGCATAGCTGTGTTCATCCCGCGAAGTTTCTCCCGCAAACGGGCCCAGTCGATATAGGCTTGGCGACCGATGGAGTCATTGAAGGGGCTGATCCTCTCCGGAGGCAAGGGTACGCGTCTGCGCCCGATCACCCACACGAGTGCCAAGCAACTCGTGCCGGTGGCCAACAAGCCTGTGCTGTTCTACGGCATCGAAGCGATGGCCGCCGCGGGTGTGAAGGAGGTAGGCATCATCATCGCGCCGGAGACCGGCGGGGAGATCAGAGAGGCGGCCGGTGACGGTTCGCGGTTCGGCGTGCGAATCGAATACATAGTCCAGGACGAGCCGCTCGGTCTTGCCCATGCGGTGCTGACGGCCGAGCCGTTCTTGGCCGACAGCCCCTTCGTGATGTACCTCGGCGACAATCTCCTGCAGGGGGGCATATCGGACCTTGTGGCTGCCTTCCGCGAGAACGCCCCCGACGCGCTGATCCTGCTCACCCCTGTCGCGGACCCCGAGAACTACGGTGTGGCCGAGTTGGCGCCGGCACCGGATGGAGAGGTCGGGCGCGTCGTTCGTCTCGCGGAGAAGCCACTTGAGCCGGCTACCGACTTGGCCCTCGTTGGCGTCTACATGTTCACCTCCGCCGTCCACGCCGCCGCCCGGGCGATCGAGCCCTCCGCGCGCGGGGAGCTGGAGATCACCGATGCGATCCAGTATCTGGTTGACAGTGGCCGACGCGTCGAGCCGCACATCGTGCGCGGCTGGTGGAAGGACACTGGACGGCTAGAGGACATGCTCGAGGCAAACCGGCTGATCCTCGACAGCTTGAGCGAGCGTGTCGAGGGAGATCTGATCGATTCGCAGGTGGACGGCCGCGTCGTGATCGAGCCGGGCGCGCGTCTGGAGCGCACGACCGTACGTGGGCCGGCGATCGTCGGCGCTGGTGCTCGGTTGTGTGACTGCTACATCGGTCCCTACACCGCGATCGGCAAGGACTGCCACATATCCAACGCCGAGGTCGAGCACTCGATCCTGCTGAGCGGCTCCTCCGTGTGCGATCTCGACGGGCGCATGGAGTCCTCGCTGCTGGGGCGCAACGTGACGGTGCGTCGCGGCGATCGCCAACCGCGCGCGTATCGCTTCATGGTCGGCGACAACTCGGACATCTCGATCCTGTAGTGAAACGCGCGAGCGTCCCCAGCAGGGCTGCGACACGGCTCGCGAGGGTGAGCTCGCCAGGGCGATGAAGCTGCTCGTCACAGGCGCCGCGGGAATGCTCGGCCACGACGTGCGCCGCGTCGGCGAGCGCGCCGGGCACGAGCTGATCCTCGTCGATCTGCCCGAGCTCGACATAACCGACGAGCCGGCTGTCACCGCCTTCTATGAGCGCGAGCGACCCAGGGCGACGATCAACTGCGCCGCCTGGACCGACGTGGACGGCGCCGAGAGCAAACGCGAGGCAGCTCACGCCGTCAACGTAGCGGGTGCGGGCAACCTGGCTCGTGCGGCCGCCGGCATCGACACACCGCTGCTTCACATCTCCACCGACTACGTCTTCGATGGCGTCGCCCCGATCGACGCCGACGGTCATCCACGGCCATACGTCGAGTCGGACCCGACCGGTCCCAAGTCGGTCTACGGAGAGACCAAGCTCGCCGGTGAGCGTCAGGTGCTGGCTGCGTCTCCGAGCCACATCGTGGCGCGCACCGCCTGGCTGTACGGGCTTGACGGCCCTAACTTCGTAGCCACAATGCTGCGCCTGGCCGGTGAGCGCGAAGCGGTGCAGGTGGTCGATGACCAGATCGGCTCGCCCACCTGGTCGGGTCACCTGGCGCCCGCGATCCTGGGATTGCTCGAACGCCAGGTCAGCGGACTCGTGCATCTCACTGGGGCCGGCTCGGTGTCGTGGAACGGCTTTGCCAAGGAGATCTTCCGCCAAGCAGAGCTGAACTGCCGCGTGGAGGCCGCCACCTCGGCGGAGATGGCCCGTCCCGCGCCGCGCCCGGGCTGGTCGGCGATGGAGTCAGAGCGCGAGGACGTCCTGCCGATGCCCGACTGGCGCGACGGTCTTGCCGGTTACATGGCAGCCCGCAATGGCATCGTGCGCTCATGAGGGGGCTTGGGCTGGGATGATGCGCGCATGAGATTGCTTGTCTGCGGTGGCGCGGGATTCATCGGCTCCAACTTCGTGCGCCTGCGCTTGCGCGAGAGCGACGACGAGCTGGTCGTGCTCGACAAGCTCACCTACGCCGGTCGCGAAGAGAACTTCCACGACTTCGCGCAGGACGCGAGCTTTCGCTTTGTGCACGGCGCGATCGAGGACCCGCAGGCGGTGGCGAGAGCGCTCGATGGCGGTGGAGCGCGCGCAGGAAAGCCGATCGAGGCGATCGTCAACTTCGCCGCCGAGACGCACGTCGACCGCTCGATCGCCGAGCCGGACGCGTTCGTGCGCACACACGCTCAGGGAACCTATGTCCTGCTGGAGGCCGCCCGCGAGCGCGAGCTTCGTTATCTGCAGGTCTCCACCGACGAGGTGTACGGCTCGATCGAGGACGGGTCTTTTACCGAGGACTCGCCGCTAAGCCCGTCCTCGCCCTACTCGGCTACGAAGACCGGCGCGGATCTGCTGGTGCAGAGCTACTTCCACACCTATGGCCTGCCGGCCACGATCTGCCGCGGATCAAACAACTACGGCGCCTACCAATACCCAGAGAAGCTGATCCCGCTGATGATCCTCAACGCGCTGCACGGGGATCCGCTGCCTGTCTACGGCGATGGCATGCAGGTGCGCAACTGGATTCACGCGACCGACTTCGGACGCGCGATCGGGCACGTGCTCGAGCACGGGGTACATGGCGAGGTCTACAACGCCGGCGGCCCAGACGAGTGCGCCAACATCGAGGTGGTCAAGCGCATCATCGAGCTGACCGGCGCGGACGAGTCGCTGATCGAGCACGTCACCGATCGCCTTGGCCACGACCGTCGCTACTCGCTGTCCTCCGCAAAGGTCAGGGCGCTCGGCTGGGAGCCGCGCGTGCGCTTCGCCGAGGGTCTGGAGCAGACCGTGTCGTGGTATCGCGAGAACGAGTGGTGGTGGAAGCCGATTCGCTCAGGCGACTACCGGGCGTACTACGAGCGCCAGTACGGCCGCTCGCTGGCGTGACCGATTGCCGGCGCTGAGCTGCGTCCTCACTCGCTCACGTGCGTCTAGCACGCTGCGCTCGTTGCGTCCTTGCTCAGCTTGGCACTCGGTCCCGCCTGCAGCCTGAACGCAAATGTCGGGCGATCAGGAGTGCAAAGCGCTGCCCAAACCGGAGATCTTCCAGTGAGTGCCTTCCTTGACGAGGGCAAACGTGGAGGTTCGGCTCTTGCCCGAATAGGTGCTCTTCACGTGGGCCAGCGCGTGCGTGCCGCTGACGGAGATCGATTCGATCGTCAAGCCCAGCGCGTCGATTTCGTGCAGCTGGGACTTCAACACCGTCTGGCACCCGCCGACGTGGCCTAGCTTGACGGTCAGCGTCGCGGCGAGGTCGTCGTCGCAGAGCTTCTTCTCGTCCTCCGCGGTGGCGTCGGTCTGAAAATTGGAGACCGTCTGGGCGACGTTGTGGCTTTCGCCGCTGAATTTGCCAGTGGACGCCGTTTCGGCGCAGGCGCTAACGCCGACGGCGAACACAAGCGCGCAGATCCCGGCAAGGAGTGGTCTGAGACGCCTTCTAAGGGGTATGAGCATCGCCGGTAGCGTATGCGAGCGGCGGACGCTGTGCTGTCTGCGCTCGACTTTAGGGCTCAAGAGTCGTGAGCCCTAAGACCCGCGAAAGCCGGCGCCGGATGCTGTCTCCAGCTTCCGGCGCGGCCTAGTGGCGGGAAGTCTCCCGGCTTTCTAGCCTTGCTCGTCGTCGCGGCGGTAGCCGAGCCGCGCGGAAATGTTGTCCGCGGTGGCGACGAGATGCGGTCCAAGCGCGTCGACGAGCTCCTCGAGCGAGATCATCGAACTGTGGGCCGCGATGTTCACGGCTGCCACAACCTCGCGCGACTCGGTCCGAACCGGCGCTGAGATCGAGTGCAGACCCTGGGCAAGCTCTTCGTCGTTGACCGCCATGCCCTCCTCGAGCACATGCTCGAGTTCGGTGCGCAGAGCCTTCTTGCTGGTGATCGAGTTCGGTCCACGCCGCGCGAGCGTCATGTTGCCGATCAGATCGCGCTGCTCTGACTCTGGCAGGTTCGCAAGCAGCACCTTGCCCATCGAGGTGCAGTAGGCCGGCAGGCGCGAGCCGGGGCGCAGGTTCATGTCGATCTTGTTCTGTCCGCGACGGAAGCTGCGGGCGCGATCGACGTAAAGGATCTCGGGACCGTCGAGTACGGACAGGTTGACGGTGTAGGAGGTGCGCTGGCGTAGCTCTTCCAGATAGGGCCGCGAATGCTCACGCAGCCCGGTCGAGTTCAGCGCGGACATACCCAGATCGGTGACGCGCAGCCCAAGGCGATACTTGCGCGAGGCGCCCTGCTCAAGAAAGCCGAGTGCGACGAGCGTGATCACGTAGCGGTGCGTGGTCGAGCGGCTCATTCCGAGGTCGTCGGCGATGTCGGCGATGCCGAGCACGGGACGCTCCGGCGTGAAGCAGCCGAGGATCGCAAGTCCGCGCTCAAGCGACTGGGAGTATCGTGGCTCACGAAGGCTTGGTATCGACCACTCGCCCTCTTGGCCTGATTTGGAAGAATTCGAGCTTACTCTAGGCATCTCTGCTAAGGCCCCTATCCGTAGTGCCAGAGGTGCCTCTACTTGGTGCACCTCAAGTTGAAACAGTCATCATACTTGGGAATGCCGACATTCTCAATCGAGGGCACCATCTCGAACTGCGATTGTCTGTTCACGGTGCGCAGTCGGCGCAAGCGGAAGTAGGGTGGATCGCAGTCTGTCTGCCTTCTGATAGTTGATAGGTGGTACGTATCTCCTTTATCCATGCTGGATTTATGTTCAAGGTACGTAATTTTCCGAGTCGGTGTGAAGCCGAAGGTCTTTCAGGTGCTGTGTGACGCAGGATAGTTCAGAACTGAATACTCAAGGATCGAATGACATGGGGGCGCGGGCGGCGTGAGCGAGCGTTTGACCTACACCAGCGGCGCACTCGCCGGCGCGCTCGACGAAGAGTTCGAGCGTTGCCTCGTGCGGCAGCGCGCCACCGCCCAGGCTCCTTTTGCACACTTTATTGCAGGAGATCGCTCACAACAGGGAGAGGTGTTCGAGCGACATGAGCCCTCAGACGCAAACGGGCATGTCAGTCGGGCGCACGCCGCCGAGGCGGAAACCGTCGCCAGAGCCTTGCGCGCCGCCCGCGAGGCCCAGCCGCTATGGGGTCGCACACCATACGTGGAGCGTTGTGCCCATA
Source organism: Solirubrobacteraceae bacterium (assembly GCA_049287685.1). Taxonomy (GTDB): domain Bacteria; phylum Actinomycetota; class Thermoleophilia; order Solirubrobacterales; family Solirubrobacteraceae; genus Palsa-744. Next base: position 41,617 of record JBAQGH010000072.1, on the reverse strand, counting down.
TGCGTGCCGTTGCGCAGGCGCTTGGCGAGCGTCAGATCGAGATCGCATCGGTGGTGAGCCTGGAGACGGGCAAGACGCGCATAGAGTCGATCGCCGAGGCGCAGGAGGCGATCGACTTGATCGAGACCTACTGTGCGGCGATCGAGGAGGCCGAAGGGTTCAGCGCACCGCTTGTGAGCCTCACCGCGAGCGAGAGCAACTTCGAGACGCTCAGGCCCTACGGAACGTTCGGCGTGATCGCGCCGTTCAATTTTCCCTTGGCGCTGGCGGTGAACATGCTCTCGGCGGCTCTGATTGCCGGCAACACGGTGGTCCTCAAGCCGTCCGAGGCGACGCCATGGACGGGTGCGCTGCTCGGCGAGGTACTTGCGACGGGGGAATTGCCAGCTGGTGCGATCAACCTCGTGCACGGCGGTGCGGAGACCGGTCGCGCCCTCGTCGCAGGGAATGTAGATGGAATCGCGTTCACCGGCTCTGCGCCCGTCGGGCGGGAGATCGCGCGAACCTTGGCCTCCGGTCGCTGGGCACGCCCCGTTTTGGCTGAGATGGGCGGCAAGAACCCGGCGATAGTCACCGCCAATGCCGATCTGGAGAAGGCCGCGGAGGGCATTGCCAGGGCGGCGTTCGGGCTCTCCGGACAGAAGTGCAGCGCCTGCTCGCGCGCGATCGTCTCGGGGGAGGTTTACGACGAGTTGGTCGAGCGGCTGTGCGCATTCACACGCGAGTTGATCGTCGGGGACCCCGCCGATCGTGCCTCGACGCTCGGGCCGGTTATAGACGTGGAGGCGGTGGCTCGCTTCCAGGAGAGCGTCGACCTAGCCAGTCGCGAGGGTCGCGTCGTCCTCGGCGGAGCACGAATCGAGCTGTCTGGCGGACACTTCGTCGAGCCGACCGTTGTGTGCGATCTTCCCGCGGGCCATGTGCTCAGTCGGCGTGAGCTGTTCCTACCGTTTCTCACCGTAACTCGAGTGGAAGGGCTCGCAGAGGCGATCGTTGAGGCCAACGCCGTCGACTATGGGCTGAGCGCCGGGATCTTCAGTGAGGTCGAGCAAGAGGTCGAGCAATTCCTCCAGGAGATTGAGGCCGGCGTGGTGTATGTGAACCGGCGCGCGGGTGCAACCACGGGCGCGTGGCCGGGGTCGCAATCGTTCTGCGGCTGGAAGGCCAGCGGCCTGACCGGCAAGGGTGGCCTCGGTCCGTACTATCTCCAGCAGTTCATGCGCGAGCAAAGCCGCACAATCGTGAGATGATCGAAGTTCGCCACGCTCCACGCATGGCCGTGGCGATTGATGAGTATCGGCAGCGGCTCGCCCGGACGCGCGAATGGATGGCCGCGCGCGGGCTCGACCTGTTGCTCTTGAGCCAGCCCGAGCACTACAACTGGCTGTCTGGCTACGAGCCGACGAGTGCCTTCTACTTCCAGGTTCTGATCGTGCCGCTCGAGCAGGAGGCCCCGCTCACGCTGCTCTGCAACAAGGCCGAGCTGTTGCTGTGCGAGGAAACCTGCTGGGTGAGCGACGTCAGGCCCGTCTGGACTCACGAGGATCAAACCGCACGTTTGCTGGAGGTGTTGCGCGAGCGAGGTCTCCACAGAGCGGGACGCATCGGTCTGAACCTGTCTAGCTACCACCTCAAGGCGCGCTACGCCTTGGAGTTGATGCGGGAGTTGCCCCACGCTGAGACGATCGATGTCTGCGAAGGACTTGACGATCTGCGTCTGGTCAAGAGCCCGGCGGAGATCGTGCTGCTGCGCGAAGCTGCGCATGTCGCCGACCTTGGGGTGAGCGCCGGCATCGAGGCGGTTCGCGCGGGAGTCAGCGATCGCGAGGTGATGGCGGCAATACAGCAAGCCCTCGCTCAGGCCGGGGGTGAGTTCCCGGCCTACCCGACACTGGTCGATGCGCGGGGCACGCTACACGGGACGCCGATCGGCAAGGTGCTCCGCGACGGCGACGTGGTCTATCTGGAGGTCAGTGGCGTCGTGCGTCGCTATCACTGCAACATCTCGCGGACTGTCGTCGTCGGTGAGCCGTCCGCACGCGTGCGCGAGCTCTACGAGGTCGTGCGCGACGCGCTCGATCGCGCCACCGATGCGCTGCGGCCAGGCACACACGTCTCTGAGATCGTGGAGCTCGTCGCGGAGTGTCACCGCGGCTATGAGCAGAACACGTGGGGTCGCTTCGGCTTCAGCATGGAGATCGCCTATCCGCCGATCTGGATCGGTGCGTTGAGCCTGATGCGGGGCGATCCTCACACGATTGAACCCGGCATGGTCATCACCATGGAGCCGGGGCTCTCATACAGCGACGGTGCGACGATGATGCTCGGCAATAACGTTCTCGTTACCGAGGAGGGTCCCGAGGTTCTCAACGAGGTGCCCGTGGAGTTGTTTTGCAAGTAGGGGGCCACTGGCAAGCGGGCGGGCACAGGTCAGGCTGGCACATGACGCGTGCTCGCCTCCGCGGCGGTCCGGCGAGCGGTGCGACAGCGGGCGAGCACTGATGCCGCAACGCGACACCGTTCATTGGTACGCGGGGCCGACCACCTTTTACCGTGCGCCCGCGCTCGACGTGGGGGAGATCGCCGCCGGCAGCGTGGCGGTGTTGGGCGTGCCGCTGGACTCCTGGACGCTGGGGCGCAACGGTCAGCGCTATGCGCCTCGCGCGATCCGCGAGGCGTCGTTGTACCTGGCCGGCTACTACGGTCTGCAGACCGAGCCCGTCGGCTATGTAGATGTCTCCGATGGGTGCGTGTGGACGGTGCCCGAGCAGCCTTGCCTATTCGACGTCGGTGACGTGCGCATCCACCAGGGCGATGTGCACGCGCAGATCGAGGCGATCGCCGCACCTGTGGCCGAGATCACGGCGCGCGGTGCGATGCCGGTCGTGATCGGCGGCGACCACTTCGTGCCCTACCCCTCCTTCATCGGCTTCGCGCGCGGACTACGCGCCGCTACGCCCGGCGCGAAGGTCGGGTTTCTGAACATCGACGGGCATTTCGACTTCTGGGACGAGTTCCGCGACATGGGTCGCCTGAATCACGGCACCTTCGCGCGCCGGATCAGCGAGCACGAGGCGGTCGGGAACATGGTCTGGTGGGGCTTGAACGGGACGAACATCGCCGAGCCCGAGCAGTTGCGCATATGCAAGGAGAGGGGCTTCGCCGCCTACACGGCCAGCTCGATTCGCCGCCGCGGCGTGCTCGAGACGATGCGCGAGGCACTGGAGATCGCCTCCGATGGAGCCGATCGCGTGTATGTGACCTTCGACATCGATGTCACCGACGGCGCCTACGCTCCGGGGACTCATTCGATCGTCTTGGACGGACTCAGCTCGGGCGAGGTCCTGGCCGGGCTCGGAGTTCTCGTCGAGTTCGAGAATGTCGGAGCATTTGACGTATGCGAGATGATTCCACAATACGATGTGGGGGGAGGGCGCACCGCTCGCTATGCGGCGCACGCGATCCTCACGGTTATCGGTCATCGAGTGCTCGACTCTCAATCGTCAATCCCGCGGGACATCCTGGATGCCGTGTTCCGTTGAGTGCAGGGGGCGGGTTGCCTTCGCCAGGTCATGCTCTGAGTGCGCCTGCTTGTGCGTGCTTGGGAATTGCACGCCGAGTCGTCGAGCTTGAGCGCAGTTATGAGAGAGGAAGAATATGCAGCCAATGAGTTGGGGTAGGAGCCGCCGGGTGCTTGGGGCGCTTGCGGTGCTCTCGATTTGCTTGGGGATCGCCGCATGCGGTAGCAGCGGTAAAAGCTCGACCACGCTGACGATCGGCGATTGGGGCGCGCCGATCGACGAAGCCACGCAGAAGGCCTACACAAATCAGTTCGACGCGGAAAACCACCTGACTTCTCAATTCGTGGATGCTCCCGGCGTCCAGCTCGCGCGCGTGGAAGCACAAAACCAGGCGAAACAGATCCAGTGGGACGTGGTCGATTCGCTCGACGGAGGCTCGGCATACACGCTCTACGCAAAGGGACAGCTGGCTCCATTGCCGGCCGCCACCAAGGCGCGCTTCGAAAAAGAACTCGGCGCTCAGAAGGTCACGCCGTTCGGCTTCTCCCACGGGAGCCTCGGCGACGTGATCGTTTGCAATACCGACAAGATGAAGACCTGCCCGTCCAACATGGCACAGTTCTACAACACCAAGGAATTCCCCCAGCAGCGCATGTTCGGGGGGATCGAGCCGATCGAGGCGGTCACGACGGCCGAGGTCGCGGCGGGCATGCCGATCACCCAGACGGCCACGACTCCTGTGAACGTCAAAGCAGTGATCAAGACGCTCGAAGGTCTCAAGCCTCACATCAGGGTGTTCTGGCAGTCGGGCGAACAGCAGCAGCAGATCATGCGCAGCGGCCAAGTGCCGCTTGGGATCATGTGGAGCGATCGCGCCTACCAGCTTATCTCCCAAGGCGTGAAATTGAAGGTCGTGTGGTTGGGTGGCGCCTATGAGCCCAGCTATTGGGCCGTGCTGAAAGGCGCCCCCAACTCGGCGGACGCTTCCAAGCTGCTCGAATTCATCGCCAGCCATCCGAAGTCGGAGGCGACGTGGGCCGAAATCGTGCACGACTCGGTCCCAAATCCGCTCGCGCTCACCTACCTGCCGAGCTCGATCGGCTCGCAGCTGGCTGACAACCCGGTGAACCTCAAGCAGTTGGCGACGCCCAACTTCCTGTGGTACGCCAATCACAGCGACGAACTGAACACCGCTTATGAGAACTTCCTGCGCGGCTAGTCGCGCGCGGGACTGCTGAGATGGGGCAGGCGGGAAGGAGCGTCATGGCGAGCCTTCCCGTCTTGCCTCGCGTGGATAGCGAGCATCGGCCGCCTGCTTGGAGCGCGGTCCTGCCCAACCGTTGGGCACTGTTGTTGGTGTTGCCGCTGCTCGCGATGTTGCTCGGCTTCGTCGTCTATCCGCTCGCCAAGCTGACGATCGACTCGCTCACCACCGGCGAAGGACTGGGCAACTACGCCGCGGTCTTGGAAAGTCCCGCGGGCAGGCGCGCGCTGATCACCACACTGCTGTCGAGCGTGCTCGTGAGCGCGGTCGCGGTGGGGCTTGGCGGTCTGCTGGCCTGGCACATCAAGGTCAGCAAGAGCACCCTCGTAAAGACCGTCCTGTGGCTCGCGGTGCTGGCTCCCTTCTGGATGGGGACGGTCGTGAAGAACTACTCGATCGTGATCCTGCTCTCCTCTGAAGGGCCGCTCGACAAGGGGCTCGAATTGCTTGGCTTGGCACCGGTCTCCTGGCTCTACACCTCGACTGCTGTGGCGTTGGGGATGGTCTACACGATGGTTCCCTATGCGGCCTTCTCCCTGTATGGAGTGTTTCTCACGATCGACCGCTCCCTGCTCGACGCCGCCCGTGGCCTGGGAGCTTCGCGCGCGCGCGCGATCAGCTCTGTGATGCTGCCGCTGGCGATGCCCGGGATCGTCGCCAGCGGTGCGCTCGTATTCGCGATATCGCTCGGCTTCTACGTCACACCGGTCCTGCTCGGAGGAGCACAGGCCCCGTTCATGGCCTCCTACATCCAGGACTACATCTTCACCTTCTACGACTATCCGATCGCAAGCGCCGCGTCGGTGATTCTGCTGGCCGTCGCCCTGCTCACGCTCGGCCTTGCGCTTGCGCTTGTCGGGCGTGGGCGCCTTCAGAGGGCGGCGGCGTGAGACGCGAGGATGGCGGCGTGAGACGCGCACTGGTCGGCGACCGTTTCACTGGCGCTGCGAGCGCGGTCGTGGTCTCGGCTACGGCTTTCGCTCTGCTCGTGCCGGCGGCGCTGGTTGTGGTGCTGTCCTTCTCCAACGACCGCTTCTTTGATTTTCCTCCGCACGCGTGGGGGCTGGGTCAATACCGCAGGCTGCTCGAAGACCCGCGCTGGGGCTCGGCGCTGTGGCTGTCGGTGAAGATCGCCACGCCGGTGGCGCTGCTTGCCGCGCTCGTGGTGGTGCCCACGCTGTTCACGATCCACCGTAGTCGCCTTCCGTTGCGCCACGCCCTGCAGGCCGGCGGGATCGCCGGGATAATCCTCCCGATATCCGCGTATGCGGTCGCCATGTACGGGTTGTACGCTCAGGTCGGTCTGCTCGGCACCTACTGGGGCTTGGTGCTTGCCAACCTGACGCTTGCGGTGCCGGTAATGCTGCTCGTCACCAGCGCCGCCATGAGCCGCATCCCGCCTGAGCTCGAGCTGGCCGCGATGGTCGCGGGCGCCAGCCGGGTGCAAGCTTGGTTTGCGATCACGTTGCGCTTGCTCGCGCCCGCGATACTGGCCGGGGGTGTGCTCGCGTTCGTGACAAGCCTCGACGAGGCGGTGCTGGTCAACTTCCTCGGCGGGCCCGGGCTCGAAACGCTGCCCAAGTCGATCCTCGACTCTGTGCGCTACGGCCTCGAACCTGTTATCACCGCGATCGCGACGCTGCTGATGGTGGGTACCAGCCTCGCGATGGCGCTTGCGGCGCGACTGGCACGGCGGGGGTCGCTGTGAGCGCGGACACGGTGCTCGACATCCAGGGACTGAGCAAGTTCTACGGCCAGACGCCCGCCCTGCAAGAGGTCAGCCTGCAGGTGCGCCAAGGCGAGCTGTTGACGTTGCTGGGACCCAGCGGCTCAGGCAAGACGACGCTGTTGAAGGTGATCGCGGGCTTCGAGGCGCCGACGTCGGGAAAGGTGCTGTTGCGCGGCCTTGATATATCGCGATTGTCGCCGGCGCGCCGGGGCGTGGGGATGGTCTTCCAGCAGTATGCGCTGTTTCCGCACATGACCGTCGCACAAAACGTCGGCTATGGCTTGAAGTTCAGACGCGTGGGCCGCGCCGAGCGTGAGCGGCGCGTGGGCGAGATGCTCGGACTGTTGCACTTGGACGGCCTGGAAGGGCGCTATCCGCGACAGCTCTCCGGTGGCCAGCAACAGCGCGTGGCCCTCGGTCGAGCGCTCGCGTATGACCCCGAGGTGATCCTGATGGACGAGCCGTTGGGGGCGCTCGACCGCGCGTTGCGCCTCGAAATGGAGGAGCAGATCCGCGGCGTCCACCGTGAACTGGGTGCGACGATCGTGTATGTCACCCATGATCAGCAAGAGGCCCTGGCGCTGTCGGATCGCATCGCGATCATGCGTGCGGGTCGAGTCGCGAGCGTAGGGGAGCCGGCGCAGCTGTACGCGCGTCCGGCAGACAGCTTCGTGGCGGGCTTTTTCGCGAATGCGAACCTGCTGGCTGTGAGCGAGCACGAGCTACTCGGCGAGGACAGCGCGCGCGTGCGTTGCGGGGAGGGCGAGATCCGCTGTGCCACCAGCGCCACGGCCGGCGATCGCGTTGCGCTGGCCGTGCGCCGCCGCAGTCTGCGTCGCGGCGCCTCGGCAGGATCGCTGAGGATCGTTGGGCTGGTGGCGGAGATGCTGTTGTTTGGCGATGAGCAGGAGATATCGATCGACACGCCGGGGCTTGGGAGGATCGTGGCGACGATCGATTCGCGCGATTGCGCGGGGATAGCTCTGGGTATGGAGCTGGAGCTGTTCGCGGCGGCGGAGGAGGCGGTGCTCGTCCCGCTTGTTTGAGCTTCGGGGACGCTGGTATGGATTGCGGGCACTGCCTGTGAATTGCGGAACCTTGATCGAACTCCGGCGAGCGTCCCAATTGCTGCAAACATGGCAAGCCGATGGAGCAGACTCCGATCGCCACTGACATCGAGGCGCCGATAACGCAGGGATTGTACGAGCGGGCACTGCGCAGCTTGCCTGGTGGCAACACGCGTTCGACGCTGTTTGTCGCTCCCCACCCTCCATACGCGGCTCGTGGCGAGGGTTGCGAAGTCGTGGACGTCGACGGCCACCGCACGATCGACTTGCAGAACAACTACACGGCGCTCGTGCACGGCCATGCGTTTGGACCGGCGATGCAGGCGGCTGTGGCGGCGCTCGCCGACGGGTCGGCCTTTGGCTTGCCGACGCTCTCGGAGATAGAGCTGGCCGAGTGCTTGGCGGCGCGCGTCGGCTGGGCCGAGCGCTGGCGCTTTGCCAATTCAGGCACCGAGGCGGTGATGATGGCTGTACGGGCTGCTCGTGCCGCTACCGGCCGCGACGGATTGCTCCGCTTTGCCAACTGTTACCACGGCAGTTGGGATGCGGTGGTGCGTCGTGGCTCGCACGGAGTGCCGGCGGCGGCTCAGGGGGACGTGCTGACGCTCGAGCTGGGCGACGAGGGGTCTTTCGTGGAGGCGCTCGACGAGCATGATGGCCGCATCGCGGCGGTGCTGCTTGACCTGATGCCCAACCGCGCCGGCCTGCGGCCGCTCGAGCCTTCGTTTGTCAGGCTTGTGCGTGAGCAGACCGAGTGTCGCGGGATCGCGCTGGTGCTAGACGAGGTGATCACGTTCAGGTTGGCGCCCGGTGGGATGCACTCGCTGTACGGGATCGAGGGCGACTTGGTCGCGCTCGGCAAGATGATCGGCGGCGGCTTTCCGGTCGGTGCTGTCGGTGGGCGGGCCGCGTTCATGGATGTGTTCGACCCACGCCGCCCTGACGCGGTGGCTCATGGCGGGACGTTTTCGGCCAATCCGGTGACGATGCGCGCTGGGTTGGCGGCGCTCGAGGCGTTCGGCCTCGCCGAGGTCGAGAGGACGAACGCGCTCGGCGATCGCCTGCGCGAGGGCTTGTGCGAGCGTGGCTGGCCGGTGAGCGGACAGGGCTCTCTGCTGCGGATCCGCTCACAGGATCCGACGGCGCTTTGGTGGCGCCTCTACGAGACGGGTGTTCTGATCGGGGCAAATGGCCTTTTGTGTATGTCTACACCGATGGACGAACGGGTCGTGGAGAGGGTGCTGTTGGCATTCGATCGGATCGGGGACGCGGCTCGGTGAGCGGCGAAGGGCCGGTGGTCTGCGTTATCGGCGCCGGCGCGATCGGCCTGTCGAGTGCGCTGGAGCTTGCTCGCCGCGGGTGCGAGGTGACAGTGATCGACACCCGGCACGTCGCCGCCGGGTCCTCGGGCTTGTCCGTGGGAATCGTAGAGACGCAGTATCTCGAGCGGTTGGACATCGAATTGCGTGTTCGCGCCATGCGTACGTTTGCGTGGCTCGAGCGTGAGCACGAGTTGAGGGTGGTACGTAACGGATATCTACGGCTCGGCCACGACGACGCGTCGCGGGTGGCATTCGAGCGCAGCGTGGAGATCCAACGCGAGCTTGGCGTGCGGGGCGCGGAGGTGCTCGACCGAATGGAGATCGCGCGGATGGTGCCGGAGATGCGATCGGATGACCTGAAGGCCGGGCTGTTTGGGCGCGGGGATGGTTTCATCGACGGCCATCTCTACTGTGGGCTGCTTGCGGAACTGGCTGTGCTGGCAGGCGCACGACTACTCATGGCCACCGAGTTGCAGGGCGCCGAGCCGCTTACGGGTGGCGGGCTGCGTCTAAAGACAAGCGGCGGCGAGCTCGAGTGTGACTTGACTGTCGACGCGGCCGGTCCCTGGGCTGGGAAGGTTGCGAGGCTGCTCGGCTGTGAGCTGGGCTTGGCGCCCCAACGTCATCAGGCATGTGTGGTGCATCTCCCACATGAGCTGCCGTACACGATGCCATCGGTGATGGACTACACGCCCGGCAGCGGTGAGCGCGGCTTGTACTTTCGCCATGAGGGCAGTGGCAGGTTGATCGCCGGGCTCCATGGTGAGGAGGCCTCCGCACGCAGCGCCGACCCCGACTCCTATGTGCGCCAGGCTGACGAGGGGTTTTTGGAAGAGCTTGCCGGCAAGCTTTCCAACCGCCTGCCGGGGCTGGCGGAGGCGACTTTGGCTGGAGGCTGGGCGGGCCTCTATCCGGTAAGCGTCACAGGCAGACCGCTCGTAGGTCCCGTGCCTGGGCTGCCAGTGATCGTGGCGGGCGGCGCAGGCGGGTCGGGCATCCAGCTCTCGCCGGTGATAGGGGAGTTGGTTACAGACTGGGTTATTCATGGCGAACCGCGGGCGGTCGCCAGCGCAGGGCAGCTGGTGCCCTGTTGAGCGAGCCTCTCGTTCTTAGTCGGGTCGCGGGAGCGCCGCCAGCACGCTGCGCGCCAGCGACTCGTCGCCGGTGAGCCGCAGCTGCGTGGTGTCGCGCTGCGGCCCGAGCGCCGTCGCCCAGGCGGTGAGTGGGCCGGCGATGCTGGCCCAGGGGACGCACTGGCCGGGCTCGGCGAGCTTGACATGGCCGTCGTGGATGTCGAGGAGCTGGCTCCTCGGCGCTTCGAAGTCCTCGATCAACAGCTCCACGACACCGTTGGGCAGGCCTGTGTTGTCGAGCAGCGTCGGTAGCGCGCGCAGGGTCTCGCGCAGGCTGAGGTGGTCGTCTTTGTCTTGTGCGTCCTGCACCGCTTCGCGATCCGCTGTGCCGGTGAGCCATCGCATCCACGCGCGGGGTCTCAGGCGTCTGGGAAACGGGCGCCCAGTGGGTGACTGTTGCGTTTCGTCGTCGGCCACGGAGCGGCAGTCTAATAGAACGATCCCGAGAAACGATCTTGTCCGTTCTTTAGGGATGTTCCAGCAGCCTGAGCCGGCGTTTGCGTCCGAGTCGAAAGACGCTTGCGCGCTAGCCTCGGCGGACGTGGCAACCGCGAAGTCAGATCCCCTCGCTGCGTTCAGCCCGCCTACGCGCGCATGGTTCGGGGCTTCATTCGCCGAGCCCACTCCCGCCCAGGCAAAGGCTTGGCCGGCGATCGCCAGTGGCGAGCACGTGCTGCTGTCGGCTCCGACCGGGTCGGGTAAGACGCTCGCCGCCTTTCTGTGGGCGCTCGACCGGCTGAGCGCCCAGGGCGACGTTGAAGAAAACGGCATGCCCCCCGCGCGCCTGTCCCCGCAAGGGGGCGCGGGGGGCATCGGCAATAAAGGAGGCACTAACCCAGCGTCGGAAGACCTAGCGGCACCCGAAAATGGGATGGGCTCGCACACACCTACCGGCACGCCCAAAAATCCAAACCCAAACAACACCCCCCGTAATGGGGAAGGCGTGCGCGTCGTGTACGTCTCGCCCCTGAAGGCTCTGTCCTACGACATCGAGCGCAACCTGCGTGCGCCCCTGAGGGGGATCGGGGCGAATGTGAGCGTTGGTATCCGCACGGGCGACACCTCGCAGGCCGAACGCGCCGCGATGGCGCGCAAACCGCCGGAGATCTTGATCACGACTCCGGAGTCGCTGTACCTGATCCTCGGTTCGCGAGCACGCGCCATGCTGGGCACGGTCGAGACGGTGATCGTCGATGAGATCCATGCGGTGGCCTCGGTCAAGCGTGGCGCTCATCTGGCGCTGACGCTCGAGCGACTTGACCAGCAGGTGCGCAGCGCTCGCGGCCCCGACGCTCCAGGCGTGCAGCGTGTGGGCCTCTCGGCGACGCAGAATCCGCTCGAGGAGGTTGGTCGCTTTCTGGTGGGCCCCACGCGCAAGGTGCGGATCCTCGATGCGGGCGTACGCAAGCCGCTGGACCTGCGCATCCAGGTGCCGGTCGAGTCGATGAGCGACTTGGCCGGGCCGGCCGGCCCGCAGAGCGACGATCCGCTTCAGCCCGTGCAGGGCAGCCCCCTCGCGGGGACAAGCGAGTCCACGCGCAACTCCATCTGGCCGGCCATATACCCCGAGCTGTTGCGATTGGTGCGTGAGCATCGCTCGACGATCGTGTTCGTCAACAACCGTCGCTCGGCCGAGCGGGTCGCGCTACGTCTCAACGAGCTGGCCGCTGCCGAGACAGATGACACCGACAGCTCCAAAGGCACGGGGAATGGTTTGGATGGGGCCGCCCCTGGGGGCGGCCTGAGGGGCGTGCCTGTAGATCCCCCGGGGCCTGTGGCGCTGCGCGACATCGCAAGAGCCCACCACGGCTCGCTCAGCCGCGAGGAGCGTACGACGATCGAGGAGCAGCTCAAGGCGGGCGAGCTGCCTTGCCTGGTGGCGACCTCATCGCTGGAGCTCGGGATCGACATGGGGGCGGTCGATCTGGTGCTGCAGATCGAGTCGCCCAAGTCCGTGGCGCGAGGCTTGCAGCGCATCGGGCGTGCCGGCCACGGCGTCGGCGATGTCAGCAAGGGGCGCATCTTCCCCAAGTTCCGCGGCGATCTGCTCGAGTGCGCGGTCGTCTGCCGGCGTATGCGCGAAGGCGCGATCGAGCCCACCGTCGTGCCTCGCAACGCGCTCGATGTGCTCGCCCAGCAGATAGTCGCGATTGCCGCGTCTGCCGAAGTCGGACAGCAGCCTGGAGACGACGACCAATACGGAGGTGTCGGCGTCGAGGACCTGTACGCGCTCGTCACCCGCACCCATTCCTACTCCGAGCTGCCGCGCACGCTGCTCGAGAACGTGCTCGACATGCTCGACGGGCGCTATCCATCGAGCGAGTTCGGCGAGCTGCGCGCGCGCATCGTTTGGGACCGTGTCGCGGGTCGTATCCGCGCGCGCAGGGGATCTCGCCAGCTGGCGATCGCAAACGCCGGCACGATCCCCGATCGCGGCCTTTATGCAGTGACCTTGCCGGATGGGCGGCGCGTGGGCGAGCTCGATGAGGAGATGGTCTACGAGGCCAGGCCAGGGCAGGTGTTCCTGCTGGGCGCCTCCTCCTGGCGCATCGAGGAGATCGGCCGCGACCGCGTGATCGTGACGCCCGCTCCCGGTGTGCCGGGCGCTGTGCCGTTTTGGAAGGGCGACGGCATCGGCCGGCCCAAGGAGCTGGGCAAGGCGATCGGCGAGTTCACGCGCTGGGCGGTCGACCAGGACGCGGATCTGCTCGTACGCGACTACGACCTCGACGAGCGCTCAGCCGCCAACCTGCTCGAGTACCTACGCGAGCAGCAGGCGGCTACGCAGGTGCTGCCGAGCGACCGCACGATCGTGCTCGAGCGCTTTCGCGACGAGATCGGCGACTGGCGTCTGTGCGTGCTCTCGCCCTACGGCGGTCGCGTCCATGCGGCTTGGGGCCTTGCGATCTCGGCGCGCATGCGCGAGCGTTTTGGCGTCGACGGCGAGGCGATCTGGTCTGACGACGGGATCGTCGTGCGTCTTCCCGACATGGATCTGGACGAGGCCGAGGAGCAGTGGACGCCGGGTGGCGATGGCCCTTCCGATGTGCCAGGTGCCGGCGAGCCCCCCATCGCGCCAGTCGCAGATGCTTTTGCTTCGCGCGGTGTCGAGTCATCCGGCGCCACCGGCGCCGCCTCTTATGCCGATTTGGTGGCGCTCGATCCGCAGGAGGTGGAGGAGGCGATCGTCGCCGAGCTCGGTGACTCGGCACTGTTCGGGGCACGTTTTCGCGAGAACGCCGGTCGTGCGCTCTTGATCCCCCGCGCATACCCGGGTAGGCGCACGCCGCTGTGGCAGCAGCGGCTGAAGGCTCAGGGCCTGCTGCAAGTCGCCCGTCGCTACCCCGACTTTCCGATCGTGCTCGAGACCTATCGCGAGTGCCTGCGCGACGTGCTCGATCTGGCCGGCTTGCAGGAGCTGCTGCGCGGCCTGGCAACGCGCGAGGTCTCGCTGGTCGAGGTGGAGACACAGCACGCTTCTCCGTTCGCGGGCTCGCTGCTGTTCGACTACGTGGCCACCTATATGTACGAGGGGGACACGCCGAGCGCCGAGCGCCGGGCGGCCGCGCTGTCGCTCGACCGCGATCTGTTGCGCGAGCTGCTCGGCCAGGAGGAGTTGCGCGAGCTGATCGATCCCGCCGCGCTCGAGCAGATCGAGGAAGATCTCCAGCACCGCTCACAGCGCACGCAGGCCACGAGCCGCGACGCGCTCGGAGATGTGCTGCGCGCAGTCGGCGACCTGGGCGTCGCGGAGCTGAGCGAGCGCGTGCTCGTCGGCCTGGATATGCAGGAGATGCTGGCTGCGCTGGAGCACGAACGGCGCGTGGTGCGCATACGCATCGCCGGAGATGAGCGGCTGATCGCCGCCGACGATGCCGGTCTCTATCGCGATGCGCTTGGCTGTCCGCCGCCCGGTGGCCTGCCCGATGTGTTTCTGGGAGATGTGCCCGACGCTTTGGTCAAGCTGGTGGGGCGCTATGCGCGTACGCACGGCCCCTTCTCAAGCGTGGAGTTCCTCGATCGCTACCGCGTGGACGTCTCCTCCGCATTGCGTGAGCTGGAGAGCTCGGGCGAGCTGGTGCGAGGAGAGCTGCGCCCCGGCGGCGCCGGGCGCGAGTGGTGCGACATCCAGGTGCTGCGCCGCCTGCGGCGCGCTTCGCTGGCGACGCTGCGCAAGGAGATCGAGCCTGTCGACGAGCGTGCGCTGAGTGCGTTCATGCCCTCGTGGCAGGGCGTCGATCGTTGGCGGCCAGGTTCGGAGCGAGGCGGCCCCCCATCGCACCCTGAAGGGCACAGGCGGGGGGCAGGCGGGGTGGAGCGCCTGCGCGAAGTGCTCGTCCCCCTGCAGGGCTTGGCGCTGCCCGTGGCCTCCTGGGAGCGCGACGTGCTCGCCTCTCGTACCGGCTCCTATTCGCCCTCTTGGCTGGACAGCCTGTGCGCCGGTGGCGAGGTCGTCTGGGTCGGTGCGGGCTCGCTCGGCCGCGACTCGGGGCGTGTGGCGCTGTATTTCCGCGAGGACGCCGCGTTGCTAGGCCGACCCAGCTCATTTGTCGGCGCGCGCGGGGAGCCGCCTGAGCAGCCCGAGCACGCACTGCTACGCGAGCGCCTGGCGGCCGGACCCTGCTTCTTCACCGACCTGCTTGCCGAGTTGGAGTTGTCTGGCGTCGTGCTCACACAGGCGCTGTGGGACCTCGTCTGGGCCGGCGAGGTGACCAACGACGCCTGGGCACCCTTGCGCGCCCCACGCCAGACGCTTGCCGCACACGCGCTTGCGGGGCCGGCTCGTGCGCGGGGAGGTGGGCTGCGCACGGGAAGGCGCTTTGGCGGGCCCTCGCTGCGCGCGGGCCGCTTTGGCACGAGCGCCCAGGTTCAGGGTCGCTGGTCGCTCACGCTTGCGCTCTTCGGCGAGGAAGCCGCGCGTGAGCAGGGTGCTCGCCCGGCCGCAATCGAAGAGTTGCGCGCGCGCCGCCGCGCTCTTGCCGAACTATTGCTCGAGCGCTATGGCGTGCTGACGCGCGAGCAGGTCTCCGCCGAGGGCATCGCCGGTGGCTTCTCAGCTCTGTACGGTGCGCTCACAGAGCTGGAGACACTTGGGGTGTGTCGGCGTGGCTATTTCGTCGAGGGTCTAGGCGGCGCGCAGTTTGCCCTGCCAGGAGCAGTGGAGCGTCTGCGCGCGCGAGCAAGCGATGGACAGGACGCGACACTCGTGCTCGCGGCCGTCGACCCAGCCCAGCCGTACGGCGCCGTGCTGTCCTGGCCACGGCGTGCCGCACAGACAGGCCGCCCAGCGCGGGTGGCTGGCGCATATGTTGTGTTCGTCGCCCATGAGCCTGTGCTCTACCTGGAGCGCCGCGGACGTGGGATCCTGACGCTCACGTCTGAGTCGACATCGCTCGCGCAAGCGTTGCGCGCGCTGGCGGACGCAGTACGCACCGGTCGCGTAGACACGGTGGCGCTCGAGCGAATAGACGGGGAGTCGGCGATCGGCTCGGATCTGGAGCCCGCTCTTGTCGAGCTCGGCTTTCGCCAGGGCCCGCGGAGACTTACGCTCCGAGCTTGAATCGCTCGACCCTCTCGAATAACATCGAGTTGGAAACAGGCGGGTCTTGGGGATGGGGTAGAAGGGAAGGGTGATGTCTTCGACGCTCCGCACAATGCGGAAGAGACAAATTGTCGCACCTGGCCACCAGAGTCAGAAACATTCGTTTGGAGCGGCCGCGCGGTGGCTTGCCAATAGTTCAGCCCTGAATTATCTTCCCGAATAATGGGGATGAATGGAACAAGTAGTAGGGAGACTGTTCTCGCTAGGTCGACGGTGATCTTGCCTGGAGAGGGCTGCCCAGAGCTTCCCGTCTATACCCAGGTCTCAGCCGAGGAGCTGTTGCTGGGTGCCAGTCCGACGAGTCGTTATGACGGACTCACGCCCTTGTACAAGCGTCTGCCGCATGGGCCCCACGGACTCGGTCGCGAGGCCGTCACACGCCACCAGCGGGCACGCCTGTACGGAGGCATGGCCGAGTCGGTCTATCAGCGCGGCTATGCGGCCACGAGCGTGGCGCATGTGATCGCGTTGGCCGGCGTCTCACGACGTGCCTTCTATGAGCAGTTCTCCAACAAGGAAGACTGCTTCCTGGCCACCTACGATGCACATGTCGGCGCCTCGCGCAAACGGGTCCTGCAGGCATGGATGGGCGAGCGCGGCTGGGCCAACCGCCTGTACGCGGCAACCCAGGTGTTCCTCGAAGGGATCGCCGGCGATCCGCGTGGCGCCAATCTGGTGCTCGTCGAGTCGATCGGGATTGGACCGCGTGGCCACGAGCGCCTGCAGCTGACCGCCACCGCCTTCGAGCGCGTCGTCGCGACCGGCTTCAGCCTGACGCCCGACGGGATCACGCTGCCGCCGCTTGCACCGCGCGCGATCGTGGGCGGGGTGCGTTTCGTGGTGCTCAGGCGCGTGCGCGAAGGCCGCCATCAGGAGCTGGCCGGCCTCACCGACGAACTGCTCGACTGGGTCAACTCATATCGCTCCTCGGCGGTAACTCGTCTGCGCACGCTCGGCTCAGGGCGCCCGCCCCATCTCCTTGCAAAACGCGCACGCTTCTTGACACGCGAAGATCGGCGCTCGAGCGTGATGGACGCGATGGTGCAGCTCGCGCTCGAGGAGGGCTACACGAACATCACCGACTCTGAAATTGCGCGTGCCGCGGCCGTCTCCACCGAAGCGTTCCACAGAGAGTTCCCAAACAAGGAAGAGTGTCTGCTCGCAGTCGTCAACGAGTTCGCCGCCGAAGCTCACGATGCCGTGCGGCGCGCCACTCGCAACGACACCGAGTGGGCCGAAGGAGTACACAAAGGCGTGGAGGCTCTGATCGGCTACTGCGCCGCGCATCCGGGGCTGGTAAAGCTGACCTTCATCGACCTATTCGACGCGGGCAATGGCATGGTCGCGCGTGTCAGCGGCGTGCTCGATGGCTTCATCAAGGTGATGACCCGACGAGTGCCTGAGCCCGAGCGGGCCCCTGCCGTCGCCAGCGAGGCGATCATGGGGGCGGCTTGGGCGATCCTCTCGAGCTACGCCCCGCACGATCGCTTGCGCTATCTGCCGTGCTTGGTCGATCATCTGGCATTTCTGATCCTCGCGCCTTACGTTGGTGCACGTTCGGCCGTCGAGGCAATCGAAGCCGCCAGCTTCCGGCGCAAGCAGCTGAAGGTTTCCTAGAACGCGAGACTCGCCTCTATCCTTGCGGATGGTGGCTACTGACGAGATCATCCGTGCAGGCGAGCGCCCGCGACGGGTCGGTCACAAGGGCGCGGCTCATCTCGTGCAAGGGAACACTCCAGCGAGCTTTGACGCGGCGCTCACCCATGGGGTGGACATGATCGAGTTCGACGTTCTGAGCGTTCACCCTGACGGTAGCGGCGAGTTGATGGTCGCCCACGATTACGAGGACATGCGCTCGCGCACGCCGCTCACGCTAGAGCAGGCGCTCGAGCACCTTGCCGGCGAGCGCTTTGCGGGCCTTGACTTCGATGTCGACGTAAAGCTGCCTGGGTATGAGCTGCGCGTGGTGGACGCTCTGCGCGAGGCCGGGCTCACAGCGAGGACGCTGATCAGCGGCATGTATCCCTCCTCGCTCGCTCGCGTGCGCGCAGCCGAGCCGTCTTTGCGCCTCGGCTGGTCGGTCCCGCGCGTCAGGCGCGACTACACAAGCCATCTGCTCACCGCGATCCCGGCCCTTGCGATTCTCACCGGCTACCGGGCGCTGCTGCCGCGGCGCGCGGGCGAGGCACTGCAAAGCGGGACCGTGGACGCGATCATGGCCCACTGGAGGGTCGTCACGGGGGCGCTGGTGAGCGCGGTCGAGCGCGAGGGTGGCGAGCTCTACGTATGGACGGTTGACGACGCCGCTCGCATCGCCAAGCTGACCGCGCTTGGGGTGAGCGGCATCATCACCAACGATCCGCGTCTGTTTGACGCTACGTAAGCTTGCACGTTGCGGCGCTGAACCCCTTCGGGTCGGCGCCGGCGAGGCTCGTGTGCCCCGCGCTGGTGGGCATGGTCGTCGTCAGCAGCACAGTGTTCGCCTTGCGCCACTGGAAGATGACCTCCCCGCGCAAGGTGAACGCGGACTTGGAAGTGCTTGACGCAAATGTGAAGCTGCGGCCAGCCTGGCGCGCGAGCTGAGCTGTGCCGACCTTCACGAAGCCTGAGTCCGCTTCCTTGCTGAGGTCGATCCACTGATTGGTGGTGGCATCGAGGTATTGCACGCGGAAGCGCATGTACATGAGGTCCTTGGCGTTGTCGTCGCCCGGCATCGAACCACGAATGCCGACCGTGTTTGGCTGATCCTTGGGGTTGCACACGTCCACGGTGGCCCACAGTTCGCGTGAGTGCAGCAACGCGTGTGTCGGCGTCGACGCGAAGGCGGCGGCGAGCATGAACGGCGCGATCGACCTCAACGGACCCATACTGTGAAGATAGCGTTGGACGCTCGCAAGTTGCGGAGTTGAGAGCCACCTGTGATATCTCCAGGGCATGACGCCCATCAAGGCTGCGGAGATAGTGGAGTTGCTCGGACGCGTGCCCGTGTTTTCGACGCTCGAGCAGGACGACCTCGAGCGAATCGAGCAGCTGGCGGTTCCTCGCAGCTTTGAGTCGGGACAGATCGTGTTCCGAGAGGGCGATGCGAGCGATACGTGCTACATCGTGCGCTCAGGCCGTGCCCGCGCCATTCGCGAGCACGCCGACGGGCGTACGATCACGCTCGCCACCTTCGGGCTCGGCGACATATTTGGCGAGCTGGCGATGTTCGAGGACGAGTTGCGCTCGGCGACCGTTGAGGCGGTGCAGCAGACGAGCGTGGTGGCAGTGCTCGGCCCAGATATGCGCAGGCTGATGGTCGAGCACCCGGAGATATCGATGCGCTTGGTCGTGGCGCTCGGGCGTCGACTGCGCGAGACCAACGATCGTCTGGCCAAACAGTCCTTTCAAACCGTGCAGAGCCGGGTGGCCGTTGTGCTCAGCGAGCTCGTCGCCCAGGCGGTAGCCGCCGGAGAGCCGGCGCAGGAGGTGCTGCTCACGGCTACCCAGGCCGACCTTGCCAAGCTGGCCGGCTCCTCGCGCGAGTCGGCCTCGCGTTTCCTTGCGGTCTTGGAGCGCGCGGGCGTGATTTCCCAAGGTCGCGGTCGTCTTGTGGTGCACGATCCGAGCGCACTCGAGGGATATGTCTTCTGAGCGTGAGGTCTCGGCCGGCGGTGTCGTGGTTCACGACGGTCGGGTGCTCGTGATCGTGCCCACCAGGCGGGGAGCCGACGGGTCGCAGGTGCTCGCGCTGCCCAAGGGCCATCTCGATAAGGGAGAGACGATCGTGCAGGCCGCTACCCGCGAGGTACGCGAGGAGACGGGAATGGTGGTCGAGCCGGTGCAGGAGCTTGGCGAGGTGCGCTACTGGTACATGCGCGATCGGCAGAGGGTGGCCAAGAGCGTCCACTTCTTCCTCTTCCGGCTACTTGGCGGCGATCTCGACGACCACGACGATGAGGTGTTGGAGGTGCGCTGGATGGGGCTTGCGGAGGCGCAGAAGGCGCTTAGCTATGCGGGCGAGCGAGCGATGGTGGCACGGGCGCTAGCCATCTGTGAGCAAGACCGATAGCCTGCGCGTCGTGCAGGTACTCAATTTCTACTCGACGATCTTCGCCGACGAGCTGAAGAAGGGTCGCAAGACGGCTACGATCAGGCTCGGCGACAAGTCGGGCAAGTACCGCAAGAACCAGGCGGTGCTCGTGACGATCGGCTACCAGTACTCGCCTCGCCAGCGGATTTTCGAAGCGGTGATAGACCAGGTCGAGGTGATGAGGGTTTCCGAGCTCTCTCCGCGCGACATCAAGCACGACAACCCTGAGTTCCGCCGCCACGAGGAGCTGATCAACTTCCTCGAGCAGATCTACGGACGCTCGGTGTCCACGGAGGACATCGTCACGGTCGTGCGTTTCTCCCAGATACTGGATACGCCGACAGCCATGACCGAAGCGATGAAGGGCTTCGGCGGCGCGCAGAACTAAGTGGGCGAGCGCCCTGGCACCGGGCGCCAAATCCCGCCAGTGGGAAACAGAGGGTGAAACCGGTTCGCGTTAGGCGGAGGATTGTCGGTGCCAAGCTATGCCTGCCAAGCGACAAACTGCCGGCCTGAAGAGCCGTGCTCGCGCTGTCGAGCGCGATGGGTTTGGGCGTGGCCACGTAGCCGATATTCAGCGGGCTCGGATGATCGCGGCGATGATCGACGTCGTCTCCGAGCGCGGTCGTGCGAATGCGACGGTGGCACATGTGGTGGCGCGCTCGGGCGTATCGCGGCGCACCTTCTATGAGGTCTTCGACGACTTCGAAGACTGCTTTCTGGCGGCGCTCGACCAGTCGCTCGCGGAGATCTCGCGATACGTGCTCGATGTCTATGAGCCGTCGGAGAGGTGGCGTACGCGGATCAGGGCCGCCTTGGCCGGGGTGCTGGAATTTCTCGACGACAAGCCGGCGATGGCGCGTCTGTGCATCGCGGAGACGCTCGGCGCCGGCCTCAGGGTGCACGAGCGGCGCCTGGCGGTCCTGAATGTCGTGGTCGCCGCGGTGGACGAAGGACGCAAGCAATCGAGGTCCGCGGAGGCGCTGCCACCGCTAACCAGCGAAGGGGTGGTGGGGGGCGTGCTGTCGGTTCTGCATACCCGCCTCATCCCCCATCCGGGAAGTGGTCGCGGCGCTGCGCGCGCAAAGAGCACAGGGCGTGTGAAGGGTCCTGGGCGCACCGGCGAGCGGGACGACTCCCTGCTCGAGCTGACGGGTGCGCTGATGGCGATGATCGTGCTCCCGTACCTTGGCCCTGCGGCCGCCGCCAAGGAGGCGGCGCGCCCGACACCCAGGCGCAGGTCTCCGCCCAGTGGCGTGAGCGGAGATCCCTTGCGCGATTTGGGGATGCGCTTGACCTACCGAACGGTACGTGTGCTGCTCGCGATCGCCGCCGACCCGGGCACATCCAACAGGCAGGTTGGGGCGGCCTCGGGGATTGACGATCAAGGCCAGATATCGAAGCTTCTTGCTCGTCTGGAGAAGCTCGGGCTCGTCTACAACAGTGGCGTTGGCCTGGTTCGCGGTGCCCCCAACGCTTGGCTGCTCACGAAGAAGGGGACCGAAGTCGAGCGACTGGTGGAAGCACAGATGCCGATAGGAGCAGGAACCTAAGGCAGAAGCTGCAATTTGCTTGGCACTCGAGCTTGAGAGTGCCAAGCAAACCTTGACGAGCGCAATCTCTTCTATATATTGACCGTGACCGTTGGCACTCTCGTAGCGAGAGTGCCAAGCAGGTCGTTGGGTGTCGTTGCCTCTAGGGACGGCACCGACCAGGAAGCACATTCTAAACGGAGGTTTTCAGCATGAAACTCAAGCCCCTGGGCGATCGTCTGATCGTACGGGCCATCGAGGAGGAGGAGAAGACCGCCAGCGGTCTCGTCCTTCCCGATACAGCCAAGGAGAAGCCGCAGAAGGGCAAGGTCCTCGCCGTCGGCGACGGCAAGCTCGACGATGCCGGCAAGCGCATCCCGCTCGACGTGTCCGAGGGCGATGAGGTCCTCTACAGCAAGTACGGCGGCACCGAGATCAAACTCGACGGTGAGGAGCTGCTCGTGCTGCGCGAGTCCGACGTTCTCGCCAAGGTCGCATAAGGAGATCTGAACAATATGGCTCACAAGGAACTCAAGTACAGCTCCGAGGCGCGTAAGTCTCTGGAGGCCGGCGTCGACGCTGTCGCCAACGCCGTGAAGGTCACACTCGGCCCCAAGGGCCGCTATGTGGTGCTCGACAAGAAGTTCGGCGCCCCCACGATCACCAACGACGGTGTCACGATCGCTCGTGAGATCGAGGTCGAGGACGTCTTCGAGAACCAGGGCGCTCAGCTGGTGCGTGAGGTGGCCACCGCCACCAACGACGTCGCCGGCGACGGCACCACCACGGCCACCGTGCTCGCCCAGGCGATCGTTCGCCAGGGCCTGAAGAATGTCGCGGCCGGCGCCAACCCGCTGGCGCTCAAGCGCGGCATCGAGAAGGCGGTCGACCAGGTCGTCGCCAACATCGCCTCGCAGTCCAAGGAGGTCTCCGGCAAGGACCAGATCGCGCGCGTCGCGACCATCTCCGCCGGCGATGAGGAGATCGGCGACGTGATTGCCGATGCGATCGAGAAGGTCGGCAAGGACGGCGTCGTGAACGTCGAGGAGGGCCAGACGTTCGGCATGGACCTCGAGTTCACCGAGGGCATGCAGTTCGACAAGGGCTACATCTCGCCCTACATGGTCACCGACCAGGACCGTATGGAGGCCACTCTCGAGGACCCCTACATCCTGATCGCCAACCAGAAGATCGGCTCCGTCCGCGACGTGCTGCCGGTGCTCGAGGCCGTGATCCAGAGCGGCAAGCCGCTGCTGATCATCGCCGAGGACGTCGAGGGCGAGTCGCTCGCGACGCTTGTGGTGAACAAGCTGCGCGGCACGTTCACCGGTGTGGCCGTCAAGGCGCCCGGCTTCGGCGACCGCCGCAAGCGCATGCTCGAGGACATCGCGATCCTCACCAAAGCAGAGGTCATCACCGAGGAGATGGGCCTGAAGCTCGAGAACACCCAGGTGTCTCAGCTCGGGCACGCTCGTCGTGTGGTCGTGGCGAAGGACAACACCACGATCGTCGACGGTGCGGGCGATGCCGAGGCGATCAAGGGTCGCATCAACCAGATCAAGGCCGAAGTCGAGAACACCGACTCCGACTTCGACCGCGAGAAGCTCCAGGAGCGTCTGGCCAAGCTCTCCGGCGGTGTTGCCGTGGTGAAGGTCGGCGCGGCCACCGAGACGGAGATGAAGGAGAAGAAGCACCGTGTCGAGGACGCCCTACAGGCAACTCGCGCGGCGCTCGAGGAGGGCATCGTGCCCGGCGGTGGGGTTGCCCTGCTGCAGGCATCGGCGGCTGTCTCAGTCGACGGCGACGGAGCATCCACAGACGGCTCAGACGACGAGCGGACCGGAGCGCGCATCGTTTTGCGTGCCCTGGAGGAGCCACTACGTCAGATCGCCGAGAACGCTGGGCTCGAGGGCTCTGTGGTGGTCAACGACGTACGCAAGGCCAAGACCGGCGAAGGGCTGAACGCGGCCACGAACGAGATCGTCGATCTCGTCGCGGCAGGCGTCATCGACCCGGCGATGGTCACTCGCTCGGCGCTGCAGAACGCCGCGTCGATCGCCAAGAACATCCTCACGACCGAGGCAATCGTCGCCGAGGTACCGGAGAAGGAAGGCGGCGGTATGCCGGGCGGCGGTATGCCGGACATGAGCGGAATGATGTAGTCAGACCGATATCGGCGCGTGCGGCGCTCCAGCCGCACGCGCATTCGGTCGATAGGCAGTCAGAGGGCCCGGCAGGATGCTGGGCCCTCGTCTTTTAAGCACCTATTCGACGGCTGCGACGGACCGTGGACCATGGCCCACGTACTTGGCGGTCGGCCGGATCAGCTTGGCCTCGCGCTTCTGCTCGAGGATGTGAGCTGACCAGCCAGCCACCCTCGCGCAGGTGAACATCGGCGTGAACAGGTCCGGCGTCACTTCGGCCAAGTCGAGCACTACCGCCGACCAGAACTCGACGTTAGTGGCGAGCACTCGATCGGGCTTGCGGGCCATGAGCTCGGCAAGCGCTGCCTTCTCGAGCGCCTCGGCGGCCTCGAAGCGCGGCGAGCCCAGTTCCCGGCAGGTGCGCCTTAGAACGCGTGCACGTGGATCTTCGGCGCGATAGACACGGTGGCCGAAGCCCATCAAGCGGTCGCCGCGGTCGAGCGCCGCCTTGACCCATACCTCGGCGTCGCCGGTCTGTTCCACTTCGTCGAGCATCTTCAGCACGCGCGATGGGGCGCCCCCGTGCAGCGGACCCGAGAGCGCGCCGACAGCGGCGGACAGCGCCGCGGCACAGTCTGCTCCGGTTGATGCAACCACCCGAGCTGTGAAAGTCGAGGCGTTCATGCCGTGCTCGGCCGCAGAGATCCAATAGGCGTCGATCGCCTTGGTGTGGTCAGGGTCGACCTCTCCGCGCCAGCGGATCAGGAAGCGCTCGGGGATCGAGCGGCCCTTGTCCACCTCCGACTGGGGCACGGGCGGCTGGCCGGCGTCGCGCGCGGACTGCGCGACGAAGGAGAGCGCCATCACCGACGCGCGAGCGAGGTTGTCGCGTGCCTGCTCGTCGGAGATGTCGATCAGTGCGTTGAAGCCCCACTCCGGGGCGAGCATCGCGAGCGCCGACTGCACGTCGACGCGGTGGTCGCCCGAGCGCACGGTCAAGACGTGCGGTTCGGCGGGGGGCAGGCCGGGCTTGAAGCGGCCGTCGACCAGCAGGCCCCAGACCTGCTCGTAGGGGACCGTGCCGACCAGGTCCTCGATGTCCACGCCGCGATAGCGCAGCGACCCGCCGGCCCGGTCGGGCTCGGCGATCTCGGTGGCGAAGGCGACGACGCCCTCCAGGCCTGACTGAACTTCAGGTGGTGTTTGAACCTCGCTCATTGCGCTCTGCTTTCTGGGCTGGGCTGCTTGACGGGAATGGCGCCTTGTGGGCGCACCCATATGATGAACGACCCAGCGATCTGAGGAGGAGCTAGTGACCGACGGTGACCTGATGTTCCGTCCAGCAACCGAGCTCGCCGCGATGGTGCACTCCGGGGAGGTGTCCTCACGTGAGCTTGTGGAAATCTCCCTTGCGCGCATTGAGCAACTCAACCCCCGGCTGAACGCCTTCGTCGAGATCGACGGCGAGCGTGCGCTCGCGACCGCCGAGCGGATCAAATCCGGCGATCGGCGTCCGTTTGCGGGTGTGCCGATCGCGATCAAGAACAATCGTCCGGTGGCTGGTCTAAAGGCGACGATTGGCTGCTCGCTGCTGGCCAACCACATGGCCGACCACGACTGCAACATCACACGCCGCTTCAAGGACGCGGGGTTCGTAATCGTGGGGACGACCACGCTGCCCGAGTACGGCATCCTGCCGGTAAGCGAGGCGCGTCTGTTTGGGCCCACGCGCAATCCTTGGGACACCGAGCGCACGCCGGGTGGCTCCTCGGGCGGCGCCGCGGCG
The DNA here is from genome assembly GCA_049287685.1 of Solirubrobacteraceae bacterium. Taxonomy (GTDB): domain Bacteria; phylum Actinomycetota; class Thermoleophilia; order Solirubrobacterales; family Solirubrobacteraceae; genus Palsa-744. Next base: position 16,445 of record JBAQGH010000072.1, on the reverse strand, counting down.
GCGGTTGCCTCTGGCATGGTGCCGGTCGCGCACGGCAACGACGGCGGCGGCTCGATCCGCATCCCTGCCGCCTGCTGCGGGCTTGTCGGCTTGAAGGTCGCGCGCGGGCGCATCTCCGCGGCACCCGAACGTGGCGAGGCGCCGTTGGATGTCGATGGCGTGCTGACCCGGACGGTCGGCGACACAGCCGCGATCCTCGACGTGCTCGCTGGCTACGAGCTGGGCGACGCCACCTGGGCGCCGCCACCCTCCGAGCCGTTCGCGGTCTCAGCCGGCCGCTGGCCGATCTCTGATCGGTCCGGCAAGCTGCGGATCGCGGCAACCACATTCCCACCGATCGCCGACGCCGTCGTCGATCCGATCTGCGAGCAGGGGGTCACAGATGCGGCCGAGCTGCTGCGCTCGCTCGGGCACGAGGTCGAGGAGATCGATCCTCCCTGGCGCATCGAGGGCCTCTCGGAGCTGTTCGGCGCGGTCTTCTCGATCCACACCGCGCTGCAGATCGTCTACTCCGGCATGGTTGCCGGGCACGAGCCGACGGCCGAGGACATGGAGCCGATGAGCTGGGCGATCCTCAAGATGGCCGAGAGCTTCAACTCGGTGCAGGGGGTTGGCCTGGAAATCCAGCTGCAGGCGCTCACGCGTCAGCTTGTCGAGTTCCTAGCTCCCTATGACGCGCTGCTCACTCCAGCACTGGCCGAGCGCCCGCTGCCAATCGGCACGCTCGACACAGCCGCGCCCGACCCGATGGCGACGTTCACGCGCTCGGGCCTGTTCACGCCTTTTACCCCGGTTTTCAACGCAAGCGGCCAGCCGGGGATCTCGTTGCCGCTCTATGAAGGCCACGACGGACTGCCGCTCGGCGTGCAGCTTGTGGGCAGGCCTGCCGGCGAGGTTGCGCTGCTGGCGCTCGCGTCGCAGGTCGAGACGGTCGCGCCATGGGCGGGCCGCCGGGCGCCGGTCTCTTAAACAACGCGACCCGCCACGTGGACGGATCGCGGCGAGGGGGAGCAACCCCGAACGAGCTGATACCCCGAGCAAAACCGTAGCACAACTGCGGACAAAGCAATTCATTTTCGCAAGACTGCGGTCATCGGCTCAGGTGTCACGCCGAGCGCTTCCGCATCGGCAGTTCCGCCCTTGGCCACCATGTTCGCCTCCAGTAGCTCGGCCTCGTCCCATGTGATCGGTACGTTGGTGTGCATCGCTCGCTCGACTAGCCGCAGCGTGCGCGAGACCATCGGCGTGGGGATTGGCAGCAGCGGACGTTCACGATCGAGTGAAGACAGGACGGTGTCGATGACCTCGTTGTAGGTCATCGTCTGCGGGCCGGCCAGTTCGTAACGTCTGTGGGCGGCGGAGTTGCCGGTGGCCCTGCCGTCTGCGCCCTTGCGCAGTGCCGCAACCAGGCAGCTCGCCACGTCCTCCGCCCAGATCGGCTGGCAGACCGCGCGACCGCGCCCTGAGATCGGCACTACCGGCAGCAGCGATAGGCGTTCGATCAGCGTCAGCCAGCGGTCACCTGGCGCATAAACGAGCGACGGTGCGATCACGGTCGAGTGCATGTCCGACTCGCGCACGGCCTGTTCTGCCAGTGCCTTGGCCCGGAACAGGCGGGTGCGGTGATGTGTGGAGGCACCGAGCGTCGAGAAGAACACGAAGCGTTGCACCCCAGCGCGCTGGGCCGCCTCGACCATCCTCCAGGTCGCGATCGCCGCCAGCTCCTCGATCGAGCCGCGCGGCTGGTCGCGCGTGGAGGCTGCCAGGTGCACCACCGTATCGACTCCCCGCATCGCGTTGCGAAACGACGGCGGGTCGGTCAGGTCGCCGAGCGCGATCTGCACGCGCACGCGCTGCGGGCCGAGCCTGCGCGGGTCGCGTACGAGGCAGCGTACGGGGTGGCCTTCGACGACGAAGCGGCGCAACAGGGCGGAGCCGACGAGTCCGGTGGCACCGGTGAGCAGGAGCATCGCCCAAAGCTATCGGAGTGTGCCGGGGAACCGGCAGGCGCCTGTGTGACTCATCCCTAGTGTGCGACTGGGCGGCCTCGCTACTATTCGTCGTCCCGCAACTTTGCAGTTCCCCACCAACGAATCGAGAAGGAAGCGAATGGCCTACGTAATCGCTGAGCCGTGCATTGGCACGAAGGACAATTCCTGCGTCGAGGTGTGCCCCGTGGATTGCATCCACCCGACGCCCGACGAGCCCGGCTACGACGCGGCCGAGATGCTCTACATCGATCCGGAGGAGTGCATCGACTGCGACGCGTGTGTCGAGGCTTGCCCCGTGGATGCGTGCTTTGCCGAGGATCAGCTGCCTGATGAGTGGCAGAAGTTCGCGTCGATCAACGCGGAGTACTTCGCCAACGCCAAGTAGCCTCAGAACTTCTTTCAATCCCAGCGTCCGTCAAGGGGTGTGGACGTAAAGATGGGCTTGCCCATAAAAGGGGGGTCTGAACGTGCAGCTTGTTTTGAGAGAGACGTTCTCAGGCCATCGGCAATGACATACCGGCGGGCTTCGGGCCCGCCGGGCCCGCCGGGGGGCTCGGTGCCGGCACTTCGACCAGCGGCAGTGTTGGCAGCTCCATCGGTGCCATAGCGATCAGGCCTCGTGCTGCCTGGCGGATCGCTTGCGAGGCCGGGTCGTCTGGGTCCTCGATCACCAGCGGCAGGCCGCTGTCGGCCTGTGCTCGCAGCGGCATCGTCAGCGGCACCTTGCCGAGCAAGGGCACGTCGAGCTCGTCGGCCAGCTCCTTGCCGCCGCCCTCGCCGAAGATCGCATAGCGCTCGCCACTTGGCGTGGTGAAGCCGGACATGTTCTCGATCACGCCGCAGATCTCCAGCGACACCTTGTTGGCCATCTCCGCCGAGCGGCGTGCGACCTTCTGGGCTGTTGCTTGCGGTGTCGTTACGATCACGAACTGTGCTTGCGGCAGCATCTGAGCGAGCGTCATCGAGACGTCGCCGGTGCCTGGCGGCAGGTCGATCAGCAAGTAATCGAGCACGCCCCATTCGACGTCTTGCAGGAACTGGCCAAGCGCCTTGTGCAGCATCGGCCCGCGCCACACGACGGCCGCGTCCTCCTCCAGGAAGAAGCCGATCGACATAATCCTCACTCCCTGGGACTCCAGCGGCACGATCTTGCGCTGTGGCGAGACTGGCGGGCGGGTCGCGCCGAGGCCGTACATGCGCGGGATCGAGTAGCCCCACACGTCGGCGTCGAGGATGCCCACGCGCTTGCCGTCCGCCACTAGAGCTGCCGCCAGATTGGCGGTCAGCGTCGACTTGCCGACGCCACCCTTGCCTGAGCCGATGCAAATCACGTTGGAGACCTGGGCGAGGGAGCCGGCGGGGAGGCTGCCGCGCCCGAGCTTCTGCTGCAGGGTTGACTTCTCGCTGTCGCTGAGCACGTCGAAGTAGACGTTCACGTGCGTGACGCCCTCCAGCGCTGAGACGGCCTCAGCGACGGAGGTCTGGAAGTGGCCGCGGATCGGGCAGCCGGCCGTGGTCAGCGAGACCGTCACGTCGACTACTCCGTTCTCGGAGATGTCGATCGAGCGCACCATCTCAAGCTCGACGATCGAGCGGCGCAGCTCCGGGTCGATCACGACCTCCAGCGCCTTGAGGACTTCATCGCGGTTCATGTCTGCTCGTATTCTGCCAAACCGGCGTTGTCTTCCAGGATCGCCATACGGCACCGGCTTCTCGTGGCGGGTTAGTGGGCCGTCGTCGGGACGGTTGGGCAGCGCCAAAAAGAAAATGCCGCCGGGCGGTGGGGGACCGCCCGGCGGCGAGGGGGGAGAGGGTGCTTCTACTACCGGCGGGATATGAGGCCGGCAGGCCTTCTCGTCTCCAGCCTCTCCGGTCTGGGACGGGGAAAGGGGGTAGTGCTCATACGAGGTTGAGGATGCGCTCCTGCACCTTGTTGGCCAGATCTTCGCCCTCGCGTTGGACACGACGTGCCTCGCGCTCCACGCTGGCACGCGTCTGGCGCACCTCGCGTTCGACGCGGACGCGCGTCTTGCGCACCTCGCGCTCGAAGCGGTTGCGAGCTGTGTTGCCGCGGCGCTCGAACTTGCGCAGCTGCGCATTTGCCTTTGCCGGGCTGGCATAGCTCTCGATCGTGTCGTTGACGCGCGCGAGCACCTGTTCGCGCGCGATCAGTGCGGCGCCGACGGGGATCAGCACGGCGCGCTCGGCGTAGGAGCCGACCGTTGGGTTCTTGACGGCGGTGGTGGAGCGCTTGCTGGAGGCGCTGGAAGTGCTTGCGCGTGCTGTGGTCTTCGCTCTCGCGCTCTTGGGGGCGGTGGAGCGGCGCGGCTTGGCGCTACTTGCTGGTGTTGACTGGACTGTTGCCATTTGGGAGAGGTTCTCCTGATTTGGGGGGCACACTTGTTCTGGTCGGTACGACTTTAGCACCGAACACATGTTCCTAACCCATGCTAGAAGGATGGTTACACGCCAATCTCAAGTCGGCGTGAACACGCTGTAAAGAAAAGCTATGAAAACTTCGAGATGCTCGTCCCTAGGCCTGGGAAGGGCCCTCAGCCTGGTAGCAACCGAACGCGTGTTCGCGTCAGCCACGCCGACGGATCCTCCAGCTCGCTCATGCTGGGGAGCATCTCGGCCGAGCTCCAGGCGAGCGTCAGTGCGCTCGGGCCGGCCTGCGCGACGACCTCGTCGCAGAACGAGCGTCCGATCTCGTACTGGCGCATCTTCATCTCCAGGCCCAAGAGCTTCTCTAGGATGCGCCATGGCCAGCCGCGCTCGCGCCGGCGGCGGTTCATCGCGACGCGCATGCGCTCCATGGTCGGTAGCTCTTCAGCGCCGACGGCGTCCATCACGTGCTCGGCGTGGCCCTCGATCAGCGACATCGTGGCCTGCATGCGCTCCACCAGCGCCCAGCGATCCTCGCCCAGCCCGATACGCAACAGCTCGCCCCCGCGTAGTCGCCCTACGAGCGCGCGCAGATCCGAGGGATCGGGGACTTTTGCGATGGCGCCGAGTTTGACCCCGACCTGCATGCCGTCGATCAGCTCGCGCAGCATGCCGCCGAGGTGGTCGCGCAGCCACGGGGCGCCGCCGAACTGGACAGCATGGGTTACCTCGTGGATCGCGACCCAAGCGGTGAACTCCTCGCGGTCGAGGGCCAGGTTGCGGGCAGCCTGAGCGAGGTTCGGCGCCAGCAGCAAGAGCCGCGGGGGCTGCTCTGGGTCAAGCAGCGCGATGTCGTACTGGCCGAGCACGCGCTGGGAGAGGATGCCGGTGATCGCGCCCACCTGTGCGCCCAGCAAGAGTTGGGTGATCGAGCGCATCGCCGGCGCGAGCGGGCCCGTGCCGTTGCCGAGCCGCTTTGTCAGCGGGTCCAGCAGCGGGCGCATCGTCGCGATGTTGGCTTCGATCCAGCGGGGACGGTCGATTAGCTCCAGTGTCGGCAGATGCTCTGGGGGTTGCAGGCCGGTGTAGTCGCCCACGCGTGCGGCAAACCGCTCGGCCAGCGACTGCACTCCCTCGGCGCCCGAGCGTGATTGAGATGCCCACTCACCCGTGCCCCCGGCGAGCATCTCGCCGACGCGCTGCGCCACGTTCCAGTCGATACCGTCCATTGCTAGAGCGTACGCCCCGCGCAAGGGGGCTCTCCCAGCAGCTGTTTTTTTGGATTAAAAGTTCGTGCCTTTGGGTGCTCGGACGGCCCCAGCCAACGCGCGCGCAGTTCGTGCCTGGTCCTGCTCGGACTGCCCGTGCCGACACGCACTCGTATCCTTGCTCTGTGGCCGTTTCTCGAACTGCGTTTGCCTCCTCGGCTGAAAGCCCGGGCGACGTGGAGACGGCGGGGACGTTCTTCGAGCGTGCGGCCGCGCGCGACGTTTTGGCCTGGCTGCGTCTGCTTACCGATCCGAGCGACTCCTCGGCGGTAGTGCGCGCGCTTGGGCGTCCACCGATCGAGCTGCGCCAGGTGGACATCGCGCGCGTGGTGCAGGTGGCGCGCAAGGCCAAGCTTGACATCGTGACGGCGCTTGGGCCGGCGATCGAGTCGCCGCAGATGCCGCCCGAGGCGCGCGAGCGGATCGAGCGCTTCCAGGCGTTGCACGATGAAGCGAGGATCGCCTTCGAGGCTTTGCGCCCACGTTTGGGCTGCAGCCCGCAGGAGTTGGCGGCGGAGTTGACGGCTGCCTCCGAGGCAAGGCTGCTTGGTGGCGAGACGATTTCCGAGCCGCGTGCGCAGACACTGGAGGCAACGGTCGAGCTGATGCGCGAGGAGGTGCTCGGCGGTGCGCTGCGCATCGCTGGGCGCCTCGGCGAGCTGCGCCTGGATACCGACCTGGACATCTCCCACGGCGTCGTGCGCTACCTGGAGCTCGTGAAGCTCGCGGCGCTCAAGGACCGGCCGGCCGGGCAGGGCTTGGCCGAGGCGCTTGCCGACATCAACCAGCGCTTGCTCGCCGCCTGCACGCCGCTGCAGCGCGAGATCTTCCAGACCTCGACGTTGGACGAGGCGCTGTTTGCGAGCGAGCGAGGCCAGGCGGAGGCCGGCGCAGCCGAACAGGGTGGGCCCGACTCGGGCGTCGCCGAGCGAAGTGGGGTGCAGGCCCCAGACGCCGCTCATGTCGAGTCCCCGGTTGCTTCGCCGTCCCCCAAAGCTGCTGTTGCCGCGCTTGCGCTTGGCGCGTTTGCACGTCGCGAGGAACCGTCGCTACAGGCTTTCCTGCCCAGGCGAGGGGATGGGCTCGTGCTGTCGGCCTCGGACATTGACACGTACAGGGCTTGCCCGCTGCGCTACAAGCTTGGGCGCGTCTTGAAGATCCCCTCGGCGCAGACTTTGCACCAGCGCTTTGGGATAGCCGTGCACCAGGTGCTCGAGCGCTACCACGCCGCTGAGCACACGACGATCGAGCAGATGATGGAGCTGTTCGAGAGCTGCTGGCGCCGCGGTGGCTTTGGTGGCAGCGATCGTGAGCGCGAGCTGCACGTAAAGGCTCGCGCGGCGCTCGTGCTCTATCACCGGCGGCTCGAGGCCCACGAGGCCGAGCCGGCTTGGTTCGAGCGCTCCTTTTCATTCAAGCTCGGGCCCCATCACCTGCGTGGGCGTGTCGATCGTGTCGACAAGCTTGCCGACGGGGCCTACGAGCTGATCGATTACAAGACATCGCGCCCGAAGACCGCGGAGCAGCTTGCCGACGACGTACAGCTCTCGCTGTATGCGGTGGGCGCCCGCGAGTCCTGGGAAGTTGAGGCCGAGCGTCTCTCCTATTACTACGTGCTCGATGACCTCAAGGTGCCGGTCCCTAGCGCCGAGATGGATCCCGATTGGATCGCGCGCGTTGTCGTCGAGGTCGGCGAGGCGATCATGGCGCAGCGCTTCGAGCCGACGCCCTCGCCGAGCGTGTGTGGGCTGTGCGACTACCGCATCGCTTGTCCTGCTTGGGAGCGCTAGATGTAGTTCCTAGGTACGTCGTTAGTAGACGCGGGCGCGTGCTCGTTCTGAGTGCGTCCTCCGCTCCGGATAAGCCTTTCGTGACGGATAGCCCGCGGGACTCTGGATAGTCCTGCGGTAGTCAAGGATCTCGCGGCTAGGAAATCCAAGACATGCAACCGACTGGTTGCATGTCTCACTTTCACTGCGCTTTAGGCCGAGTGGATAGCCTTCTCGCGAGGATGAAGAGAAGTGTCTTGAAGGGAGGGGCGGTCTCGCGTATGCGCAAGAGCACGAGTGTGTGCCTGCCGGCGCTTTCGCTACTGCTTGCCGCTGGACTGGTCGCCGGATGCGGTGGTGGGTCTTCCTCGACGAATACCGCCTCGGTGCCGAGTTCCCCCGCGGCGGCGCCGACACAGGGCAGCGCCTCCAGTGTCGATGCCGTCGCCTACGTCTCGCGCACGCCGATCTCCAAGGCGAGCTTCAAGCACTGGCTGGCCGTGGAGACGGCGCTGGGCGCCGCCAGCTCGCCGGCCCATCAGGCACTTGGCTTTCTGATCACCTCCGAGTGGGTGCTGGGCGAGGCCGCGGCGCGCGGCGTCAGCGTCTCCGAAGCCGAAGTCAAGCAGCGCTTCGCCCAGCTCGTGCACGAGAGCTTTCCCAAGGCTGGCTCACTGCAGAAGTACCTTGGCAAGTCCGGCGAGACCGAAGCCGACCTGCTGGCGCGCATCAAGGTCGAACTGCTGGCCTCCAAGATCGCCGCGAAGGTCAGTGCTGGCAAGAGCGCAGCGCAGCGCAGCGCGTCACTCACAGCTTTCGAGAACGACTTCCATACGCACTGGAAGAACTACACCAGCTGCGAACCCGGTTATGTGATGGAAGACTGCAAGCAGTACAAAGGCAAGCCGGAAGACCTAACCGCCAAAAGCTCCTCCAGCAAAGCCTCGAGCTCCGCGGCATCGTCAAGTAGCGCCTCGTCGAGCTCCTCCGGCTCGAACGCCGGCGGCGAGGCCCACACCGCGCCTGGCGCTTTTTCGATTTCCAGCCCCGCCTTCGAACGTAACGGTGCGATTCCCGTCTCCTACACCTGCGCCGGCGCCGGCATCTCGCCCGCGCTCTCTTGGCAGAAAGTGCCGGCCAAGGCCGCCGAACTATTCCTGTTCGTGATTGACGACAACTCCAGTGGCTCCGGAGGCGGCATCCGCTGGGTGGTCGGTGGGATCGAACCGAGCTCCGCCGGCGTTGCGGCCGGCAAGGTTCCTGCCGGCGGGATCGTCGGCACCAACACCGCCGGTAAGGCCGCCTACTCGCCGATCTGTCCCGCCAAGGGCAAGAGCGACACGATCGAGCTCGTCATGTACGCGCTCTCCAAAAAGCTCCAGCTCTCGCCCGGCTTCCAGCCGACGAGCGCAGAGGCGCAGTACGGCTCGCACAAATTGCTGATGGGCTCGGCCGTCACCTACGGGATCGCCTCGCGCTAGCTCTCGATCCCCCGCTGGCGCAAAAACCGCTGGAATTCGCGCGCGAGCAGGTCGCCGGAAGGCAAATCCTGCGGGCTGATCTCGGCCTGGCCGTCCTCGACGGCGCGCTGCTCCAAACGGTCGACGAACGCTTGGATGTCGGGATCCGATCGCACGGCTAGACCCACTTGGCGTTCGTACTCGGCGGCGGCTTCCTCGAGCTCCGTAACATCGACCGAGACCCCCACCATCAGCTCCAGCCTGCGCAGCAAGGCGAGCGCGGCCTTGGGGCTGGCGGCGGCCGCGACATAGTGGGGCACGCTTGCCCAAATGCTCGCCGACGGCAGCCCCGCCTGGCCGAAGCCGGCATGCAAAACGCCCACGATTCCCGTTGGGCCCTCGTAGCTGCTGGCATTCAATGCGAGTCTCGCCATCAATGCTGGATCGGAGGCAAAGCCGGTCATCGTCACCGGCTGTGAGTGGGGGACGTCGGCGAGCAACCCTCCGAGCGTTACCACCAGCTGCACGTCGAGCGCTTCGGCAAGGTCGACGATCAGCGAGCTGAACGAGCGCCAGCGCATCGAGGGCTCGGTGCCCTGCACGATCACGAGGTCGCGGTGGGCGCGCGGCGCGCGCGCTTCGAAGATCTCGACAGACGGCCATGAGATGACTCGCGCCTGGGTCTCGTCGATCTTGACGTGCGGACGGTTGGCTTGGAAGTCGTAGAACTCCTCGCTGTCGATCCGCGCAAAGCGCTGCGCGCCAAGCGCCTGCGCGAGGAAGCCCGTCGCGGTCGAGGCGGCGTCGCCGGCGTCGTTCCAACCCTGAAATGAGCACACCATGGCAGGGGCCCGCAGGCCGTCGGGGCGACGATCCCAGATCAGTGGCTGCATCCGACCCACCGTACATCATGGACACCACATGTCCACGACGCACACTGGAACTACACTGGCCGCTGGCAGGCACGCGCTTGCACTTCCCGATCCGGTCGGATCGCCTCCCACGCGTGGGCTGGGGAGCGGCGAGGAGGTGGCTGACGCACAGACGACCGCCACCCTGCGCGCCGGCGATACGGTGGATGCCGTCTTCGCTTGCGTGCGCAAGGAGCGGCTCATCACCCGCTCCGGCGACCCCTACCTCACAGTCGAGCTGCGCGATCAGTCGGGCAGCCTCTCCGGCAGGATCTTCCGCGACGCCGACCTTCTCGCCGGGCGCTTCGAGCGCGGCGAGCTCGTGCGGGTGCGCGGGCGTGCGGAGCTGTTTCGTGAGCAGTTGCAGCTCGCGATTGAGCAGATCGCTCGGGTCGAGCTGACAGACGAGGATGCCGCCCGCTTCCTGCCCGTATCCCATCGTGACATCGAGGAGCTGGAGGGCTTCTACGAGCACCTTGTGCGCGAGGTGTTCGATCCCGGTCTCAAAGGCTTGCTGCAGCGCCTGCTGGAGGATCGCAAGCTGCGTGCCGAGCTGCGCCGCGCACCCTGCTCGCTGCCCTCCGCCGGAGCGGGTCGCTCAGCTTCCTCGCACCATGCTTTCCTCGGTGGGCTCTTGGAGCACACGGTCGCGGTTGCCACGCTGGCGGTCGAGCTGTGCGCGGTGCACCCGCGCTTGGATCGTGACCTGCTGCTTTGCGCGGCGCTCGTGCACGACATCGGCAAGATACGCGAGTACGCCTACGGCGCGGAGATCACCCGCACGGAGGAGGGGCGCATGTTGGGCCACATCGAGTTGGGGCTGAGATTGATCGCTGCTCATGCCCCTACGACGTTGCCCAGCGAGCGACGTATGTCGCTTGAGCACTGTGTGCTCTGCCATCACGGCGCTGAGGGCGCCGGCGCCCAGCGCCCGGCCTCTGCCGAGGCGCTTGCCCTGCAGCGACTGAACGCGCTCGACGCCAGCGTCAAGGGCGCATTCGAGCAGGGCCTCGGCCGCTGATCATTCGCTGAGAAACCCCGCGGAATCAGTCAAGTCGGCGTTCACGGATGCCGATCATCAAAGCGTGGGGGATCGACCTACGTCAACCAGTGCATCCGTGAGCGAGCTCTCGCTGCTGCGTCCTGCCGTGGGGCCGGCCGAGTCTGCACGCAGCGGCACCATCCAGCGCGACGCACTGATGCAAGCACTCGCCGATGGCCGTCCCGGTCGTCTGATCGGCGACGTGGTCGTGGATCTTGGCTTCGCCACGCGCGAGAAAGTCGAGGAAGCCGTGGAGATCGCTCGGGCTCAAGGCAAGCCCACCGGCCAGATCCTCGTCGAGCAGGGCATTCTGCGCCACGACCAGCTGGCGCGTGTGGTGGCGGAGCGCTTTGGCCTTGAATACATCGATCTGTCTGTGTACGAGCTGGACATGGGTGCCGTGAACCTGATCGACATGGAGGCGATCCGTCGCTATCAGGCGGTCCCGGTCGGCTTCCTGGAGGACGGCACGTTGATGCTGGCGATGGCTGACCCCACGAACGTGCTGACGATCGACGACATCGCGATGCTCACCGGCAGGCGTGTTCGCTCGGCCTCGGCTTCGATCGAGGACCTGAACATTCTGATCATGCGCCTCTCGCGCGTGGAGCAGTCGGTCGAAGAGATCGTCGAGGAGGACGACGGCGATAACGAGTCCGACTTCGTCATGGACGAGGCCGACAAGGATGCTCCTGTCGTCAAGCTCGTGCACTCGATCATCGCCGATGCGATCGAGCAGGGTGCCTCCGACATTCACATCGACCCCGGCGAGGGCGACATGCACGTCTCGTTCCGCATCGACGGCGTGCTCTCGCTGACATCGACGCTCAAGCGCTCGATGGCCACGAGCATCATCTCGCGCATAAAGATCATGTCGGAGATGGACATCTCCGAGCGGCGCGTTCCCCAGGACGGGCGCTTCGCGCTGACCGTCTCCGGACGTCGCGTCGACGTGCGTGTGACGACGCTCCCGCTGGTCTACGGCGAGGGCGCCTATCTGCGCATTCTCGACAAGGGTGTGGCCGTGCGCGGCTTGGAGTCGCTGGGCATGCAGCGCACCGAGCAGGATCGCTTTGCCTATGCGATCGCGCGCCCCAATGGCGCGGTGCTCGTGACGGGGCCGACCGGTAGCGGCAAGTCTACGACGCTGTACGCAGCGCTCGGGGCCGTCAACGACGGCAGTCGTTCGATCCTCACGATCGAGGATCCTGTCGAGTCGCGTATCGCCGGGGTCAAGCAGATGCAGGTTGCGCCCAAGGCCGGCATGACCTTCGCCGGCGGATTGCGCGCGATGCTGCGTGCCGACCCGGACGTGATCATGGTCGGCGAGATCCGCGACCGCGAAACCGCTCACATCGCGGTCGAGGCGGCGCTCACCGGCCACCTTGTGCTCTCGACACTGCACACCCGCGATGCTCCCAGCGCGCTCGGGCGCCTGATCGACATGGGCATCGAGCCGTTTTTGATCTCCTCGGCGATCGACTGCGTCGTCGCACAGCGGCTCGTGCGCACGCTTTGCCCACACTGCAAGCGTCCGAGCAAAGCGCCCGAGTCCCTGCTCGCCGAATATGGGCTGTATGAGTCCGAGGCGTTCGAGCCGGTCGGCTGCACGCGCTGCGCCACAACCGGTTACAGGGGGCGCATGGGTATCTACGAGGTGATGTCTGTCACCGAAGAGGTTCGCTCGCTGGTGCTGAGCCGCGCCTCCGTTGACGACATCGCGGCCGCGGCGATGAGTCAGGGCATGCGGCGTATGCGCGACGACGGCATCGCCAAGGTGCGCGCTGGTCAGACATCGATCGCTGAGATCGAGCGGATGACCACGAGCATGATCTGATCCGGCGGCGCTGGCTGCTCGGGAGCGTTTTTTGGGGGATGGGCCACCCTTACGGGCGGCGATGTTCGTTCCCGTAGCAGCCGCCCGGCTGTTCTGTCAGGTTCCGCGCACCGGCGGAATCAACAATGAGACTTCAAGCCGCCCCTTCGGGAACGCTTCGGCCGTGAACGAGTACGTATGGTAGCGGACGCCGTCGAACAGCATTTCGCCGTGCTTTGGGATCGACAGCGGCGCTGGGCTTGAGCTGCCGAGCAGCAGCTGCTTGCTTTCATAGAGGAACACCTGCGCGCCGGCAAAGCGCTGCGCGAGGATCACATAGCCCAAGTCGTCTTGCACCGACAGCAGGAAGTGGCCCACGATGCGCCCGTGAGCGTTGCGCACCTCGCCGCGGATCGGCGCCAGCACGTGCGGGCCGCCGACGTCGGCGACGAGCTTTTCACCGAGCGTGGCGCGCACGCGCACGACGTGCAGCGTGCCTTCGAAGAACTTCACGATCGCGGCTCGCGCGGCTGTTGGGTTGTCGGTGGCGACCGCTTCCTGGAAGGGTCGGGAATTTTCGAAGTCACGTACCACAGCGCGCGTGGCCGCTCCGGACTGCTCCTCGCGGTAGATCCGCTTGGCTGTCTCGCCGATCGCGTCGATCGCCGTCTCCGCCGACGTGGGTGCGCAGCTGGAGGCCGGTGGGACCGGGGCGAGCACGTAGACACGCAGCTTCTTCCGCGGGAAGCCTGCGCCCGGGAACGAGTAGACAGCGTAGCGCTTGGCCTTATAGGTGATCTCGCCTTTCTCGGGGATATTGCTTGGTTCGGGGCTACTGGAGCCGCCGAGCGAGTGCCCGCCGGTGCGCGCGAAGACCTGTGCTTCGGTGATCGCATACAACGTGCCGGCGTATCCAAAGACGCCCTCCTCGGCGGCCGTGACCGTGCCGATGGTGCGCCCTTTGAGATCCTTCAGCGGAGTGTTCACAGGGGCGATCCCGTTGGCGCTGCCGTATTCGACGAACGTGCGTCCGGCGAGGCTCACACGCACGCGCACGAGCTGGCCGCGCAGCAACGGTTCCAACGCCTTGCGTGCCGCCGCCGGGTCTTTGGCCTGGATCGCGCCGAGCAGCGCTGGCGAGCTGGCCACTCTTTCGGCGGCCGGTAGAGCTATTCGCCCGCCTGAGAGCTCGCGGTAGACGTGTTCGGAGATCGTCCCGAGCGCTCTGGCAACGGCGTCCGCGCACTGTGGCGGGGCCAAGGCAACCGTTGGCAGGGTCGCCGAAGCGCTCTTGGCGCTCGTGCCACAGCTGGTGAACGCGAGCGCCAAGACGGCCAGTACTGTCAGCAGCACCGCTCTGCGGCGTTGGGGTCTGCGCGGGTAGGCCCAGCGGGGCTTGGCCGGATGAGTAGCGGTCATCCGGCCAAGCGTACGCTGTCGACATGGTCGGTCGGTTAGATATTTCTTAGGGCGCGCTCACGCGGTTTGGCACTGCCCATGTCCGCGAGACATGTCGCACTAACCGTCCGTTCTCGTGGAGCCCTTTCTGTGTGGTTGCCCGGACGCCATGCTCGCGGCGCCCGGGCACAGGCGTTGGCGCTATTTCTTCTTGGCTTTGCCCTCCGTTTTGGCTTTTTTGTCCTTGGCTTTGCCGTGCTTGCCCGTCTGCTTGTCCTTCGACGGGAGCGGCGTCGCCGGTTCCAGACGCGTGCCGCCTACGTAGGAGGAGGCAGGGCAGTGCAGCGGGCGCCCCAGGTCGAATGGACCTGAGATCGCCTGTGTCGGGACGGTCTTTTCGAGGTAGATGTCAGTGACTGTCAGGAGCGGGTCGAGATGCGGTGCGGCGCACAGCGCCGTGCCGATCGAGAGCTGCCCGGTGATCGTCTCCCAGCCGGCCTTGGTCGAGCCCTCGCAGTTATCCGCCCAACCCGGCAATTCGCCGCCGCAGGAGAACGTGTCCGAGAGCGGCTGGTTTGTCGCGTTGCTCGTGACGAGTGGCGCTGCCTCGAAGCCGGTGAGCGGCACGTTTGACTGCAGCTGGTAGCCCGTGATCGGGCCGTTGCAATAGAACGTATAGCGAGCCTGTACTTCTTCGCTGCCGAGTTCGGGCGTGCCGGCCGATATGTGCCCTGTGCAGGTGAGGTTGTTCGGGCTTCCTTCGATGCCGACTTCGGCGCCTGCCGAGGCGACGATCGCCATCGAGAGGACAATCGAGCCCACGATCGCGCCGAGCCAAAGGGAAGCTCGCTGGTGGACGGGTCGATGTGTGTGCAACGGGGGTCTCCGTTCGTTGTTTGACATGAAGGCGGAGGTTCAGCCGCCGGGGTGCGACGCCGGCGAGCCCGGATCGAGCTGATCTGGGATCGGCCGGCGCCGCGGTTGTGTTGATGCGGCCTGGGCCGCCTTCTTGGCCGTGGAGGCGGCACTGGCCGCCTTTCCACTTGCGCCGTAGACCGTCGCGCCAAATGACACGGTTGCTTGGTCGTCGGCATGGCCCAAGGGGAGGACTCCGAAGAGCAGCGAGATGCTCTTCAGGAGCGAGAAGTCGTTGAAGCTTTCGGCCACCCGCGCACCGCTGTGCACGAATGGGGAGAGCAAGAGCGCGCCGACCGGCTTGCTTGCGGCGCTCGCGGGCGAGATCGGCGGGCTGTCGGGCACGATCACGATCAGGCCTTCCTTGCTGTAGGCGCTGGTCGCGAGAATCTGGGGCACGACTTCCTTCAGAAAAGCGTCGACGGGCGCGAGTCCGGCCGGTGAGCCCGGTGCGCAGGGAGCGGCCGAGCCGTCGTTGCAGGCAGAGGGCACGATCCAGCTGAGGCTCGGCGTGTCGGCGGGTGTCGCGAGGCTCGCCTGTAGCTGCGACAGATCCACGTCGTTGCTGGCGCACGCCCCTTCGCCCAGCAGCGAGTCGAAGTACACGAAGGGGTTGCGATAGGTGAGGTAGGGGTCGCCGGGAACGGGCGTGTGGTTGGGGTCGGCGGCGCCAAGTTCGGGCCGGCGGCAGCTGACGCCGGCCGTTGGCTGTGTCTGCGCGCCGGCCCCTGATGTCGTGCCGGTGGCGCTCGGCGTCGAGCTCGTGCCGCTGGGAGAGCCGGCGGTCGTGCCGCCCTGGCTGCCGGCAGCTGGCGCCGCGCCGCTAGAGCCGGCCGGTGCGCTCGCTTCCATGTCCTGCACGTAGGCCTTCCACGTCAGCGACCCGGCGGTCAGCTCGTCGGCGAGCGTCTTGACGGCTGCCGGATAGACACAACCAACGCCCTCGGCGAGGCCGCTGGTGGCGTTGATCGTGGGCGGCTGCAGTTCGCTGTAGGTGGAGCAGTTCTGTTCGGTGTCGAGGTTCACGTTCTGCCCAGAGAGCAGCGCGATCCCATTGCCGAGCGCGCTGCTCGAGCTGAGCGCGTAGTCGCTGAGCAGCGTGCCCTTGGGCAGGAGCTGCTTGGCCAGATAGGGGTCGACTGTGGGGTCGGCCAGCGCGGCGCTGAAGCTCGTACTTGAGAGCGCGATCACCCATATGTGCTTGATCGCAGGCAGTTTGATCGGCGCGCCCGCCGTCGTCTTTTCGCTTTCGCCGGAGCCTTTCGAGGATTTGGAGGAGCCTTCCGAGGAGCCGTTCGTCGTGGATTCGCCGGGGCTTTCCGATGTGCTGCTTGCTTCGCTTGAGGCCAGTGACGATTTGGCAGTGCTGCCAGTGCTGCTGGTCGTCGCGGGCGTCGGGGTGGGTTCGCTTGCGATCGGCGGTGGCGTTGGCGCGGGCGTGGGGCTCATCGAGGTGGCGGCCTGCGAGCCGCTGCCGGCACGTGCCACGA
>JBAQGH010000071.1:0-5319 GCA_049287685.1 Solirubrobacteraceae bacterium | reverse complement strand
GGCCTCATCAGCGCCTCGCGTTCGATCGTCGATGCCTATCGCGGCACCGGAGCCGCCCCGGCCGAGGCGGCTCGCGCCGAGGCGGAGCGCTTGCGCGAGCTTGCCTGGACGCTTTCGGGCCGATAATTTATCCAGCTTTTCTGCTTTGTCGCGGCCCGTCCGCTAGCCTCTGGAGGGCGTGTGGACGACCATCCGGTCGCTTTCGCGCAAGAAGGCGGATGAAGAGCACCAGATGATCATCACGGTCACGCTCAACGCGGCTATCGACAAGTCGCTGTCGGTGCCCAACTTCCGTCTCGGACGACGCCATCGCACCGTCGAGCAGCGCACGATGGCAGGCGGCAAGGGCGTCAACATCGCGCGCGCTCTGAAGGCGCTCGGGCAGCCCGTGATCGCGACCGGTCTGGCCGGCGGCGCGACCGGCACGCACATCGTCGAGCAGCTCACCGAGGAGGCGATCCTCAACGACTTCGTGCGCATCCGCGACGAGTCGCGCACCAACACCTCGGTGCTCGACCCAACCAACGGCGAGCAGACGGAGGTCAACGAACGCGGTCCGGCTGTCTCAGAGCAGGAGGTCGAGCTGTTTCGCGACAAGCTGCTCTACCTCGCGCGCGGCGCCGCGATCGTGGTGTTGGCCGGATCGCTGCCACGGGGCGTCTCCTCGGAGATCTATGCCGAGCTGATCCGCGACCTGCAGAAAGTCGGCGTCACCACGGTGATCGACACCGACGGCGACGCGCTGCTGCACGCGGTCCGCGCCGAGCCCGATGTCGTCTCCCCGAACATCCTCGAGGCCGAGGAGCTGGTCGGCCACGAGTTCGCCTCCGAGGAGGAAAGGCTGCTGGCGGTGCGCGAGATCGTCGCGCTGGGACCGCGCGAGGCGATCATGACGATGGGCGACGGCTGCGTTGCCGACGTGCTCGTGGACGGGAAATCGTGCCTGCGCCGTGCCCAGACAGCGCCGCGCGAGCCGGTCGCCAAGCGTGGCTCGGGCGATGCCTTCCTGGCCGGCTACGTCGCCGCCCGCTACGAGGGTCGCGCCCCCGACCAGTGTTTGCGCTTCGGTGTCGCCTGCGGCGCGGAGTCGACTGGACGGCTCGGTGCCGGCCTGATCGACCCCAAGGAAGCCCGGCGCCTGTTGGGCGAGGTCGAGGTTGGGGCCGTGGAGCTACCGGTCGAAGTGAGCTGAGACTCAGCCGCCGGCTACGTCTCGACGCAGGAACACCAGATATCCGGCGATCAGCGCCGGCAGCGCGTACAGCGCGCAGACCCACAAAGAGTGTGTGACCGGAGCCCAGTCGGTCGGGGTGCGCAATAGGCCGTGCCAGTTCTCGAACTGTTCGGTGAGCAGGTAGGGCTTGATCCCTTCCAGGCCGGGGATGCCGGCGACGATGTACAGCAGGATCACGAACCCGACCGAGCCGACGACCGCTGCGGTGCTATTTCGGGTGGCCGTCGACAACAACACGCCTACGCATGCGACTGTCAGCAGCGGGATCAGATAGCAGGCGTTGGCGGCGCACACCAGCAGCAGTCCTTCCGGCGCCGAGACGACGCTTCCGGAGAAGGTCGTGATCGGGTTGAAGCCCCATGACGCGACGCCGCCGACCGTCGCGACCAGGGCCGAGAGGAACACGGCGACCGCGGCGTAGCTGAGCGCCGCCAGCGCCTTGGCCGCGAACACCTGCCCGCGATCGACCGAGCGCGTGAGGATCGTCTTCAGCGTGCCGTTGCCGTCCTCGGCGGCGACGATGTCGCCGGCGACCAACGATGCGATCAAGGGCAGAAAGAAGACAGACTCGAACAGCAGCATCAGCACTGGCGTCGCCAAGCCGGACTGTGTGATCTCGCGTCCGAAGATCGTGTCTCCGGGACCGCCGCCGTGGCGCTGGTGCACGTTCTGGACGATCACGAAGATAAGCGGCAGGATTACCGCGAGGCCAAAGCCCATGTAGGTGCGCTTTTGCGAGCGCAGCTTGCGCAGCTCCCATGTGTACACGACGAACGTCGAGGGCCGGCGCGCGCGAGCGGCCTGCGGGAGGGTGGGGGATGCCGCGACGCTGCTCATCGAACAGGCTGCTTGGATAGCGCCGCCCTCATAGAACAACCTCGGCTGCCGGCTTGGCACCGTTGGACTCCGTGAGGCGGAAGAAGAGGTCCTCGAGCGTCGCCAGTTCGGGCGTGAGCGCGAGAATGCCGATGCCGGCGGCTCCAAGCGCCAACGAAAGTGCGGCCACGTGCTGCTCGTCGGCCTGGAAGCTGACGCCGTGCTCGCCCGCCGCGGTGTGCTCGACGCCGGGATGCTCGCGCACGATGGGGAGTGCGCGCTCGTCGTCGGTCGTGCGCAGCCGGTAGCCGGCTCCGCCTTGGCGGCGCAAGTCGGAGAGGGCACCCTCGTAGACGACTTTGCCGCGGTCGACGATCGCGACGCGGTCGCATAGTTCTTGCACCTCGGGTAGCTGGTGGCTGGAGAGCAGCACGGTGATGCCTTCGCCGGCCAGGCGGCGGATGAGGGCGCGCATGTCGCGCATCCCGGCCGGGTCCAGGCCGGTGGCCGGCTCGTCGAGGATCAAGAGACGCGGGCGCCGCAGCAGTGCCGCGGCGATGCCCAGACGTTGGCGCATGCCGTGCGAGTAGCCGCCCACCTTGTGCTTGGCGCGCGGGGCCAGCTCGACCACCTCCAGCACTTCGTCGATGCGCTCGTTTGCGCTGACTTTTCTGTGCGACGGATGCTGTGCCTGTGCCTCGTGTGCCCATGTCACGGCGGGTTCGCCGTCAAGGGCCGCAAGCAGCTCGAGGTTGCGGCGACCGCTCATGTAGGGGTAGAAGCGCGGCGCCTCGACGAAGCCGGCGACGCCCGCCAGAGCTCGTGCGCCCTCGCGCATCGGGTCGCGCCCGAACAGCTCGACGGCGCCCTCGGTGGGGGCGATCAGGCCCAGGGCCATACGCAGCGTCGTCGTCTTGCCGGCGCCGTTGGGCCCGAGAAAGCCGTAGACATCACCGAGGCGCACGTTCAGGTCGATGTGATCGACCGCCAGTACGTCCTTATAGCGCTTGACCAGGCCTCTCGCCTTGACCGGCGGCGGCGCCTCGTCGTCCCTGGCGGCGTCCTCAGTCGCTCGCGTGCCAAGCACGCCACGCGGGGTGGGCGGGACGTCAGTCATGCCAGGAACGACGATCCACCGCCGCCCGCAGAGTGATCACAAGCCTCGCGCAAACGCCTCGATCGAGCTGGGCGTGACCGAACCGACGAGCAGGTAGCGCACCCCGGCGCGCTCGAAGCTCAAGAGCGTGCCGAGCTGGGTCGGCAGCTCCGAGGCGGTTGTGCCGTTGATGTCCACCTTCTGTAGGCCTCCCGGCAGCGATGCTTCAGATTCCTTGGCGCCCGCCTTGACGGGGCTTTCGGCTAGGACGATCGCGCCTAGGCCCTGGCCGTGGGTGCTCACGTGTGGCTTTTCTCCCGAGGACGACCCGCTGGCGTCCGAGTCCTGCTTCTTTGGAAGCGTGACTTCCTCGACTTTCGCGTTGGCCGGCGGGGTGAAGTCGAGTGTCGAGCTTTCGACTGGCCCGTACGAGACTTCTGTGGCCGTCAGTTCGATGACCGGGGAGGAGCTGTCGGTCGAGTAGATCGCGGCGCGCAAAGGCACTCCGGTGGTCGCGTCCCACGACAGCTCGGCGCCGGCGATCAGGCCACCGTTTTCCCGAGGAGAGAGGCGCACGGTGTAGGCGGCCTGTCCGGCCACATCGGTGGGTGTGGCGGGGGAGATGTTGGCGTGCTTACCGGCGTGCGTAAGCCCTTCTTCGATTTCGCCGACCGTCGGTGTGCCACGGGTGTTCGTGCCCGTCTCTGACCGAGGGCTGCCACCGGAGGACGTCTGCGAGCCGGCTTCGCCGGTACCGGTCGACTGCGATGTGGGGGTGTAGCGGTAGAGAGTGTTCGTCGAAGCGTCGTACAGCTCGGCGGTCTTGCCGTCCCAGAGGATTTGCGTGTCGCCCTCCTCGGATTGCAGTTCCAGGCGGGCGTGGCCTTCCGTGTCGATCCACAGGCGTCCCGAGGCCCCGGAGATCAACGGGCTGGAGCTCAACTGGCTGGATTCGCCACCGCCGGTGGCGAGATTGGCGCCTTCGAGCAGGTGGTTGGTGAACTGGATGCGTGCGCTCACGCCGCTGACCTTCGGCGCCGCGAAGGCGTCGTGGATCGCATCGGCTAGGGGCTTGGGCGGCGGCGTCGGGCCGGTGCCGACGGCCAGGGCGAGCGCGGTCGCGCCGATCCCGACAACGACAACGACCCCGCACAACAGCAGCAGGCGAGAGAGGGGGAGGCGGCGCAGGATGTTCATGTGGGCACGTCCAGTTCTCCGAGACTTGGGCCTTCTACCAGCGTAGCGCCGAACTTAGGTCTGTCCTAAAGGCAGATGAAGAGAGCTCACATCTAAAGCGCCGGCGCCATCGGAAAGCCCGGTTCTCGCGATATCTGCTGAGAAGCGCGACGGGTCGCGCGGCAGAGCTTGACGCAGCCGCGCTTGGGCTTCCCGGCTCGGGCGCCGTGAGAAGCACTCCGAGCCGGGTGCTCATGTATCGTGCCGACCCGATGATCTACGCAGTCATTGCTTTCTGGGTCCTGGTCGGCCTCGGTGTGTTCTTCGTCGCCATGCGGCGAGGTGGGTCGGGTGGGGAGGGCGACGCCCAAAACACCGAATCGAAGACGAGCCTGCGGGCCGTGTACCTGCTCGTCGCGCTCGCATTCGCGTTCGGGCTGGTCGTGCCGGTGATCGTGCTGACCAATAACGGCAACAACAAGGCCAGAGAAGCGGTCGGCGGGGTCAAGCTCGATGCTCAGGAGCAGCACGGTCGCGTGCTCTTCTCCGACACCTGTGCGTTCTGTCACACGCTCTCGGGGGCCAACTCCGTGGGACGGACCGGCCCCAATCTCGACGTCAGGCTCGGCTCGGAGATACCGACCGAAGCCGGTCGCAGGGCGCTGGTGTTGAATGCGATCGCCGAAGGCCGCGCGCGCGGCAACGGCAACATGCCGGCGCAGCTGTATCAGGGCAAGGAAGCAGAAGCGGTCGCGAACTTCGTGGCTGCCGTCGCCGGACATTAGATCTCTGTGGCCGCTTGGCCGCTGTCTCTGGGCATCAGGCTGGGCGCTGGGAATAAGCTTCTCGCAAAGTCGGTGAAGCTTGTCGCGATGGCTCATTTAGCCGCCGCGGGCGCTGTTAGCATCGCCGCCGATGCCACGAGCTTCCGAGGCCCGTGCTTGGTGGGCCGACGTCGAGGATGTGCGCGAGCGGATCGAGCGCCGCAGGGATGGAG
>JBAQGH010000070.1:0-7427 GCA_049287685.1 Solirubrobacteraceae bacterium | reverse complement strand
GGCGAGCGCCGAGCGGGCCGGGCTGATGCTCGGCGGCGGAGCCGGCGCGAAGGTCGTCGTCGCAGCCGGCGTCGGCCTGGTCGCTGTCGCTGGTGCCGGCGTCAGCGCCATCCACTCCCTTCAGGGCCCAAACACGACCACACACCATCGCGTCTCGCGTCCGCTCGCGCGCACCACAGTCCCGGCCGCCACCAGCATCGCGCCGGCCAGCAAGCCTGGGGCGCTGCCCGCCACTAAGGCCGGCTCCCCGAAAGCGGCGCCCAAGACTGCGCGCAGCGCTGATCGGCCGCGAAGCTCACGGCCACCCAGCCGCGCGGATCGGTATCTCGCGATCGGCGACTCCCCAACCGCCACGACCACGGCGACGCGAGCGGCGAGCACAGCGAGCACAGCTACAAGCAGCGAATCGGCGCAGGGCGAAGGCCAGTCCTCGACGCCGACACCGACCGGGGGCGGAAGCAGCCTCAAATATTTCGGCCGCTGAGAGCCAGCGACCACCGGATTTGGAAAGGAATCCCACGACGATGAACACCCAACCCTCTCTCCGCTTCTTTACGTCGAGCCGTGGTCGGCTCGCTGCCGTGTCGCTCTTGGCGAGCGCGTTGTTCTTGGTGGGCTGGGCGTTGCTCGCTCCGATCTCGGCGGCACATGCGGGTGAGTTGGTGCAGCGCTCGTGCTCCTTCGGTGGCTCCGAATACATCGCTGCCCTCGAAGGCTGGGAAGGGGAAGAGAATTACGGCTACGACGAGATGCCCTTCGACAACTGCGAAAGGTATTACAACGGTGGCGGGCTCGTGGTGTATGCCGCCGGGTGGGACGGCACCAAACCGGCCTCCGGCCAAACATGGCGATACAAGCCGCCGCGGTGGGCCACGATCGCGGGCGGCGTGCTCGCGCTCCAGATGAAGGCCCGCGACGGCGGTGCGCTGGTCGCCACCAAGGTCAAAGAACAGCCGGTCACGCTTGCGATCTGTGAAAACCCTGGCTGCCACGGCTACGAACGGATCGTGCCGATCACGGCCAGCGGGGCGAGCGAACTGTACGAGACGGCGTACTGCTTCCCCAACAGCGAAGGCATCTGTCCCGCTGAGAACTTCAACCCCGACGAAGGCAACGGTAACGAGGCAGCCGAAGCCAACATCACAAGCGCGCAGATCGTCCTCTCGACCAACGTGACCCCGGCCGCGTCAGGCTTCAGCGGCACGCTCCTCGGCGCGAGCGTCACCGGCACAGGCACGCTCGACTTCAACGCCACCGACCCCGGACCGGGGGTCTATCAGACGCGAGCGAAGGTCGACGGTCAGCAGGTGTGGGCAGCGACCCCGAACCTGAACGAAGGCAAGTGCGTCTCGACCGGGAGCCTCGAAGGCGTCCGTGCGTTCAACTACGCCCAGCCATGCCCGACCGAAACGGCCGTCCACGCGGAAATCAACACGGCCGGGCTTCCCGACGGCACGCACGCGGTCACGATCGAAGTCGAAGACGCCGCTGGAGACGTGGCGACGGTCTACTCGGGCACGCTGAGCACCGTCAACCATGCCGCCGTGTTCACGCCGGCTGTCTCGCCAGTCGAACGGGGGGCGTGCAACGGTACTCCCTGCGAGGAAGCCGCCAAGCTCACCGCAACCTCGGGCGAGGCGACGAGCTTCACCCGTAAGCCCGGTCACACCGCGCTCACTCTCACAGGTCGTCTGACGAGCTCGAACGGAGCGCCGATCAACGACGCACAGGTCAAGCTCCTGCAGCAGATCATCGGCTCCGCCGCCACAACCCAGCTCGCCACGGCAACCACGACGAGCGACGGGTCGTGGTCACTGAAGGCGCCCGCCGGCCCCTCCCGGCTGCTGCAGGTCGCGTTCTACTCGCACACCCTCGACACGGTGCCAGCGGCGACGCTCGACTTTCACGAGAACGTCCCCGCGACCGTCTCGATACACGCCCCTCGCGGCGTTCGCCTTGGCCAGTTCTTCAACTTCTCCGGGCAGCTCACGGGCGGCTACATACCGCCCGGCGGGGAGGAAGTCCAGGTGCAGATCAACTACGGCGGCCGGTGGCGCGAGCTTCAGCTCGTGGACACCAACAGCCGCGGAAAGTGGAAGTACCGCTACGCCTTCACCCTCGAACCAGGCACCAAGTGGGCGTTCCGCGCGATCGCCGTGCGCAACGGCAGCTACCCCTTCGCAAGCCACGAAAGTCGCACCATCCGCGTCGCAGTTCGCCGCTGAACAGCCGCTAGATGTTGCCGCTCACGCTTAGTTGCGAATATGAGGCGTAGTCGCGAATGCTCGCAAACGCGCCCCACAGAGTTCGCGCGCCGGTCGAGCCGCGAACGCCAATGTAGCTGCTAGAATAGGCGCATGACGCTACAGTCGCAGACGTATGAGGTTGGAGTGCGTGAGCTTCATGATCGCCTCAGCGAGCATCTGGAGCACGTTCAGGGTGGCGCTGAGGTGGTTGTGACGCGCCGCGGTGAGCCGATCGCCCGGCTGTCTGCCGTCGGTGCCGTCGATCCGCTTGATGATTTGGTCAGGCGCGGCCTTGTGACGCCGCCGACCGGACCGCGCACCGAGCGCCCGGCAAAGGCCAAAGCCAGCGGGTCGGTGTCAGAGCTAGTCGCAGAGCAACGCCGCTGATCCTCTACTTCGACACCTCGGCGCTCGTCAAGCTCATCGTTGCCGAGGAAGGCTCGAGCGTCGCCGACGAACTGTGGACGAGCTCGAACCCCGCCGCGTCGAGCATCTTCTCCTACCCCGAGGGCCGTGCCGCTCTCGGCGCGGCCCTGCGCGCGGGACGCCTCACCCCGGCCGCGCACAAGAGCGCGCTGGCCGAGTTCGAGTCGATCCAGGGCAAACTCTCCCGGATAGCCGTGGACGCCCAGCTCGCAAGCCAAGCAGGCGATCTCGCCGAACGGTTCGCCCTGCGAGGCTACGACGCTGTCCATCTGGCAAGCGCCCTGTCGGCCAGCGGCCCGGTCACGCTCGTCACTTGGGATAGCGACCTGCGAAGCGCCGCCGAACAAAATGGCTGCGCGATCGCACCGGCCAACTGACCAAAGAGATCGCTGACACGCCGCGTGCCCTTTGTGCCCGGGTCTTACGGCCCGCGACTAGCGTTCCCAACTGCGCCTCATATTCGCAACTAGCGTGAGCGGCGACAGGCGCAATGGGCGAGGTGGTCAACGCTCGAAGGCGGTTCCTGGTGACAGCACTGGCAAGCCGGCTGCGCTCGCCCGCTCAGCGAGCTCTCCGTCGTGCGTGACGATCTCATCCGCACCGACCCTGAGCGCGACGGCGAGGTGGATAGCGTCGTTGGATCTCAGCGGCGCGTGGGTGCCGGCTGCGAGCAGGTCCCCGCGCGTGAGGTCGATCAAGTTCACGGAATCGAGCACGGCCCGCACCGCCTCGAGGTCGACGTCTTGAGGGTGACGCCCTGCGGCGCAGTGCATCTCAGTGTGCAGCAACCATGAGGAGACCAGCCGCCGGTCGTCCCGCTCGGCCAGCTCCACCGTCAGCGCGTCGGACTGCGGCTCGTCAAGCACGAGCTTCATCGCGGCTGAGGTATCCAGGTAGGCGATCGTCACCAGCGACCGCGGACATCGGCCACGATCGCCTGGCTTGAGGTCGTGCTCTTGCGCCGGACGACCGATCGCAAGCTAGAGGGCGCCTGTCGCGCCACTCGCACTTGCCCGCGCGATACGAGGTCCGCGAGCGTATCGGTGCTCGGTGGAACGATCAGCGCTGCCACCTGGCCGTGATTAGTGACCTGGATCGTCTCGCCGTCGGCGACCTGACGCAGGATGTCACCACTCTGGTTTCGCATCTCGCGATGCGTAACGGTCCTCATGTCGCACAGCGTAGCACGCTAGGCGACAGCGTCATCTCGAGCGCTCGATCGAGGATGAGGAACTTGACGCGCGCCCGAGATGCGAAGTAGAGAATCAGCGGCGGGTTCCGGTTGTAAATCTGCGGCGAGCGCACCTCGCCACGCGCGTTGGCCGGCGCGCAACATTAGCTGTCGCGCGCGAGCCGCAGCCTGCAGTCCTCCATATAGGGCCCGATTTTTCGCGGCCCCGAGAGTCACCGAACGGAGGATTAGATGAACACCAACAAAGCACCCAAACGTCGTGGCCGGCGTGGGCTCGCGGTCCTGACGATCGCGGCGGTCGCCGCACTCGTGGTCCCGGCTGCTGGCTGGGCGGACTCGATGACGCTCGCCGTGCCCTCGGCGCCAGTGCAGGAAATCGGCGGGCGGGTCAGCTGGAGCGCCGTCAGCGAAGAGCCCACCCTGGCCGTCGTGGCAGCGAACAATCCCGGCGTGCCCTGCGCGTCTACGCCGGCAGCCGATCAGGGCACCACGCTGACGCCCGGCCACCTCCTCGAAGGAGGGAACGTCGGCGACTGGAGCGGCTCGACCGACTTCACCCCGCCCACCCCAGGCGCCTACATCCTCTGCGGCTGGTTGGAGGAACCCGCCGGGCTGATCGAAACTGACGGCGGGCCGGTCACAGCCTCCACGTCCCTGCTGGTGCAGGTGCGCCCCCCGGTCATCTCGCTGAAGCTCAGCCTCCCGCGTCGCCCGCTGTCCGGCCGGCCGTTTGTGCTGGATCTCACGGCCACGAGCGAAGTGCAGCGACACGTCGTCGTAGAGGGCGTGACCGCGACCCGACACGGATGCCCGATCAACTACGCCGTCGAAAACGACCAGCACCTGATCGACCAGGACGTAACCGGCGGCCCTTGGCGACTGACGAGCAACATAGAACCGCTGCGGCGCGGCGCCTACATCTTTTGCGCGTGGGCAGATGCGGCCGACGATTCCGGGCTTGACCCACAAGCCTCGACCTCGCTGACCATCCACGTCGGCACGCAGGCGCCGGCACAACGCCACCGCAAGCCACACCTAGACCGTCATCATGCCTAGCCGCCGGGCGCAAGCTCGCGCGCGCGAGATAGCTTTGCTCGCCGCCGCCACGTTCGCGGTGGTGGCTCCGACGGCGGCACTCGCCGAGCGGCCCGCGACCCGCACCGAGTTCACCGCGATCAACCGGCTGTTCAAGCGGACCGAGGAAACCCTCCACGTTCGGCTCGATTGGGTGAACGTGAGCACGCGCGGCCCGTTCGCGCTCGCCTACCTGCGCGGCGGCCAATCGAGCGCGGCTCTCCTGCGCGGGTCAGGTACGCAATGGACCGACCTGGCGACGATCTCCGACGAGGGCCTGCGCTGCGGGCTGGCCCCCGCCTCAGTCATCGCCGACCTGCGCGTAGAGCGCTTCAACGAGGGGCCACGCCCCTGCGGGCCCTGAGCTCACGCGCGCATCGGCGAGCGCCGAACGTCCTCGTTGTGGCTTTCCGCCGCGGGCTGAGCTCGGCTTTCGTCGCCGGCTCGCGGCGGCCGGCGTGTGTTGGTCCCAGCTCTTGAGCGCGCCACGCAATCGCAAAAGTTGGTTGTTCCCCGCGGGCCGCGGGCCACATTCCCTTGTATGGAGCCAAGTAGTCCACCTCCCGACAGTGAGGGCGACGACGAGCCGCTGGCAGTCAGCTTCGATGACGTCCAGGGTCCTTACCGGCGTCGCTTGATCCGGGCGTCGTGCGCTGTAGCTGTGGCTGTGCTCGCGATCCTCGCCGCTTGGCGCGTGGCGTCTCTACCGCGACCCATCCAGTCCCACCCCTCCGCGCCTCACGCCGCCCGACTGCGACGGCCGCGGCGACCAGCGCGGGCGGCTCGCGCCCCGCTCCACCGCGCGCGGGCGACGCATTTGATGACTCGCCGATCTGAACCGCCCAGGAAACCGTCTCGCTCGCGCGAGAGCGTAATCGCGACCAATCCGGCCGGTCGCCGTCCCAGTCTTTACGTGGTGGTCGGACCCCAACGTCCCCACTCCGAGTCACAGGTCGGACAAAGACAACGGACGCAGTTCCAGTATCTAGGACGTTAGGGGTTAGTCGAATGATGACCGGAACTTGGACAGAGCCTGTTGTGGATCTCGTCACGAGCCGCCTCGCGCTACTCGCCGACCCGACCCGTGTGCAACTTTTGACGTTGCTGGAGGGTGGTGAGACTCCGGTGCAACAGATTTGCGACAAAATGCCGAGCACGCCGCAAAACGTCTCCCGTCACCTGTGCATTCTTCACCGTGCCGGCATTGTGACTCGCCGCCGTGACGGCAACTCCGTGCTGTATTCACTGGCTGACTACTCCGCCTGTCGTCTGCTTGAGCAGACGCTCGCCAGCATCCGTGGCCAGATAGACGAGCTGGCCGATCTCGTAGGACTCGCCGCATAGCAGCCGCCGCAGTTCGTCCATAAGCCCGTCTAGAGGGGGTCTCCCGCGCCGTTTGGCGCAGGGAGGCCCCCTCTTTTTTTGTTAATTATCCGCTCGCGGCACATAGGTTTAAAGCCATCGCTTTAAACCTATGTGTAAACGATCATCTACTAGCTAGTAGCAGTTGTGGTAAATCCCTGACCCGCCGCTTACCGTCGCCCTATGTTCGATTCACGTAGGGCCTCAGAGAGTGAAAGCCAGCGCCGTTTCGCTCGGTCACAGACCGAAGGTGTGAAACGGCTGGCTCGTACAACGGCCCGTGTACTGCTGTGGGGATGCGTGCTGCTGCTGCTTATTCGCGGCGCGCTCTCAATGCTGCACACGGAATCCCGCGTACCGACCACCACAAGCGGTGTGACGGTTACTGCGACGCAGCCCGCCAGCACCAAATCAACGAGTGCGCAAAGGCGGTGATGGAAGTGTCACAGAAGAGACACGTCGGGCTGCTCGCCCTCCTGTTGGCGGTGTGTGCCCTGATGATGTTCCCGGTCGCGGCGTTCGCGTCCGGCAACGACGTCGGGCAGAACGTGGCGAATCTGCTGAAGGGTTACGCCACCGAGTTGTACGGCGGGATCGTCGGCGTCGTCAGCCTGATGTTCCTAGTTAACCGCCGGTACTCCGAGCTGGTCGTGTTCCTCTGCGCGGCGATCGCGGTGGCGTGGATGGTGTTCGCCTCGAGTGAGATCGCGACCGCCGCGGAAGCAATCGGCAAGCAGATCTTCGGGTGAGGGGAGCCGGTCATGAGTGACTCCACCCACCCAATCCGCAGCTACCAGCGGATTTTCACGCCGGACCGGCGGATCTACGCGATCGACGGTCGGCGCCTGCCGGTCCCAGGTGGCGTGCCGCTGGACTGGCTGTGCTGGGCGTTCTGCTCTCTGATCGGGGTGCTGGTACTGAGCCAGCGCTCGATGGTGGTCGCCGGCATCGTCGCCGCGCTTGTCGCGCTGCTCGCGGCGAGCTCACACGGCAAGACGGGTGCGGTTCTCGGCGGGCTCACCGGATTCGTGGCGACACTGCTCGCTGGCGTAGCGCTCGACTGGCTCGACTGGCCGCTTCGGCTGCTCGTCGTGCCGGGGATGATCGCCACCCTCGCCGGGCAGTCC
>JBAQGH010000069.1:0-27298 GCA_049287685.1 Solirubrobacteraceae bacterium | reverse complement strand
CAAACACAACCGCACGACGCTCAAACACCGAACGACCAGCCAACGACAACCCCACATCACCCACACCCAACCCCACATCACCCTCAACAAACCCACACAACCGCTCAGCCTGCCCACACAAACCAGCATCCCCACGACCAGAGAGCACCCACGGAACAACACCACCACCCAACACACCACCACCAAGCCCAACAAACCCACCACCACCAGCCAACACACCATCACCATCACCCGTGGGGATGCCCTCGTCAAGCCCGCGCTCGAGGACCGGCGCTTCCTCCAGAATGACGTGCGCGTTCGTGCCACTAATCCCAAACGAAGACACACCAGCACGACGCGGCTCGCCACCACGCCCCCACTCCTGCTCCTCAACCAACAACGACACCGCACCAGCAGACCAATCAACCTCCCCCGAAGGCTCATCCACATGCAGGGTCTTTGGCAGCCGCTCATGGTGGAGGGCCATCACCATCTTGATGATGCCGGCCACACCCGCCGCAGCCTGCGTGTGACCGAGGTTCGACTTGACCGATCCGAGCCAGAGCGGCTGCGCCTGGGGACGATTCTGCCCGTACGTGGCGATCAGAGCCTGGGCCTCGATCGGGTCTCCCAGCGTCGTTCCCGTCCCGTGAGCCTCCACCGCATCGATGTCCGCCGCCGAGAGACGGGCGGCCGCAAGCGCCTGCTGGATCACACGCTCCTGGGAGGAGCCGCTGGGCGCAGTCAGGCCGTTGCTCGCGCCGTCCTGGTTGATCGCGCTCCCGGGGATGACCGCCAGCACCCGACGACCCAGGCGATGCGCGTCGGAGAGTCGCTCGAGCGCCACGATACCGATCCCCTCCGAGAAGGCGACACCGTCGGCGGCATCCGCAAACGACTTGCACCGCCCATCTCGCGCCAAGCCCTGTTGGTGACTGAAGTCCACAAACACCTCCGCTGTGGACAGCACGGTCACGCCGCCGGCCAGCGCCAGCGTGCACTCGCCGGCGCGGAGTGCCTGACAAGCCAGATGGACCGCCACGAGCGAGGACGAGCACGCAGTGTCTACCGTCACCGCCGGGCCCTCGAGCCCCAGGGTGTATGCAACGCGGCCCGACACCACACTCGAGGCGCCGCCAACGTTGAGATAGCCCTCAACCTCAGCCGAGGCCCGCCTGTCGACGCCGTGGACATAGTCGTTATACATGGCACCCGCGAACACACCGGTGCGACTTCCTCTTAGAGATCGCGGATCGATCCACGCCGATTCCAGCGCCTCCCAACTGGCTTCGAGCATCAGCCGCTGCTGAGGGTCCATCGCCAACGCCTCGCCAGGACCGATCCCGAAGAATGTCGGGTCGAACTCGCCCGCGTCGTATAGGAATCCGCCTTCACGCACGTAGCTGGTGCCCACCCGATCTGGATCGGGGTCGAACAGCACATCCAGATCCCAGCCTCGATCGTCAGGGAACCCCGCTATTGCATCGGCGCCCGACGCGACCATCTCCCACAGCTGCTCGGGCGAGCCGACGCCGCCGGGGAAGCGACAGCTCATACCAACAATCGCGATCGGCTCATCGGTATACGCCAACGCACGCAGCGAGCGATTGGAGCTGTGCTCGCGACCCTCGACGCGCGAACGTAGGAACTCTGCCACCGCGATCGGTGTCGGATGGTCGAATGCAAGTGTGGAGGCCAGCTTGATCCCTGTTGCATGGCTCAGGCGGTTACGAAGCTCGACGGCCCCAACCGAGTCCAGGCCAAGCCCCTTGAAGTCACGCACAGGGTCGATTGCCGCCGCAGAGCCGTGGCCCAACACCCCGACCACATGGGCGATGACAAGCTCGAGCATGGCGTTGTCTCGCTTCGCCTCGGGCATGCCTTCGAACTTCGGAGAGCCAGATGCTCCCCGACGGGTCGGCGCTTTCCTCAGCCTGTGCTTCAGCGCGGCCAACATCCCGAGCTTGGGCCCGCGTGGCGCTGGCGCTCGCTCGGGCGCCTGCGCTTCTGCCACGCGCGACACCTGCGTTGTTGCGACGCGTGTCGCCGGCGACGAACCCTCCCCGTAAGGTTGCAACCGATCTGGCGCCGGTGCGATCTCCCGCTCGATCAGCTTGCGCAGCTCGAAACGCTGCAGCTTGCCCGTGAGCGTGCGCGGCAATGCGTCGAGAAACCGCACAATGTGGGGATATTCGTGCTCGCGTAGGCGCTCTCCACAGCGAGCTCGCAACGCCTGCTCGAGCTCATCTTCGCCGCTGACTCCATCGGCGCACTCCACGAACGCGACGATCCGCGTGCGATCCTCGATCCTGACACCAACGACGCCGACCCCCGCTACTGACGGGTGCTCCAACAGCACATTCTCCATATCCACGGGCGACACCCACAAGCCACCGACCTTGAACATGTCGTCCGTACGCCCGAGGTATACGTAGGTCTCATCACGGCGCCGCTCAAAGCGGTCGCCGCTCGCGTACCACTCGCCGCGCATACGAAGTCTGGCCTTCTCGTGCTCGTGCCAGTAGAACGCTGCGCAAGAGTCACCGCGCACCTCCAGAGCGCCCACCGCCGGGCCGTCGAGCACCGCCCCGGCCTCGTCGACGAGTCGCAGCTCATAGCCCGGCACAGCGCGACCGGTCGTGCCGGGAGCGGCCTCGCCGGGCCGGTTCGAGCAGTAGGCCTGCAGCATCTCGGTCGAGCCGATCCCCTCCACGATCTCGAGGCCGAAGCGCTCGCGCCACAGTTCGAAGGTGCGCGCAGGCAGCGGCTCGGCCGCCGAGATGCACAGTCGCACGGAATCAAGGGCATCGTCGGCGTCGGGATCCTCGGCAAGCAGACCGTACAGCGCCGGCACGGAACAGAGAACGGTTGGGCGCTGCTCGCGCAGTGTGCGCAGCAGCGACTCGGCCCTCGGTGGACCGTCGAGCAGGACGGCGGTGGCGCCAAAGTAAAGCGGGAACGAAAGGCCGTTGCCCAGGCCATAAGCGTGGTAGAGCTTTGTCGTCGAGAAGATCCGATCCTCTTCGTCGATACCGAGCACTTGCTTGGCGAACGTCTCGCAAGTCACCTCTACGCTGCGGTGCAGGTGAACGACGCCCTTCGGCGCGCCCGTCGAACCCGAGCTGTACAGCCAGAAGGCCATGTCGTCGGGATGGGTGGCGACCGCGGTGAGCTCCTCGCTCTGGGCTCCGAGCGCACTGTCTAGCTCGATCACGCCATCCTGGTGCGCGGAGTGTGCAAGATACTGGACTTTGCAGCCATAAAGAGCGCTCTGCAAGGTCTCCAACACGGCCGCCTCACACACGATCACCTCGGCGTAGGAATCCTCGACAAAGTGGCGGAAGTGCTCCGGCGTGTCGAGCACGCTTACCGGCACCGGCACAGCGCCGATCCGCATCGCGCCGAGAAACGCGATCGGAAAGGCCGTGGTGTCGTCGAGCACGAGCAGCACGCGCTGCTCGCGGTGCACACCGAGCTCCCGCAGCAGGTTGCCCATGCGGTTGACCTGCCGACGCAGCTGCTCATAAGTGAGAGACTCACTCGAAGTTACATAGGCAACCTTCGCTCCGCGACCAGCTTCGACGTTGCCATCAATTAGCAGGCTGACGTTGCAGTGATCGCGACGACTCATTCCGAAGAGCTCACGGCAATTTCGCCGGCCCGATCCCGCGTTGCTCCGGTCCCAACTGGACGGTATACGCCGAATTGCCGCTCGACGGCGAACGCCTCACATATCAGCAACGCCGGTCGCCCATTGGTTACTATCCGATATAGTCGGACGATCGCGCTCGTCGGCTCCGGAGCCGTGGCCCAGGGGGGTGGACATCCCAGGCGGAACCAAAGCAGCTCGCGCCGACTCTCAATCTGAGCGTGTTCAATCGATCCGCCGATCCCGTTTGGCGTACTCTCCAGAAGTCCCAAGAATGGAGCCGGCAATCTGTCTGGGAGAATGTGAGACTCCGCCCAGACCGCCGGGATGGATTTCTGAGCGCCCATCGTCACACGTCGCCGCAGACAACCGGCTGCCTCGCTCGCTTCGAGGTGAAGGGCGGCCTGTGGCGGCAAGGTCGTCCTCGACTGTTCCACAACCTCGACGGCCACGTCGCACAGCATCTGAGCTTCCAGTGCGCGCGTCACGGTGCCATCGGTGAACAGCAGCGTTCGCAGCAAGGGATCGAGGGCCGCGAGCTCCAAGTTGGCGGGCTCCTCGACGTTGGCATATTGCAATGCGAAGTGTCGTTCGGCCAAGCGGTCCCGTGTGATCGTCTCGCGCTCGCTACGCCGCCTTGGAGCGGCAACCGATCGAGAGTCCAGTTTGGCGTGGAGTCTCATCGGTCGCCAAAACGATAAGCGCTCTCCTGCGTACGAAATTCGCTAAAAAAAGGCGAATCGTGCATCGACAAGAGCTTCTTTTTACCATACGCGCAAGAGGAGAGCGAACCACAGATCATGTCCCAATCTTTCACTGGTAGCGTACGAGGTGAACACAGAGACGCGATCCAGTGCACACAAGATCGTCGCGGATGTCTCCTGAAAATCGTACTAGCGCATAACACGGCTGTGGCTGGCCAATGTGCTCAACCTCGCTCTCGGAGATTGAGCAGATTGCTCAACCCAGCCACGGATCGCGCTCCGTCCGGCCACATTCGACCACTTTGCCGCTAAATGCCTCGTCTTCTCTGTATCGGTATCGTCCTCGTTGAGAGCCTCCAAGCGAAGCGCGACTTCCAACTGTGCCGAGCAAGCGTGGAGCGGTCGGTCGAGTCTCTCCTCGATCTCGCGCAAGCGACTTTCAACTGTGTTCCGCACCACGCCCAATCGCTGGGCGGTCGAAGACACATTGCGCTTCACATCGAAATAAGCGCGAAGCGTGTCGCGCGCCGTCTGCCCACGGTAGACCAGCCCGTCGAGCGGAGAGAGAAAGGTCTCCACCAAGCAGGTTGTCATCGCGTCGTGTTGCAGCACCGCGGCCTCCAGCACGACATCGGAGCAGCGCACGAGAGCCGGCTGCCCATGTCGAGCGACCAGCAGCGCCGCTTGGGCTTCCCTATGGGTCAAACGCCATCCCTCGATCCCCCATCGCGGCTCCCCCATCGCGACCCGGACCCCTGGGAGTCGCTCGCCTGCGATGCGCTCGATATCGGCGGTCGTCGGCTTCACCCGACGACCTAACCAGGCCCATATCGCGCGCTGACCGTCCGCTACAGAGAGGCACTCCCGACCGACGGCCGCGGTCGCGCCTCGCACGAAGTCGGCCGAGCGGGGGCCAGCCGCTATCACGCCCACATGCCACGCATCGAAGTCGTAGCCAAGCTCCGCGGGCACGGCTATGTCAAGCTGTTTGCTGGCGAGCAGACCCCGAACGAGTTCGCCGCGACGCTGCTCGGGTGAATGTGCGACCCGGTCGATCTCGTCGGCGTACGCCTGGATCACCGAGGCCGTGAGGAATTCCAGGAGGGGGGTTTGCGTGCGGCGCAGATCGCGGTGCAGCGAAGCCTCGTCGCCGGAGAAGCCGCTGCGAAGGGCCTCCTCCATGATGAACTCCGCCAGCAACGCTTGGCCGGCGATATAGCGACACAGCACCGTGTCCAAGCTCACGCCCAAGCGCGCGGCACGGCGCGCCTGCTCGACGATCGCCGACGGACTTCCCTCGAGTGGCGCCCCCGCCATCTCTAGGCCCATGAGCCCGAGCTCGACAGCAGCCGCGATGGCGCCGCGCAGTCCTGCGACGTATTCGGGGTCATCGCCGCCGACGTGGCTGTACCCACTCTCGCGGATGCGGGCGAAGATCGTCTCCTCGATCTCTGGGCGTCGCGCTCGCAGCCGTTCGGCCACGCCCGCGCGCACATCTTCGAGCGAACTGCGGCGGCGCTCCCGACCGCCCATCTGACCCTCCCTCAACTCGACCGTCATGCTCGTCGCCGGACCTTTCTCGCAGGCTGGTGAGAAACAACACTAGCGATACTAAGACGGATGTCGCACAGCTGTCAACCAATGACCCCGTGAGACCCGATTGATCCCGACGGAACATACGTCCAGAAGCGGCCTTGCGGCATTTGGGTCGGCACGAGACGGACCCCCGCCGGATGCCGATTACCGTGATTCAGTACTGTTTATAAACAACGATGGTTGGTTATCGGGCAGCGGTCTCTTAGCTACCAGCCGGCAGCTCGCCATCGAGCTCACGAGCCGCTCGGCAGGGCTTCGAGGCGGTGTCGGCCAACGCGTCGGCGATGAGATCTATCAGCGTTCCCGCCCTGTCGACTGCGCGATCCAGAAGCAGGAAGCCGTGCATCTGGTCCTTCGCGTGGACGTGCTCGACCGCGACGTTCGCGTCCGCGAGCTCGCGGGCGTAGGCGATACCGCCGTCACGCAAAGGATCGAACTCCGCCGTCAGCAGGAGTGTGGAGGGCAGGCCGCTCAGATCCTGGGCCGAGAGAGGGAATAGATAGGGATCGCTTGGATCGTGCCCAGAGGACAGGTAGTTCTCCAACGACCACCGCACGAAGTCCGCGTCCAGGGTGTAGCCGCTGCCGTGCTCGCTGTAGGAAGGCCAGCGATCGCTCATGTCGGCGATCGGATAGGCGAGGATCTGCAACGCCGGCTGGGGCGCTCCGAGATCCCTCAGCAGCAGCGTGAGGCTGGCCGCGGTGGCGCCACCCGAGCTTTCGCCCACGAGCGCCACGGTCGCGGCGTCGGTCCCGATGCGCTCGCTGTTGTCGAGCAGCCAGCGATAGGCCCAGTGCGCGTCCTCCAGGGCAGCCGGATGCTTGTGCTCTGGCGCCCTGCGGGAGTCCAAGGCGGCGATCAGCCAACCCGAGCGCCGCGCGATACGGCGACACAGCCGGTCGTGCGTGTCCAGGTCGTTGAGCGTCCAGCCGCCGCCGTGCAAGAACAGGGCGACGGGCAGAACGCCGTCGGCGGGACGATACAGGCGTAGGCCCAAGGCGCCGTGAGGCGTGGGCAGGGAGACGTTCTCGACGCTGTGCAGCGGAATCGGCTCGCCCCTGGTCACGAACGCCGCCCTCGCCTGCTCGCGCGCTTGCTCCACGGGGAGCGCATAGAGCTGCGGAGCGCCGGCGGCTCGCATCACTTCGAGCAGCGCCTGGGCCTGCGGATCCAACTGAGGGCTCATCGGTGCGCAAGCATGACAGACATCAGGCGACACTCACGGCGATCGCGCTCAGGATCAGGCCGTCGCTCACCATCCATCTTCCCGAGAAGCCGCTCAGCGGGCGGCCGGCCAGTACAGGGCCCGCGACCAGGAGACGCGCGGTGAGCGAGGATGCGCCCGGATCGAAGGTCATGCTCGCATCTTCGAAGCCGAGCCAGCGTTTGGCCAGCGGGAACCACGCCTTGTAGACGGACTCCTTTGCGCTGAACAGGAGGCGGTCCCAGTGAACGTCTGGACGCTCTGCGCTGAGCCGCCGCAGCTCGGGCAGCTCCTCAGGTCTGGCGATATCCGCGAGCAGGCCGTCGGGCAGCGCCTCGTTCGGCTCGGCGTCGATCCCGATCGTCAGGATCTCGCTCGACCGCGCCAGTGCGCAGGCGCGGTAGCTCTGGCAGTGGGTGATGCTCCCCGTCACTCCCTCTGGCCATAGCGGCTCGCCGCGCTCGCCGCTAAGGACCGGGACGGCGGGGAGGCCGAGCTTCTGGAGCGCCGCGCGAACACACGCACGCGCCGTCGTGAACTCGCGCCGGCGCTTCTCGACGGCATTGCCGATCAGTGCATGCTCCTCGGGGAAGAGCTTGGCGTCCAGCTCGCCGCGGGTCTCCACCGCGACTACGCCGGCCGGCAGCAGCAGCTCGATCACTTGGCCTGCCTCTCGGAGGCGATCGTGCGCAGCACCGGCTTGGCCGCGGCACGGCGATGCCACTCGCGCGGATATCCAAGCGAGACCTCCTCGAACCTGACCCCGTCGTGGCAGGTCGTGCGGGGGATGTGCAGATGGCCGTACACGACCGCCGCGGTGTTGAAGCGGCGATGCCAGTCGGCGGTTCGCGTGGTGCCGCACCATTGCGCGAACTCCGGATGAAAGAGCGCTCTCGTAGGATCGTCGATCAGCGGGAAGTGGTTGACCATCACGAGCGGGACATCGGGCTCACACTCCATAAGGCGCGCTTCGGTGTGGCCAACCCTCGCGTGGCACCACGCCTCGCGCGTGGGGAACGGGTCTGGATGCAGCAGGAACTCGTCGCTGCACACGACTCCCGCCCGGTGCGCGAGCGCCAACGCCTGCTCCTTGGTCGAGGCGATGTTGCGGCCGAACGAGTAGTCGTAGAGCAGGAACAAGGGGGCTACCGTGAGCGGACCGCCCTCCTCTTCCCACACCGGATACGGGTCCTCGGGCGTGAGCACCCCGAGCGATCTGCAGATGTCCACCAGACGCAGGTAGCGCCGCTGGCCGCGCAGAGCCGGCTGCTCGTCGGGGAGAGTCCAGAGGTCGTGGTTGCCCGGAGCCCACAGCACCCTCGCGAACCGCTCGCCGAGCAGTCCCAGCGCCCACTGAAAGTCCGCCAAGCTCTCGCTCACGTCTCCGCACACGATCAGCCAGTCCCCATCGCGCTCCGGCCGCATGCGCTCGACGATCGCTCGGTTCTCCGGGTGGGCGACGTGCAGATCGCTCACGGCGAGCAAGCGCCCTCCACCGCCGCTGCCGAGACTCATCCGTGCGATCTTATCGGCACCTCGCGCCGGCCTTCGTGCGACCCCTTGCGGTACTGTCAGACACCGTCGGGTATTCGTCCATGACTCCACCGCCACCGAGTACGACCGGAGGTCGCCCTAGATGCCGCCCTTGATAACCCGCGAGCAAGCGCTCAAGCTCGGCGAGGTCGAGGATCACGCTGAGATCGAAGCGCTCGTCGAGCGCGCTTGGGCGGCGCGCATCGAGCGCTTCTCAGACTCGACCGACATGTGCTCGCTGGTCAACGCCAAGTCAGGCGGGTGCGCTGAGGATTGCGGCTTCTGCGCGCAGTCGCGCTTTGCCGAGGCCGAGACACCGCTGCACGCGATGATGGATCCCGAGCAGATCCTCGAACACGCGCGCGCCGCCGAGGCCGCCGGCGCCCACCGTTTCTGCATGGTCACTCAGGGGCAGGGCCTATCCAAACGCGACTTCGAGAAGATCCTCGAGGGCGCCAAGCTTGTGGCCGAGAAGACCAACCTGAAGCGCTGCGCCTCGATCGGGCACATGTCCCCTGCTCGCGCCAAGGCGCTGAAGGAAGCCGGCATCCAGCGCGTGCACCACAACGTGGAGACGGCCGAGAGCTACTACGACGAAGTCTCGAGCACCGTCCGCTACGAGGGACGGTTGCGCACGATCCAAGCGGTGCGGGAGGCAGGTCTTGAGACTTGCGTCGGTGGCATCCTCAACCTCGGCGAGAGCCGCGAGCAGCGCGTGGAGATGGCTTTCGAGCTGGCCGCGATCGACCCGACGAGCGTGCCGATCAACCTGCTCAACCCGCGGCCGGGCACGAAGTTCGGCGATCGCGAGTACATCGATCCCTGGGAGGCGGTCAAGTGGGTTGCGATCTTCCGCCTGATCCTGCCTGAGGCTCTGTTCCGTCTTTGCGGCGGGCGCGTGGAGAACCTTGGCGAGCTGCAACCGCTTGCGGTCAAGGCTGGGCTCAACGGAGTGATGATGGGCAACTTCCTGACGACGCTCGGATCGAGCCCGGAAGAAGACCGCGAGATGTTCGAAGGGCTTGGCCTGAACGTCGCTCGCCAGAGCGACAATGGAGCCAACCCGCGACCCGACAACCGCTCCGGCTGGCTGGACGGCGAGACGCCGGATGTGGTCGAGGAGCTGCTGGAGGGCCGCGACGGACAGACCGCCGCACAGGAGGGCCTCCAGATCCGTATGTGGGACCCCTCGACGCAGCTGCGCTTCAAGGCCAAGCGGGCCGTGCCACCTCGGCCTGACGGTGCGCGCAACGCGGTGCCTGCCGGCTGGGGCGACTGACCGAGCGACAGTCATGAATGAGATCGAGGAGCGCCTGACGGAGATCGAGCAACTCGGTCGGCAACGTCGGCTGCGAATGGTCTCAGGTCCTCAGGGACCACACGTATCGCTCGATGGACAGCCGGTGCTGCTGTTGTGCTCGAACAACTACCTCGGCTTGGCCGACCATCCACAGGTACGCGAGGCCGCCGCTGACGCGGCGATGCGGCTGGGCGTCGGAGCCGGAGCCTCGCGGCTGGTATCGGGCACGATGACGATCCATCGCGAACTGGAGCAGCGACTCGCCTCATTCGAGGGCAGCGAGGGCTGTCTGCTGTTTGGATCGGGCTATCTCGCCAACCTCGGCGCGATCGGCGCGCTGGCCGGACCCGGCGACACGATCTTCTCCGACGAGCTCAACCACGCCTCGATCATCGACGGCTGCCGGGCCTCGCGCGCCGAGGTGATCGTCTACCGCCACCTCGATACCGACCACCTGG
This sequence comes from Solirubrobacteraceae bacterium, assembly GCA_049287685.1. Taxonomy (GTDB): domain Bacteria; phylum Actinomycetota; class Thermoleophilia; order Solirubrobacterales; family Solirubrobacteraceae; genus Palsa-744. The sequence goes on along the minus strand of JBAQGH010000069.1, from coordinate 16,875 downwards.
AGCGCTGTCTGCGCGAGCACGGCGGCAAAGGCCGGCGTGTGATCGTGAGCGATTCGGTCTTCTCGATGGACGGGGACGTGGCACCGCTCGGGCGGATCGTGGAGCTGGCGCATGAACACGGTGCGCGGACGATCGTGGATGAGGCGCACGCCACCGGCGCGCTCGGAGACGGCGGGCGCGGCGCCGTCGCTCGAGCCGGGCTGCAAGGCAAGATCGACGTGTCGATCGGCACGCTCGGCAAGGCGCTCGGCTCCTACGGCGCCTATGCGTGTGCGAGCGAGGAGATGGTGCGGCTCCTGATCAATACCGCCCGCCCGCTGATCTTCTCGACCGCCCCCTCCCCACCCTCGGTCGCCGGCGCTTTGGCGGCGCTGGAGCTGCTCGAAGCCGAGCCGGAGCGGGTATCGCATTTGCACGAGGCGTCGCGCACGCTACGCGGTGCGCTCGCCGCGGAGGGCTTCGCGGTCGAGCAGAACGACATGCACATCGTCCCGCTTGTCGTGGGCGACAGCGATGCAGCGATGAGCCTCTGTCAGGGTGCACTGGATCGGGGTGTGTTCGCCCAGGCGATCCGTCCCCCGACCGTGCCGGAGGGCACTTCCAGGTTGCGGCTCGCCGTGATGGCCTCACACACGGCAACCGAGCTGCTCGACGCAGCCGAGAGCCTGGCCGAAGCGACGCGCGAGGTGGGTCTCGATCTGACAACACTCGGCTCGCGACCCACCGGCAAGCAGCGGCTCGCCCGGGTCGCTTAGCTGCATGTCGTGCGTGGGCTATTCGTAACCGGCACCGGCACCGGCGTCGGCAAGACGATCGTGAGCGCCGCGCTGCTCGCGGCGATGCGAGACGCCGGCACGCAGGTGCGCGCTTACAAGCCTGTTGTCACTGGGCTTGCCGAGCCACCTGGCGTCTGGCTACCGGACCACGAGCTACTGGCGCTCGCCGCCGGGATGAGCCCAGAGCAGGTCGCGCCGCTGCGCTTCGGACCCGCGGTCTCCCCACATCTGGCAGGCTTGCTGGCGAACGAACCGATTGACGCGGTCACGCTGATCGAGCGTGCGAGGGCCACCGCAAGCGCCGGCGGGACACTGATCGTGGAGGGGGTCGGTGGCCTGCTCGTACCCCTCACCGAGGATTTCACGGTGCGAGATCTGGCCGTCGAGCTGGCTCTGCCGCTGCTGATCGCCGCCTCGCCAGAGCTCGGCACGATCAATCACACGCTGCTCACGATCGAGGCCGCCAGAGCGGTCGGACTCGACGTCGCCGCCGTCGTGCTCACTCCGTGGCCGAGCGAGCCGTCGCCGCTGGAGCGCTCCAACCGCGAGACGATCGCCCGGCTCGGCAGTGTGGAGGTTGCCGTGCTCGAAAAAATCTCACGCACCGACATTGCCGAGTTTGCAAGGGCCGGCGACCGTTTGCCATGGAGCGAGTGGCTGTCGGGACAGAGTTTCGTCCCAAGCGAACCGTAAGGTCGGCGTATGGCTGGTCAGATGTTGCCGACGCATCTCCTCTTCGGGCGGTTCCGGGGTCGTACCCCCGGAGAAAGGAGTTGCAATGAACTCAGCAGTATCTGTGCTAGCCATCGCACTGCTCGTCGCGTTGCTGGTCATCGACCGGCTGACGAGATAGCAGAGCGCCTTGGCGATCGCAGCTCAGACGGCCCCGGCGACCGCCAAGGAACGATTAACCGGAGAGGGCCCGGTCGCCCGGGCCCCTCAGGAGGCAACTGAACTCAGCGATCAGTGCACTAGCCGTCGATTAGTCTAATGCTACGTCCGACGGAACTCAACCGACTGTCATCAACCGGCGGCCGCGGCCGCAATCGCGTCGGTCAGCTGAACAAGATCGTCGTCTTTGATCACATACGGAGGCATCGCGTAGATCAGGTCGCGGAACGGACGCAGCCAGACTCCCCGCTCAACCGCGACGGCCGTCGCGCAAGCAACGTTGACTTCATGATCTAGCTGCATCACGCCGATCGCTCCCAACACGCGCACGTCGAGGACCCCCTGCAATTCGCGCGCCGGCTCGAGCCCGGCGCGCAGACCACGTTCGATACGCGCAACATCCTCCGACCAGTCGCCCTCGGCAAGCAGGTCAAGCGAAGCCAACGCGACCGCGCAGGCCAGCGGGTTGGCCATGAAAGTCGGGCCGTGCATCAGCGCGCCACCCTCTCCTGCCGAGACCGCGTTGGCAACCTCGCTCGTGCAGAGCGTTGCCGCGAGCGTCATATAGCCGCCGGTGAGCGCCTTGCCGACACACATGATGTCGGGGAGGACTTGCGCGTGTTCGCAGGCAAACATCGAGCCCGTGCGCCCGAAGCCTGTCGCGATCTCGTCCAGGAGGAGAAGAAGTTCGTGCTTGTCACACAAACCTCTCAATAGAGAGACACAGGCGGGCGAGTGAAAGCGCATTCCCCCGGCACCCTGGACAACGGGCTCGACGATCACGGCGGCGAGCTCATGTGCGTGCGCGGCGAGCAGCTCGGACACGCCCACCGCCCATGCCTCATCGAGCGGCGCGTCGAAGCCATCGGGCGGACGCTCGGCGAAGATCTGCTCGGCCAGCACATCGCTGAACATCGAGTGCATCCCGCCGACCGGGTCGCACACCGACATCGCGCCGAACGTGTCGCCGTGGTAGCCGCCGCGAATCGTGAGTAGGCGGGTGCGCTCAAGGTGTCCAGTCGCGCGCTGGTACTGCAATGCCATCTTGATTGCCACCTCGACCGACACCGAGCCGGTGTCGGCGAAGAACACGTGCTGCAAGCCTTCGGGGGCGATCTCGACCAGCCGCTCGGCGAGTCGGATGGCCGGCTTATGCGTCAAGCCGCCGAACATCACATGGGCCATACGCTCCAGCTGCTCGCGCACGGCCGCGTCCAAGGCCGGATGGCGATAGCCATGGATCGCACACCACCACGAGGACATGCCGTCGATCAGCTCGCGCCCGTCGGCCAGGCGCAGACGCACACCCTCGGCGGAGACCACCGGCAACGGTCGCGGCTCGCCTGGCAGCGCCGAGTATGGGTGCCACACGTGCCGCCTATCGAGCTCCTGAAGCTCGGCCCAGTCGCTCAGCGTGTCAATCCTCGTAGAGGGTGAAGTCCCGCTTACGAGCCCCGCACACGGGGCAGAACCACGTGTCGGGGATGTCCTCGAAGGCCGTACCGGCTGGGATGCCCCCGTCGGGGTCGCCCTCCTCCGGGTCATATATGTATCCGCAGGACTCGCAGATCCAGCGTTGCAGGGTTTGGGTCGCGCTCATGCACGTAAGACTACCTGGCGGTAGGGTCCTTGGCATGAGCAGCTCGACCCCCAGCGGCGAGGAGGAGGCTGGGCAGGAGCTGGAGCTCGACCGCCACAGCGGGCCTGGTCAGACGCTCAACCTCGGCTCCACACAAGAGCCCGGCCAGGGACTCAACCTCGGCGAGGCAACGCCGCCGCGACAGGCCGCCACCGTGATTCTGCTGCGCGGCGGAGCGCAAACGCTGGAAGTGCTGCTCGTCAAGCGCACCGAGCGGGCGAAGTTCATGGGCGGTGTGTGGGTGTTCCCCGGTGGCGCGGTCGACGAGGACGATCCCCCGTCGACGGTGGCAGGCAGTGTCGGCGCGCATCGCGCGGCGGCGGCGAGAGAGCTCTCAGAGGAGGCGGGCATCGTGCTCGCCGACCCCGGCGCGCTCGTGGAATTCTCACGCTGGATAACTCCTGAAGAGGTGTCGATCCGCTTCGACACTCGCTTCTTTCTGGCGGAGCTGCCCTCCGGTCAGGAGCCGCACGTCGACGGCGAGGAGTGCGTAGATCAGGGCTGGTTCACTCCCCAAGGAGCCCTGGACGCTTACGCCCGTGAGGAGATACTGCTCGTCTTCCCCACGATCAAGCACCTGGAGCAGCTCGGAGCGTTCTCTAGCGTGCTCGAGCTGCTGGAGTACGCGTGCAGCCGCGAGGTGCTGCCGGTGCAGCCGAAGGTGTGGTTCGACGGCGAGGTCGCGCGCGTGGCGCTGCCCGGCGAGCCGGGCTATCGCTGAATCGCGTCCATCACATGCGTGACGGCGTTGATTAGCGCCAGGTGGGTGAACGCCTGCGGGTAGTTGCCGAGATGCCGGCCACTGGAAGCCTCGAGCTCCTCCGCATACAGGCCCAGCTCAGAGGAGTAGCCAAGCAGCCGCTCGCACAGGCGCCGTGCCTGCAGGTGCTCGCCGATCTCACACATTGCCGAGACGAGCCAGAACGAGCAGATCAAGAACGTGCCCTCCTCGCCACTCTGGCCGTCGTCTGTCTCGTCCGTGCGGTAGCGCAGGGCCAAGCCGTTCTCGGTGAGCTCGTCGCGGATCGCCATGACCGTTGCCCGCACGCGCTCGTCGTCGGCAGGCAGGAAGCGCATCAGGACGATCAGCAGGTTGGAAGCGTCGAGCGCGTCGGTGTCGTAGTGCTGACGAAAGACGCCGCGCTCGTCCAAGCCGCGCTCGAGGATGTCGGCCTTTATTTCGTCGGCAACCCCCTGCCATTGCTCAGCCAACTGCTCGTCGCCATGCCGTTCGGCCAGTCGCGCGCCGCGGTCCATCGCAACCCAGCACATGAGCTTCGAGGAGACGTAGTGGCGGGGCTCTCCGCGTGCCTCCCAAATGCCCTGGTCTGGTTCGTGCCATACCTTCGCCGCACATTCCGCTTGGTCGACGAGCACCGGCCACAAACGCTCGGGGATGTGATCGCGACGCTTGGAGTGCAGGTAGACCGAGTCGAGCACGGCGCCGAAGACGTCATTTTGGCGTTGGTTGTAGGCGCCGTTGCCGATGCGCACCGGACGCGCTCCCTCATAGCCCTTGAGGTGCTCGAGCGTGGACTCGCGGAGGTCCTTCTGGCCCTTGATCCCGTACATGATCTGCAGCGATCCGTCCTCGTTGCGCTCCATGTCGGCGACGTACTGGATGAAATCGTCGGCCTCCCAATCCAGGCCGAGCGCGTGTAGCGCCCACAGCGTGAAGGAGGCGTCGCGCATCCAGCAGTAGCGGTAGTCCCAGTTGCGCGAGCCGCGCGGCGTCTCGGGCAGCGAGGTGGTCGGCGCCGCGACAAGCGCTCCGGTCGGCATGAAGGTGAGGCCCTTCAGCGTGAGCGCCGAGCGCTGCAGGTGTGCGCGCCACGGGTGGTCCGGATAGTTGCCTTCGGCCAGCCATGTGCGCCAGAAGTGGCTCGTGCGGTCGATCCGCGCCTCGGCTTCTTCCACGGTGCGCGGGCCGCGCAGCTCTTTGGTCCAGGAGATCGCGCAGAAGCGCTTCTCACCCTCGCCCATCGTGTGGCGCGAGTGCGCGCGATTGCCCTCGATGCCCATACGCGTGTCGCTGTACAGGCGAAACGCCGTGCGCTCGTTGGTTGCGTCTAGGCCGTGGCCGTACTCGTCTTCGACATGGCTCCACTGTGCCGCGGTGGTACCGAAGTCGAGCATCGGCTCGCACACCATCTCCACCTGCACCTGACCCTGGATGCATTCGACGATTCGCACGAGCAGATGATCGGCGTCGAAGTCCGTGGGCGGGCGCGTGTGGCTGGTACCGCGGTCCACATCGTGCCAGTCGCTGATCGTGAGCGCATCGACCACGCGCAGCCAACCCTGGGGCGTCATCCAGGTCGTCTCGAGCACGTTGGTGCCCGGTAGGTAGCGCCGGCCGACGGGCACATACATGCCGTACGGCCCGACGCGGAAGCTGCCGGCACCACGGTCGAGCATCGCGGCAAAAACCGAGGCGGAATCGAAGTGCGGCAGGCACATCCACTCGATCGCGCCGTCGGAGGCCACCAGCGCGCCGGTATGGCAATCGGACAGGAAGCCGTAGTCGGCGATCGGCGGAAACGGCGAATCTTGCGCGAGCGCTGGGATGGTTGGCCCTCCTGGCTGCACCGCCGGCGCATCGGTTGCCCCCGCTTCTGGGGCGCTCGGGGAAGGACTGCTCATGGAGCGGGCACGAGCTTTCGAGTTGCGCTCACGGCGCCGGTGGACTTCGAGGCCAGAGCGCTCATCGCGCAAACGGTAGCGGGAGGCGCCCCTCTTCGGCGAGCTTGTCGAGATGCGCGGCGAGTGTGATGGCCGCGAGCGGGCGCAACTGCTCGGGCACATCCGACCAGGCGGCGTCCAGCAGCGCCCGCTCTCCGCGGCGGCCTTCGGCGATCGCCGCGAGCAGGCGACGCTCGCGATCGAGGCGATGCTCGATGTATTCGTGGATGCGCTCCCCCGGCGTCCAGATCGGCGGGCCATGGCCTGGGCAAAGGACCTCGAGCTGGCGCTCTCCCAGTCGCCGCAGGCCATTTAGATAGCCAGCGAGCGCTCCTGGGTCGGGGGCGACGAACACGCTGCCCTCGCCGAGGATCGCGTCGCCGGCAAAGCAAGCCCTGCCTGCGATCAGCGCGAAATGATCGGGTGCATGGCCGGGCGTGTAAAGCGCCTCGAAAGGCCCGAAACACACCCCGTCGGTCAACTCCACGTCGGCGCCGCCACGACCGGCGGCAAGCGGCGCGGGAAAGCGCTCGCGCAGTGCCGCCACCGCCTCGGAGTGATCGATGTGGTCGTGGGTGAGCGCGATCCCTCCCAGCCCGCCACGCTCTCTAAGCGCAATCGTCAGGCGCTCGAGATGAGCCGCCAGCTCGGGACCCGGATCGACGACCCAAGCCGGATCGCGTCCCACGACCCAGCTGTTGGTGCCCGACATCGTGAGCGGACCGGGATTCTCGGCACGCAGGCGCAGGATGCCGAGACTCTCCAGTCGCTCGTCCTCTGATGTGTCGGTACTCATCGACTCGACGTTAGCCGAGCTGGTTCGCCCGGGAATAGTTGCAACCGCTACTTGGACGTGTGAAGCCTGTTAAGGGAGTAGGCAGCGCCACCCCAAGGAGAGATGAGACATGGCCAGATCCGAGTACGCCAACCCGAGCGCAGTCCACAGCCGCGTCGGCGATCCACAAGCGCACACACGACGCGCGCGGAACCAGCAATTCGTCCGCAACTGCAGGCGCTCCCACACGCTCAACCTCATCGTGGGCTTGGTCTGTCTGGCGATCGCCGCCGTAAGCTTGCCGGCAGCCGCGTTCGCGGCTCCGAAAGTGACCGTCAAGGCGAAGATCCTGCCGGTCCTCAAGAATCCGGCCTCGCCCAAAGGCGGGTCCTATCCCAAAACGGGCAACATCCTTGGCGCTGGGGCATCCGTGGAAGCACAGATGACGATCAGCGGCACCGAATATGGTGGCTTTCCTTCGCCGCTGACGGGAGTAGTGGTGTACCTGCCGTCCGGCACCAAGCTGCATCCCCAGGGCTTTGCGACCTGCTCGAACGCGGTCCTCGAAAGCCACGAAGTACAGAACTGCCCGAAGAAGTCGGTTGCCAGCCCGAAGGGCGAAGTGCTCGGAGTGGTCAGCTTCGGCGGCACGCGCGTGCAGGAGAAAGCGACTGTTCAAGCGTTCTTCACACCCGGCGGCAACATCGCTTTCTTCACCGAAGGCCGGGAACCGGCGGTGCTTGAAGTCCTTTCCACCGGCAGGTTCTCAGGAGCCTCCAACCCGTTCTCGCAGAAGCTGACAGCGGTCGTGCCGCTCGTCTCGACGGTGCCCGGAGCTCCCTATGCCTCGGTGCTGTCGATCAAGATCAGGGTCGGCGCCGCCTTCATGCAGGGCAAAAAGCTGATCTCCTACGGCACCGTCCCAAAGAAGTGCCCGAAGGGCGGCTTCCCGGCGAAGACCGAACTCAAATACCTCAGCGGGGAAACCTCGACGGTCAGCATCAAGGTTCCCTGCCCGAAGAAATAGCGACTCGCCCACCCGACACCGAATGCGATCCGACGCGGGTTGCATTCAGGCCGGGGGTGTGTCGACAAGCTTCCTGTCTGCTGGGGACAGACAGGAAAGGGGGGACGGGAGAGGACGAGCGCGTAGAAGCCTCCCGGGCATTGACTGCCCGGGAGGCCATCTACCGGGGGAGGCGCTCCCCAGTAGTCGTGTCGCGCAACACCCCCTTCGCTAGGGCAGGCGCGGTAGGTAGAACCTCCTGAGCAAATGTCGAGATAGCGCTATGTCCGGCGGGAGTATTCCCCAAGCGAGCACCTTCAACCGTAAATCTTGCAGCACCCGCAACCTATGCGAACATATGTTCGTGCGCTGGGACAATCTGACCGAGGAGGCCGACGAGCAGCGTCGCCTGCCCGGCTACCGCGACGAGGCCGTGGTGCGCCATTTCGACGCGCCTGAGGCACTCGATACGCACTTCTACGAGGTCCGCGCCCGCTCGGTGCTCAACCGCGTTCCAGCTCGTTCGCGCATGCCGTTCAGCTGGACGATCAACCCCTACAGGGGATGCAGTCATGCGTGCATCTATTGCTTCGCCCGACCCACGCACCGCTATCTTGACTTCGACGCCGGCCGCGATTTCGAGCGTGAGATCGTCGTCAAGGTCAACGCGCCCGAGGTACTAAGCCGCGAGCTTGCGCGTCCATCATGGAAGCGAGAGCACGTCGCCCTGGGCACGAACACCGACCCCTACCAATGGGTCGAGGGCCGCTACCGGCTGATGGTGGGTATCTGGGAAGCGCTGCGCGACGCCGCCGGCGGGGCTGGCAATCCCTGCTCTGTGCTCACAAAGTCTCCCCTCCTGCTGCGCGACCTGCCGTTGATGCTGCAGATCGCCGAGCGCACCACGATCAGCGCGAGTTTGTCGATCCCGACACTCGACGAGCGTGCTTGGCGCGCCACCGAGCCTCATACCCCCAATCCTCGCGCTCGCCTGGAGGCAGTCGCGGAACTCAACCGTGCCGGCATCCCCACGGGCATATTGATCGCGCCGCTGATGCCCGGTATCAACGACAGTCCCCAACAGCTCGAGCCGCTGCTGCAGGGTGCGATCGATGCCGGCGCGAGAGGCATCGGGGGAGTTGCCCTGCACTTGCGCGGCGAGGTCAAGGACGTGTTCATGGACTGGCTGCGTACCCAGCGCCCGGAGCTGGTGAGACGCTACGAGGGCCTCTATGTACGCGGCGCCTATGCACCGGCAGATGAACGCAAGCGCCTGGCCGGCCTCGTGCGCCGACCGGGAGCCGAGGGCGGATTCAGAAGATTGCCCGGCCCACGCGCCGGCTCACCGCACTCACCAAGCGACCAAGGGGACTCCCAACAGAGCTTGTTTTGAGCGCCCCGGCGCGGCATCCGCATTGCTCCAGAAAAGTCGCGGCAAATGCTTTCGCCACAACGACTAGGAGGGCGAGGATGAGCGAGCCGATCTTGGGGACGCACTGACTCCCTCCTAAGACACGGGGCTCGCCCGCATTCTTGCGCTCCCACTGATCTGGCGGCACCGTCTCAGAAATTTTTCCTCCTCCGCGTAATTCTCCGCGTGGATCGCAGTTTCGTCTCGCACAAACCCCTTGTGCCTGCTCTGGCGGGCCAATCACAGGAGGCATCGCGAGATGACACGCAACCGGAACTTCAAACACTTGCTCGGCCTGGCCGTGGCAGCGGTGACGCTCGCCGCGGCGGCGCCTGCCCAAGCGGCGCCACAGTGGCTCAGCCCACAGACGCTCTCAGAACCTGGAAAGGATGCAAGCCAGCAGCAGGTCGCCTTCGATCAAGGTGGCGACGCGGTCGCGGTCTGGGAGAGCAGCGGCGGGCCGGAGCCGGTCATCATGGCCGCCGCGCGTCCCGCGGGTGGCGTCTTCGGCGCGGCGCAGACGCTCTCCGATCCCAGTGCTTTTTCGATGTCGCCCGATGTCGCCAACGACGCACAGGGAGACGCGGTCGCGGTCTGGCTGCAGTTCGACGGCGCCAATGCGCGAGTCCTGGCCGCCTACCGACCCGCCGGGGGCCCCTTCGGCGCCCCGCAAACGCTGTCGGCAGCAGGGTATGAAGCGAGGGAGCCGCGGGTAGCGATGAACGCCGCCGGCGAAGCCGTGATCGTCTGGAGCCTTGGCTCTGGTCTCAGCGAAGAGGCTCAAGCCGCTTCGGCCTCTCCGGGCGGCATCTTTGGCGCGGCGCAGGACCTGACCGGCTTCACGGCGGCCGCGAGCCTGCCTCAGGTCACGCTCGACTCCCATGGCGATGCGATCGCCGTGTGGGAAGGCTGGGATGGGTCGAAGATCCGTATCCAGGAGGCATCGCGCCCCGCCGGTGGAAACTTCGGCGCGCCCGAATTCCTCTCACCTGCCGGCGAGAACGCCGGCACGCCGCGGGTCGCGTTTGACTCCGGCGGCAACGCGCTCGCCGCGTGGCGTTTCGACGGGTCTCCCGCCAGTACGATTCAGGGTGACTATCGTCCCGTCGGCAGCGCATTTTCCGCCCCCCAAACGGTTTCAACGCCAAGCTCCACGCCGGCACAAGCGCCGCAGGTGGCCTTCGACGCCCAGGGCGATGGCGTCGTCGCCTGGCAGCAGTCCGACGGCAGCGAACCGCGCATCTACGCGAGCGTGCGAACGCCGGGGAGCTCAGGCTCGTTTGACGTCCCGAGCACGCTCGACCCGGGCGGCCAGGAAGCCTATGAACCGAGCGTCGCCGGCGACGGGCTGAGTGGCACGATCGTCAGCTGGAAGACGTTCAACGGCGCCACCAACTCGACGCAGGCAGCCGTGCGTCCGGCCGGTGGCAGCTTCGGTCCGGCGAGCACCGTGTCCGCGACGGGCCCACAGGAAAGCACGCCCGCGCTCGGCATCGACGCACAGGGCAACGGCATCGCGGTGTGGTCGCGCTCGAGCGGACCCGATTACCTGTTGGAAGCTGCCGGCTACGATGCGGCGGGACCGCTGCCGCGCGGGTTGACGCTTCCCTCGCAGGGTCTTGTCGGGCAGCCGCTGCAGTTCTTCATCGCGCCACTGGACGTGTGGAGCCCTGTCCTGTCTGAGGGCTTCTCCTTTGGAGACGGCTCCTCCGCCACCGGCGTTAGCGCCGTGCACACCTACGGTGCGCCCGGCAGCTATCAGGTGACGGCGAGCACCACCGACGTGCTCGGCAACACGACGACTGTTACGCGCACGCTCACCATCGGCGCACCGAGCGCCGGCCTGGTAGCGACACCAGGGACAACCAGCTGCACGTTGAGCGCCGCGCAAACCCAGCGACTGCTGAGCAAAGGCACGATCCTCGCGAGCGTCGCCTGCGCGGCAAATCTCGAGGGACAGCTGAGCGGACACTTGACGGTTCGTGTAGTCAGTCACGGCGCACACGGCAAGAAAGCCAAAGGCTCCAGCCTTCGCGGCTACACGCTGAAGAGCACGCGCGTGAGCGTCCTTGCCGGGCGTCGGATCGAAGTTCGCCTGAGCCTCTCCCGCTCCTCGCTGCGCAGCGTGCTGAGCGCACTGAGGCAACATCGGCAGGTGTGGCTCTACCTGACGCTCGCAAACGTCAAGGGAGCCACACCCGCCGTGCACGCCCAGACGCACCGGGCGGGCATCGTGCTCGCCCGGCACGGCCGATAGATTCAACCGATGGAGCGCGAGGTTCAGATTCGCGATGAGACGATCAGGCTCGGCCAGCTGCTCAAGCTTGTCGGGATCATCGACAGTGGCAGCGAAGCAAAGGCGTTCCTCGCGCTTCAGTCGGTCTGGGTCAACGACGAGCGCGAGACGAGACGCGGGCGCCAGTTGCGCCGCGGCGACACGATACGAGTGGGCGAGCAGCAATTGTTGGTGACCAATACCGCCTGAGCGCGAAAGCGCCACGCCGACGACGCCCAACTGAAATGCCACCCCAAGCCCTAGCCCTGGCGTTCGCCGCCTCGATCTACCCGCCGGCGGTGGTGGCGGTGATCGCCCTGGGCCGGGGCGATCAGGTGCGCTCGCGCGTGCTCGCCTTCGTCGTGGCGGCACTGCTCATCACCTATGCGATCGGCACCATTCTCCTATTCCTGCTGGAAGACGTCGGCGCCACCGGATCCCATCACCTGACCCCGAGCGCGGCGCTCGATCTCGCCCTCGGCGTGCTGTTGCTTGGTCTGGCGGTCCGCCTACGCCGCAAGCAACTGGTGCAGCAGAGGGAGAGGGAGCTGGACGCCGCTACCGCGGAGACGGCCAAGAAGGGCACTTCCAAGATCGAGCGCTACCTCGAGAGCCGCCGCTTGGCGTTCGTGCTCGGCATAACTCTGTATGTACTGCCCTCACCGATCTATATAGCCGCGGTCAAGGAGATCTCCGACGCCAGTCTCTCGACCGGCGCCAAGCTGGTGGCGCTGCTCGTGACCGTCGCGGTGATGCTGTGGCTGATCGAGCTGCCGATGCTTGCACTGGTCTTGTTTCCTGAGCGCGCGGCGAGCTCGCTCGAGCGGATCAACTCCTGGTTCACGCGGCACGGTCGCTCGCTGGCCGTGCTCGCCTGCGTGGCCGCCGGCGCCTACCTGAGCGTCAAGGGCCTGGTCAACTTGATCGGGTAGTCCGCTCGGAGCTACGCGGACATGTTGGGGGCGCCTAACCGCGCGTCCTCAGACTTAGCCGCCCGACGCGTCGGGAAGGCTGCCACCGAGCGTCTCTTGCGAAGCTCCTGCGGTCGCCCGCCGGTTATGCTCGCTCGCGGTACCCCGCTCCTCCTCCTCCCCCTCCTGCAAGCCCGCACGCAGACCAACAAAGGCCACGATCGCCGCCACCGCCATGATCGCCGCCATCACGTAGAGCACCGAGCGCGTTGCATAGGCAAAGTCGAGCCGCACGAAGGGTGGAATCGACGCCACGCTGCCGCCTTGGGACTGGGAGATATTGGACGCCTCGGCGTGAGCGCGGGCGCTTGGCAAGCCCCGAGAGATGAGCGATGTCGTCACGCGCGAGCGCATTTGCGAGACCAGGATCGTGCCGAGGATCGCAAGGCCAAGGCTGGCGGCATAGTTCCTGACCGTCTGGGTGATGCCGGTCGCCTCGCCGTAGGAGAGCCTGGAGGCACGGTTGACCGCGTCGGTGCTTGCGGGGCCGAGCATCATGCCCATACCAGCGCCCGCGAGGATGATGTACCACTGCTGTGCGCTGAAATCGAGGTCGGTAATCTTGCCCGCCCACAGCCAGAAGCCGACGGCGCTCAGCGCGCAACCGAGCATCACGGGACGCTTGCCCCCAACACGGTCGAGCATCCGTCCGCCGATCTGTGCGGCGATGACGAAGCCGATGAAGAAGTACAGGATGTAGAGACCCGCCTCCGAAGGCGACTTCCCCAACGCTATCTGGGCGTACTCGCTGGCAAAGAAGAACACCGGTATGAAAACGAGCATCGAGATACCGAGCACGAGGTTCTCCACGAGGAACGCACGGATGCGAAAGATGCTCATCTCGATCAGCGGCGAGTCGGTGCGAAGCTCGACGAAGTAGAACACCACCAGCAGTGCCGCGCCGATTGCGACACAGGCACCTGTGGCTGGGTCGCTCCAGCCCCAGATGAAGGACTGCTGAAAGCCGAACACACTCAGGGCAACGCCGGCCACGATCAAAGCCAGACCGCGGTAGTCCATGCGCGCCGGCTGGTGCTCGGTGCGCGGCTTTGACAGCACGATCAGAGCCAACGCGACGATTGCCACGGGAATGTTGACCCAGAAGATCGCCCGCCATGTCCACTGCGTGAGGTAGCCGCCGAGGATCGGGCCCACAGCGGTCAGCCCGCCGGCGATGCCGAAGAAGATCGCCAGCGCCTTGCCGCGTTCGCGCAGCTCGAAGGTCTGCACGACGATCGCCAGCGCGGCCGGGAACATGATCGCCCCGCCCGCGCCCTGTACTACGCGGAACGTCACGATCCACGCCTCCGCCAAGCTGCCCTTGGGAGTAAGCCCGCACATCGCCGATGCGCTCGCGAACACGATCACGCCAAGCGTGACCATCTTGCGGTGTCCGACGGTGTCGGCCAGGCGACCGCCAAAGGCAAACAGCGAAGCCAGCGAGAGCAGGTAGGCGTTGATCGCCCACTGCATCCCAGTGCTGGTCAGGTGCAGCTCCTTCTGGATTTCAGGCGCCGCGATCGACACGATCGTCTGGTCGATGAACGTCATCGCGACCGCGAAGATCATCGCCGCGAGGATCAGGTTCCGCGGTTGCCCTGCTGTGGCGCTAGCGCCCGGCACAACCACGAGACTAGCGTCAGGCAGGCGCGTCGGCTGGCAGACCGACAAGCGCCGCGCTGCGTTCCCACAGACCCTCCGCCAGCACCTCGTCCTGCGCCTCGGGACTTGGCTGGGCCACCTTCTCATCTTCGATGTACTCGCCGGTGAACGAAGCCGTCTCATCGGACAGCGACAACCAGACCAGCGAGCGAGCGCCACGTGCCGGCGAGCGGAAGAACGGGCCGGCTAGCGTCGTCAAGACCTTCCAGATGCCGTTCTCGTTCTTGCCAAAGCCGGTGCGCACGACTCCAGGGTGAAAGCAGTTGGCGTGCAGCTCCGGCGAGCGCTTTGCCAGCTCACGCGTAAAGAGGATGTTGCACAGCTTCGTCGTGCCGTACACGCGCATGGCCGCGTATGACTTCTCTGACTGCAAATCTTCGAGATCGAGCCGGCCGGACTTGTGCGCGTCGGATGCGGTCGTCACTACGCGGCTCCCTTCCAAGCGATCGCGCAGCAGAGCGGTGAGTAGGAAAGGCGCGAGATGGTTGAGCGCAAAGGTTCGCTCCAAGCCCTCGGATGTGACCTTGCGCGAGGCGAACAGCGCGCCGGCGTTGTTGGCCAGCACATCGATGTGCTCGTAGCTCGCGCGCGCCTCCTCCGCCAGCTTGCGCACGTCGCTCATCAGCGTCAGGTCGGCGACGTGCTCGTGCACCGGTGCGCCGCCTCCTGCCGCACGCGCTTCTTGGGCCACCGCGGTCACGCGCTCGGCGTCGCGACCCACGAGCGCGACCTCGGCGCCCTGTCGGGCCAGCTCGACAGCGGCGGCTTGGCCGATGCCGCGCGTGGCGCCGGTTAGCAGGACGAGCGTCATCTTGTGGACTCTACCCACTACCGACGAGCAGCCCCGCGCGCCGGCGTGTGGCGCGCACCGCCGCGGTCAAAGTGTCGATGTCGTAGGCACCGTAGTGGCGGCGCCCATTGATGAAGAACGTCGGGGTTCCCGAGACGCCGCTGGCGTCCGCGCCCGCCACGTCCTCTGCCACTCGCCCGGCGTGCTCGTGGTGGCGTAGCTCGTCCCAGAAGCGCTCGACGTCGAGGCCCAGCCGCTCGGCGTAGGCGCGCAGATCGAGCGGCGTAAGCGTGTCCTGATGGGCCAGCAGCGCGTCGTATAGCTCCCAGAACTTGCCCTGGGCGGCCGCCGCCTCGGTTGCCTCGGCCGCCAGCTGTGCGCTTGAGTGAACGTCGTTGAGCGGCAGGTGGCGCCAGACGTAGCGCAGCTCGTCGTCGAAGGAGGACAGCAGCTCGCGCACTATCTGCTCGGCCTGACCGCAGTAGGAGCACTCGAAGTCGCCGTACTCGACCAAGGTGACCAAAGCATCCCCGCGGCCGCGGATGTGGTCGCGCTCCGGGTCGACGTCGTCGGCGAGGTCGAGGATGTCATCTGCCGTGCCGACGATCTGGCGGGCTCGCACCTGCGTGGGCAGGCGCTTCATGAGTTTGAAGACCGCCCAGGAGACCAGCGGTGCCAGGATCGCGGCGGCGAGCACGCCGAGCTTTGCCTCTTGCAGGCGCTCACCCGAGAACGCCAAGCTGGAGATCAGCAGCGACACGGTGAAGCCGATCCCAGCGACCGCGCCGCCGCCCGCCAGCGAAGGGAAGCTGAGCGTCGGGCGCACGCCGTGCAGGCGTGGACGCGATGCCAGATACGACGCGGCGAGGATGCCAAGCGGCTTGCCTGCTACATAGCCGATAGCGATACCTAGCGTGATCGGCGAGGCAATCGCATCGCCCAGCAGGCCACCGGTCACGTGAATGCCGGCGTTGGCCAGCGCGAACAGTGGCACTACGACGTAGCTCGTCCACGGGTGCAAGGCGTACTGCAGGCGCTCGTTGGGCGAGATCGCCGAGGCCACGCCGATCTGCGCCGAGCGCGCCAGCTCGGGCGTCGGCTGCTCGCGAAACGAGCGCGTCAAAGCCGTGGCGCGCTCCAGGTCCTCGCGCGAAGGGGGATAGGCGCTTGTGACCAAACCGACGGCAAGCCCGGAAATCACCGGGTCGATGCCCGATTCGAACATCGCCACCCACAAAGCCAGGCCCACGATCACCGTGAGCTGGCGGCGCCAGGCCGGCACGTAGCGCAGGCCAATGAGCAGCGCGAACAAGGCGATCGCCACGCCCAAGGCAAGCTTTGAGATGTGCCCGGTGTAGGCGACCGTGATCACCATCAACGCAAACAGGTCGTCCACGACCGCGAGCGTCAGCAGGAAGACGCGCAGGCGCGTCGCGCCGACCGGGGTGAGCAGCGCCAGCGCGCCCAGGGCGAAGGCCGTGTCGGTCGACATCGCGGCACCCCAGCCGTGCGCGCCTGGGCCACCTGCGTTGAAGGCGAGATATATCGCGACCGGTACAACCATCCCACCGAGCGCCGCCACCACCGGGATCGCGAGGCGGCGGCGCTCGCGCAGCTCGCCCACGTCAAGCTCGCGCTTTGCCTCCAGGCCGACGACGAGGAAGAAGAAGGTCATCAGGCCCTCGTTGACCCAGTGGCGCAGGTCCGCGGAGATCCCGCCGCTGCCGATCGATATCGACAGCTTCGTGCTCCACAGCGAGTCGTAGGAGGAGGACCAGGGCGAGTTGGCCCACAGCAGCGCTGCGATCGTGGCCCCGAGCAGTACGATCGCGCCCCCGGTCTCGGTGCTCAGGAAGTCGCGCACCGGCGCGGCAAGGTTGCGTGCCCAGGCCGTGCGGCCGCTGTAGGAGTTGGCTTGTTCTTCGGCCATACCCGCACGATTATCGCGGGGCGTTTGTTTTGCGGTTCCGGGCGCGCATGCGCGCCCGGCCGGGCGG
>JBAQGH010000068.1:0-10535 GCA_049287685.1 Solirubrobacteraceae bacterium | reverse complement strand
AGCAGCAGCTCGGTGTCCTCGCCGACAAGGACGGTCGCCTGCCCTTCGATCAGGTTGCGCCAGAGAACGTCGTCGGTCCACTCCTCGTCGCTGGGAACGAACGCGATGTCCGCTGGGTAGCCGAGATCGTCGTCGCTTCGCGACGCCGCCATGAACAGCTCATCGGTCTTGTCGGTGATCTCGCTCATTGCGTGTGCTCCCAACCGTGAACGATATCGCGCCACTCGCGTAGCAGCTTGAGTTCGGCGGCATACATCGCATCGTTCACCGAGCCATGCGTGACGATTGGAGGCTGCTTCTCAAGGCCGATGTACGCGTGCTCGTGGTGCTCCTTTGGGCCGTGCGCGTTGTCGAATGTGCGCACCGTGCGCCAGTGACCATCGCGCAATACGAGGAACACGATCGCATACTCGACGGGATGCTCGCTCGAACGCTCCACCACGAGCTGAACATCCGAAGCCAAGAAGCGGCGTCGAGTCCGATCCTTAGTGGGCATGTTGGAGCACCATCACGTCGCCTGCGAGGCTAGCGATCGGCTGCCGCGACGCGGCCCAAAGGCCGCCTCCACGAATGCCGACTCGTGCGCGCTCGGCGAGTAGTCCGCGTAGCGCTGGGTTGTCTCGATGTCCCGATGCCCCATCCACTCCTGCAAGGTCCGCATGGGTACGCCCGCGCCGGCCATCGCTGTGCCGAACGTGTGGCGCAGATCGTGGAAGCGATGCGCCTGCTCAAGCCGCGCGGCCTTGAGCGCTCGGCGGAAACGCCGCAGGATCGCCGCCTTGTCGAGCGGCCCGGCGGTGTGGGGATCGGCGAACACGAGCGCATCGCCACTGCTCTCCCCCGCTCCACGACTGAGTCGGTCCAGCTCTCCCGCGACCTCGTCTGCCATCGGAACGCTGCGCGTCGAACGACGGGACTTCGGAGTGCCGAACTCGCCTAGGACGTAGTTCTGGCGGACCCTGATCCGGCCGGCGGTCCAGTCCACGTCGCGCCAGCGGAGCGCCACCAGCTCGCCCTGTCGCAGGCCGGTCATCGCCGCCGTGAGATACATCGCACGGTCGATCTCGCGATAAGGCCCATCGACAGCGGCGTCGGCCAGCGCACGCACCTCAAGCGGCTCAAGGAACCTGATCTCGGCGCTCTCGGGCTTGCCGGGCAGCTCGACATGCCGAGCAACGTTCACCGGCAGCCATCCCTTGCGCTCGGCGAAGCCGAGCAGCGCCGAGAGATAGCCGATGTAGTTGCGAACCGACTTCGCGCCGACAGGACGCCCATAGCGACGGTCCCCCTCGGCCTTCGGCCCCGGCCTCTCGCCCTTCTCCATCATCGTCATCAGGTCCTGAACGTCCTGGACCGTGATCCGTCTCAGATCGCGCTCCGCGAAGAACGGCTCAAGCCACACGCGCAGGATCGACTCCACAGCCGTCGTCGTAGCCTTCTTGCGGCTCTGACGCTCCAGGTTCGCGAGATAACGGCGTCCCAGCTCGGCCATCGTCAGCGCGTCGCCAGAGGTCATCCGGGCGGGCTTCGTCTCCGCGATCAGCCGGCGCAGCTCTGCCTCGGCCTGGCTGCGCGTCAGGCCATCACGCGATCCCGCGACGCGCATCGGGCCGAGGCGACGCTTGACCTGCCGTCTACCGTCCGCACGCCAATGCCCGTACCAGACGCCTCCGCGTGCGTAGAGCGAGCCAGCGCCGTAGGGGCGTCGGGTGGTCTTCCTCGCCGTGGCCATCACTCATCGTCTCCCTGATCGCGCGCAAACATTGGCCGCCCAAAGTAGCGACCGCAGCGGCTGCTTCAACGCGATAGCTGTCTTGTTCATCAGGATGCCTCCCCTACTCTGCTTGCCGATCGACAAGCAGCGAGGCTGTACGCGAGGCCGCACCTCGTGCACGCCACGGCCCCCGCATCCGCGCTCGCCACCACTCCTCCAGATCGTCCGCGCTGAACCGCACGTAGCGGCCGAGCCGCACATGCGGAATCCGGTTCGCTCGTGCCTCAGCGAGTAGCCACGACGCGGGCACCGACAGCAGCCGGCCAGCCTCCGTCGCGTCAAGAAGCGGCGAGACATGCGCGACTGCCGGCACAAGCGCATCCTGTGGTGGCTTCGTGGCGCCCATCATGGTTAATGACCGTGAGCGGCCGAAAACGGCCAAGCAATTTTGAAATCGGGCCATAAGCCCAATAACGACGGGCGATTTGAGACGTCCGTAGCCGTCGTCTGCCGGGCGAAGGAGACGCCGGATCGCCGACAGACCTTGCGAGACTCGCGCAGTCAAGAGCCACGACGACCCGGCGTCGCCGGTGTTGAGCACCGGCTAGAGCGACAGACGGTCCATACACAGCGCAGCGCGACTCGCGAACACGAAATCGCCACAGCGATGGATCAACCCTGCTGCATGCAAGGACGCGACCGCATCAGCCGTGGCAATCGTCTCCCCCACCTCGCCTTCCACCTCCTGCACAGACCACGGTCGCTGATCGTTCGGCCGCAGCAGCAGCCCGAGGACCGCTTTCTGTGCCCGCTCGTCCTCTTCGCTTGGGTTATGGCTAGTCTCGTCCTGCATGGGAAGGTCCTTCCTTTCCTTGCCACGCCCCGGGCAGTTCGCGCTGCGCCGGGGCACTGATTTATAAAACCCACGGTTTATATCCCGTGGACAATAGAACGTCAAGCGGACAGGCTCTCCCGCGATGCAACCGCGCTCCCCCGCCCACGCCGCGTTCGGCCGCGCCATCCGCGAGCTACGGGAGGAGCGGGGCATCTCCCAGGAGGCATTCGCACTCAAGTGCGGGATCGACCGCTCGCACTACGGCGCCATCGAGCGCGGCGAACGCAACCCAAGCCTCGGCACCGTCTTCAAGATCGCCAACACCCTCGGCGTCCAGCCGTCCGCCATACACATACGCGCCGAGCAAGGCCAACGGCCCGCCCGCAACTCGTAGTCACCCGCTACTGCACATCAGCCAAGCGATCCTGACCCCGTTGCATGCGCAACAGCGCGTCCGGTGCGCAGTACAGACCATATGCACTGTGAGTGTGTGCACAGCAATCGCTGTGCAATTCGTTGGCCGTTTTGGGCCGCTCACGGTCATTACTTATGTGATGACCGCATCGAGCATCCCTGCGGCTGGAGGCGGCGGTTATGCGCGCTACTTGGAGAGCAAGACCGTTGCACCCGAGCGAGGGGACTACTACCTGACCCCGGACGGGGAGATGGCGCAGGCCCCTGGCCGTTGGCTCGCGGAGCCCGAAACGCTGACTCGGCTGGGGGTGCAGGCCGGCGAGCCAGTCGAGGGCGCGGACTTCATCGCGTTGATGGATGGCCGCCATCCAGGCACGGGCAGGTGGCTGCGCCCGGAGGGCGCGGGCGGCGGTCGGGGCGGCGGGATCGACGTGACGTTCAGCGCCCCGAAGTCCGTCTCGACGGTCTGGGCGCTTGGTGATCAGTGGCAGCGCGAGCAGATCGAGGCCGCGCACGCCAGAGCCGTCGAAAGCACCGTCCGGTATCTACGCGACCAGGTGCCGGTCGTGCGCCGCCGTTATGACGGCCAGATCGTGGAGGAGCACTCCAAGGATGTGATCGCCGCCGAGTACCGGCACACCACCGCGCGAGGGGTCAGCGGGGCGCGGGCGCCCGACCCCCAGTTGCACAGTCACGTCGTCATCAGTGGCGCGGTAAGGGAGGACGAGCGGATCGTGGCGGTCGCCTCGCGGCCGATCTTCCGGTCAGCCCGCGAGCTGGGCGCGTTCTACCGCTCCGCACTCGCCGAGGAGCTGGCCGGCGAGGGCTACGAGATCGAACGGGGCACAGGCAATGACGGCCGCTACTTCGAGATCGCCGGCGTGCCACGAACACTGATCGAGGAGTTCTCTGGCCGCTCGCGTGAGGTCGCCAGGGCGGCCGAGCGGTTTCGTGCCCGCTACGGCCGTGCGCCGGAACGCGGAGAGCTGCGCAACCTCGCGCTCGAGAACCGCCGGGCGAAGGAGCTGACCACACGCGGCGACCTGCAACGTGTGTGGAGCGAGACGGGCCGGCGTCACGGCTTCGGCCCCGACGAGGCCGTGCGCTTGATCGGGGCGCCCGAGCGGCCGAATGTTGAGCGGCCGATCGAGGACCGAATCGAGGCGAGGCTCACAGAGCAGCACGCCGTGTTCCACGCACGCGATCTGCACGCCGTCGCGCTGGAGCAGACAGTGGGCGAGATAGCACCCGAGCAGGCGCTCGCCGTCGCGAGGGAGATGATCCGCGACCGGCGAGTCCTCACGTTGGAAGGCGGGCGGATGACCACGCTTGCCGTGCGCGCTCAGGAGCAGGCGATCGAACGCCGCGCCGAGCTGCTCGCCCGGCGAGCCGGCCGAGACATCAGCGAGAGAACACGCGCCCACGCCACACGTGCAGTCGCCGAGCGCATCGGCGCACCATTGAGCACCGAGCAACGAGCCGCCTTGGAGGTGCTCACGGGACCGGAGCGCCTTGCCGTCCTCGTCGGCCCTGCCGGGACCGGGAAGGGCGTCGTGATCGACGCCGCCGCTCGCGCCGAGCAACACGCCGGCCACCGCACGATCGGCGTCGCTGTGTCCGGGTCTACTGCCGAGCGCCTTGGAGCGGACAGCCCGGCCCTCACTGGACACACGCTCACGCTCGACGCGCTCGTCGCCCGCGCAAACACGGGGATAGTCGAGATCGACCGGGACACGACGATCGTCTTGGACGAGGCCGGGATGGTTGATCACGCTCGGCTCGATGCGTTGACCGAGCTTGTCGAGCGCTCAGGGGCGAAGCTGATCGCGGTCGGTGACGGCAAGCAGCTCCCCTCGATCGGCCCGGGAGGCATGTTCGACAGGCTCACAGGCCACGCGCCGACCGCCGAACTCGCGGACATCCACCGCACCAGCGACGCCGGCGAGCAGAAAGCCTGGAGAGCTCTACGTGCTGGCGAACCCGAGCGCGCGATGGCGCACTACCACTCCCTTGGACGGCTGCACCTCGCGGACACCCGCGACCAAGCAGCCGAGAACGCCGTCCAAGCATGGGGGCAGCTCACCAGCGAACACGACGACATCCGTTCGGTGGCGTTGATCGCGGACGCCTCAAACCAGGAGATCGACCGTCTCAACGCCCGCGCTCAACATCTACGAGCCGAACGCGGCGAACTCGGCCACCAAGAGATCGCCCTCCCCAACGTCCACTACGGCCTGCGCGACGGCGACCTCATCGCGTTCAACGCCTAGCACCATCTACGCGGACAACCCAGAATCGAGAACGGCACACGCGGCCAAGTCACCCACGTCCACGGACACGGCGTGACGGTCACGCTCGACGGATCAGGGCGACGAGTTCAGCTCGCCAGCGAGCACCTCGACTCGCTACGGCTGGCCTACGCCCAACACGTCTACCGCCAGCAGGGCGCAACCGTCGAGCGCTCCATCGTCGTCACCGGCGGCTGGCAAACCAGTAAAGAGACCGCCTGCGTCGAGGCCACACGCGCCCGCCACGGCACCGACTGGTACATCGCCCGCGACCAGCTCGGCGACGACGGACAAGACGCCGACCGAATCAAACGACTCGCCCAGAACATGGGCCACAGCCGCAGACAGGCACCATCACTCGACTACCGGGAGGCCGACGACCTCGGCTGGCAACCCAGCCGAAACCCACTACGGCTGCGACACATCCTGCGGCCCGGCCACTGGCTCACACGACAGTCCGCCCGCGACACGCCCGACCACAGCGTTGGACGTGGACGCTGACTACCCGCGCGTTTACTCGGCGTCGTGTTGGGTCGCGTCCAGCCCGAACGCCTTGAACTCCTCACCGAGCAGCATCGTCCGGCCGAGCGCCGCGAACACCTCCCGGACGCCCTCGGACACATCGGCCGTGGGGAACTCTGCGAGCCGGGCGAGCATTCGCTCGTGAAGCTTCGCGGCGGTGGTCTGAAAGTGTTTGCTGACATCCAGCAGCTCGCCAAACGCCTCGGCATTAAGGCGAGGGGCTGAACCGCTACTCGCGATGCTCATACGTTCGTACAAATAGCGGTGGGCGAGACGATCGCGCCACTCGATCAGCGGTTCGATCTCGGCCAGCAACTCGGGGTCGAAGTCCTTGGGGAGCCGATTGCGGAGTTGCCGCGCTGTTGCTTTCTGGAAGGTGTTCATCGAGCGCGTGACGAGCCTGCCGACGCGAGCCCCGAACTGCTCCGGGCTCTTGAACGGCTGCGTCCTTCCTGGTTTCGCCTCCATCGCGAGCACGAGGATCGCGAGGTTTCTTTCGAAAACCTGCACCTGCATCATCGCGCCGCTGTAGGCAAGCATCACGCCCATCTCAATCACGACGGGATCAGGTGGCTGGCGCGGCGCCGGAGGGCTCACGGCTGCTGGTGGATCAGCGGCGCTGCTGCATGGCTTCGTGCGCAGCCCGAGACGACGCTGCCATGTTCTTGCCGTACTCCGCGCTTTTCTCGGTGGCCGCAGCACGCCGCGCGTTCTTAGCCGCCTCGACCTCACCCTCCAAGTTGAAGTGCTGCACGATCACAGAGACGGCCGTCTCAAGAGCCCGCACCCGTTTCGCAAGATCATCGCTCATGGCTAGTGATCCTAGCGACACTCACCCAGGGCACATGCTGGCTCTTGACACTAGCTGTTCGCGCGAAGTCCGACCACGTAGCTGAGTTACGTGAGGCCGAGCGCTCTCAGGATTGCATGGCTTACGACCTCTGTCGAAGCGGTCCCGCCGAGCGCGAGCACGCCTGAGGCGACCTTGGTGCTGAGTTGGCCGATCCAGCCGCGAGTTGCAATCCCCAGCTCGCCGTCCACCGGGTCGCCATCGCTCGCGAGGGCCGTGTGCAGCGCCTCCAGCTCCCCCGCCGGAACGCCGAGGTTAGCCAGCTCCGCATGCAGAGCCGGCCAGGCTGCCTCCACCCTGGAGCTATCCACGAATGTGCCCAAGGCCTTGACTTCATGCGACCCCGACCCGACCGCCGTCGCTGTCGTCACATTGACGCGGGCGTTCTGACCGTGGACGACGACGTTCACGGCTCGGTCCGCCACCTCCCGTGAGGGAGTCTCGTCCGGGCTCGGCATCTCGGCCCTCATCTCGGCCACAAGCTCGACCAGAGTGGTACGAATCCTGTCGAGCACGCCAGAGAGAGCGGGAGTGCTTAGCACCCAGTAGAGAGACACGAAGCGCTGGAACGGCTCGTTGCTTTCCTGGTTCATAATCGCGACGAGGTCCTGGGCGTGAGGCAGTGTGAGCTTGATCGAGCCGCCGCCCGCTTTGGCCTGCTGCCCCATAGCTTCGATCTCGCCGACAGAGTGATTTAGGCGCACCTCCTCACCGATGTGCTCTTGCGCGAAGGCGGGGAGCCATCGCGGGCTGATCGGCTGGCCACTGATCTGGTAGTTCCCCTTGATCGCGTCAACCTCGATCACAGCTGGAGGCACCCTGTACTCTGGCAGCTCTACCTCGCTGTTGCGGTAGCCGCGCAGCTCAAGGCTCGCCCACTCCCGCAGCTCTTTCGAGCCGACCTCGCCGCCGAGCGCCACGAGCTTCCTGAGGGCGTCGGCTATAGGGACGTTTGCGTCCAGAGCATCGCGCTGGACTTCGGCCAGCAGATTTGCGTCGCGCCGAGCCATGAGCACCCTGATAGTGACACGCGAGGCGGCTAGGTAATACTCGGCCGTTCACCCAGGACCCGCCGCTCAGCGCCTAGACGATGGACGGAACTATTCGTTCTCGTCGAACTCCACGTCTGCCTCGACGCCGGGGTGGCGCTCTCTGAAGGCACCCACGATGCGCTTGACGGCCTGAACGGCTGCGTACCCCACCACGCCGTCTTTCGCCGCCGAACCGATTTCCATCGTGACGTGAACCACATCCTGTCCGACTCCGCGCCGCTCCATAGGAGGAGGGAACTCTGCTTCGAGGCCAGCGTCAGAAAACTGACGGGACAGTATGTGCGCGCCTCTAATAGGCCCTGAATAGCGGACTCGGATCACGTCACCGGCTCCGTGCCGCCACGATCAGTGACGCGTGTCGCGTGGTGGATCTGGGTCGGGCCTGTTGATCGTGTTTGAGTTGCGGATCTGACCGTCAGGTCGGTGGATCACGACCTCGCCGCCGCCTGACTGGTTCTGAAGGTGCTGGGTAGCGGCTGCCTGGGCTTCGGCCTGCGTGTTGTACAGGCCACCCGCACGCTCTGCCCCCTCAGCTTTGTCCGCCCACTGGCCGCCTGGCCTCTGCGTGACGTGCCTTCGTTGTCCTGGCATCAGTCCTCCAAGAGATCGAACGTATGTACGTGGCAAACGATACCTGCTTCATCGGCGGGGCTACGCGAGGCAGATGCGGCCCAGGTGGTCTTTGCGGTAACGATCCCTGTACGTCTTGTTGCCGACCCGAGCGTTGACCTGTCCAGGCGAGGCGGGCTTACCGTCGCCTTTGAGGTAGAGCCCTCTCCGCTCGATCTCGCCAGCCAGTTCACGCGTACTCATGCCAGCGGGCCTGTCGGCTAGCACGGCGTCTATGGCTTCGTGCAGCTTCATCGGCACATCCTACGGCTCGGAGGATTGCTACCAAATTGCTACCACGCCGGCCCTTCTGAGCCGGCTAATCCTTGTCCTAGAGCCAAATCCGACGATGGGCGATACTGGGCTCGAACCAGTGACCTCCGCCTTGTCGAGGCGGCGCTCTCCCAGCTGAGCTAATCGCCCTGGGAATCGCTCTAGCCTATCAACGCGCACGCCCTCAGGATCGCGGGGGAACCTCTCCAAGCACCTCCCCAACGCCTCTCCAAGCCAGCCGCCTGG
The DNA here is from genome assembly GCA_049287685.1 of Solirubrobacteraceae bacterium. Classification (GTDB taxonomy): domain Bacteria; phylum Actinomycetota; class Thermoleophilia; order Solirubrobacterales; family Solirubrobacteraceae; genus Palsa-744. The sequence goes on along the minus strand of JBAQGH010000068.1, from coordinate 1,732 downwards.
TGGCGCGACGCACAGGTTCGGTGGCGCGGGAGCGTGCGCGTGGGAGGTCGCAGGTCACGGCACGATCACAACCTGGCCTTCACCTCCCCCGCCGCTCGATTCGACCCCACCTGCTTCCGCGCCACTCGAACCCACTTCGCCGGCCCCTCCAGTGCCACCGGCATTCGATTCGTAACCGTAGGGGCTCCCTGCGCCACTTTCTTCGCCTTCACCGCCCTGGGTTGTCGATGGTTCTTCTGTCTGGTACGGAGATTCGGTACCGCCGTACGGCGATGATTCGGTCCTGGACCGCTCCACTCCCGATTCGGCTTCGCTCTTCTGGGTTGTGCTCCCACCGCCGGACTCGATCGTCTTGATCACTTCGGACACGGTGTTCGAGGAGATCGCGAAGCCGACCCCGGTGCTGCCGGGCTGAGACCCTTCGCTGCGAGCCGCGTCGCTTGCGATCTGCGAGTTGACTCCGATCACGTCGCCCTGGGCGTTGAGCAGCGGACCGCCGGAGTTGCCCGGGTTCAGCGGAGCGTCGGTTTGGATCACGCCCTTGATGGGCGCTCCGTCTGGGGCCGCGATTTCACGTTCGAGCGCGGAGACGATGCCCTTTGTGAAGGTCTCGTCGAGGCCGTAGGGGTTGCCGAGCGCATATACGGGATCGCCGACCTGGACTGAGCTGGAGCTGACCAGTTTCAGCGGTTGCAGCCCGAGACCCGACGGGTCCACCTTGATGAGTGCAAGGTCGCTGTTGGGATCGGTGCCCACCACGCTCGCGGTGCGGGTCACGCTCGAGGACTTCCCAGGACTCACCGTGATGCTCGTGCCTTCAGAGATCACGTGGTTGTTGGTGAGGATCAGGCCTTCGTCGTTGAGCACGATCCCCGTTCCGCTATCGCCCCCATCGGCGGTGACAGCCTTGATCGAGACCACACCCGAGGAGTCGCGCTGGTAGATCTGAGTGGCAGTCGGCGTCGTTGACGACACATCCTTCGTGACGCTGCCCGTCGAGCCGGTCGTCGAGGTGGCGATCGTGCGGGCGACCGCACCCCGGCCCGACCCGCCGGAGGCCAAGAAGAACACGCTTGCGACAGTTCCACCTACGAGTGCCGCGGCCATCATGGGAAGAAATATACGTTTCACGAGATACCTCCGGGTTCGGGATCTCAGTGTGCGCACTGGTCATGTGCGAGCGATAACGCATCTCGAAAGTACTTCTAAGGAGACCAGAAAATCTTGATAACGGGACCGCATGCTACGGATAAGTGCCGAAACCGCAGGCGAGCAGTGGCTGCGGACCAGGTCGCCCAAATGCCTCGCGGCCGCTAGGCTACGGTTGCCCTGGCGACGTGGCGGAGTGGCTACGCAGCGGCCTGCAAAGCCGTCTACACCGGTTCGATTCCGGTCGTCGCCTCTTTCGCTACCGGTACACCACGCGCAGCAAGGAGCGCCTTTGTGCCAGCGTCCGTGATCGGCCCTGTCAAGGGACCGCGCTCGGCGAGCACGTCGCTCAGCGCTCGCGTAGCTGGTCGCAGACGCGCGGTGCGTGAGCCTGTCCCGCGTGCTGAAAGTGAGTTTGCTTGTGTCCCACCGCGTCGTTTCTTGGCCATGTCGCGAGCTTACAAAAGATGTGTAGCACCGATGACACAACCGCCGAGCACCATGGCGACGTGCTCGCAACCACCTGTTCCGGACGAACCACCAAGGCTGCTGACGCATTGAGTTACGCGACACCCCGATGTTG
>JBAQGH010000067.1:0-6337 GCA_049287685.1 Solirubrobacteraceae bacterium | reverse complement strand
AATGTCGCTCGACAGGCCGGCCTGTTCGACGACGAGGGCGGCCATCAGCAGCAGAAACGTGAGCCCGCCGACGGCGACGATCGGGGCGAACACTCTCGCTCGCCCTGGGGTGCCGCTACGCCAGCGTCGATAGAGGACCGCGACCACGGCACCCAGCAACGCGATCGAGATGTCTAGTTGCGCCGCTTCGAGTACCTTCGCAGCCTCGGAGTTTTCGATCAGCAGCGGGTTACTGGGGTCGGCCTTTGATGGGTCGGTGAACAGGAACACTCCAAGCTGCACCACCGTCGTGTTGACGTAGGCGATGGTGACCAGGAGACGATCCAGCCGAGTTTCGAGCCTCCCCGAGGGAAACGACAGCAGCAGCTGGATGAGCACCGCGTAGATCAGCACCTCCCCGACCGAGGCGATCGCGAACACGACGCTGTCGTTGGAAAAGGCCAACCCCTTCACAAAGCCGCTGAGGCCGACCGCGACCATCAGCGGACCGATGTTGCCGGCCGGCCGCTGCTTCCAAACCCATAGCCCGACTCCCACGAACCCCCAGCCGGTGGCCAGGAACAAGCCGGCAAACGCGCCCCGGTGAACGTTGTGCTCCCCGTTGAGCATGACCACGAACGCGGCGACGCCCATCAGGAACGCCAAGCCGGCGAGACCGATCAGGGTGCGTCGCGGTGCGGTCATCGGATGAGTAAAGAGATCGCCTCCGCGCTCAGCTCGCTCTTGGCGACGAACCCGCGTGCGCCGCTGGCGCCCACCGCCTCGTCAAGGTCGGTGAAGTCATGGCTCGAGACAAGCACTATCTGCGGGGTAGCGCCGTTCGCACCGAGTAGTCGCCGCGTAACCTCGAAGCCGTCGATGTCGGGTAGGTGCACGTCGAGTAGCAGGACCTCTGGGTTCAGCTTCTCCACGGCAGCCACAACGCCGTCACCGTTGTCGAGCTCCCCGACGACGTCGTAGCCGTCGGCTTCGAGCATACGCCTCGCGCTGGCGCGGAAGCTGGGGTGATCATCCACGATCAGGACAGTCTCTCTCATGAGAGCTGATCATCGCGCACGGCCGCGCTTGGTTCCATACGGCTGGCCGCCCCGAGCTGGCGGCAAACCGACGTATCCCGGGCCGCTACCCGACGTCACAGACGCCTGCCAGCCCCCTGGCTTCTTCCTCGCTGAACGAAGAGCCTGTCGTCATGCCCGAAGTCAAGCCCAAAGGGGGATGCAGCATGACCGCCACGACCGCTAGCACCGCGCACGAGCCCAGCAGGAAAGAACGAACCATGCATCCTTCGACCAGACGCTTCGGTCGCGGCCGGATCACCGGCCTGACCCTGATCGCCGTCCTCACGCTCGGGCTCGGCTACCTCCACTTCGCCGGGGGTTCTACGGCCGTCTCCGTGCCTGCCGGCGCGCATGCAGGCCAGCTGACGCTCAAGAACTGTACCTACAACACCGAAAAGGGCGCCTACGCCGCCGACTGCGGAACGCTCGTGGTGCCCGAGAACCGCGCCGACCCGCACTCGCGGCTGATCGCGCTGCCGGTCATCCGGATCCGTGCGCATTCGGCACACCCGGGCGCCCCGATCTTCCGCCTGGAAGGCGGCCCCGGCGTCACGAACATGTCGTTCGCAGACGCCAGTCGGTTCACCGCCAACCACGACGTCGTCCTCGTCGGCTACCGCGGCGTCGACGGCTCCGTCCGGCTCGACTGCCCGGAGGTCGAGTCGGCCCTCGAGCACTCCGCCGACTTCCTCGGCCAGAAGTCCCTCGATGCCTACTCGAACGCGTTGCGCTCGTGCGCGAAGCGGCTCGAGGCAAACGGCGTCGATCTCGCCGGCTACACACTCCCCGAACGGGTCGACGACCTCGAGGCGGCACGGAAAGCCCTCGGCTACCACCAGATCGACCTGTTGAGCGAAAGCGCGGGCACCCGCACCGCGATGATCTACTCCTGGCGCTACCCGACCGCCATCCACCGTTCGGTGATGATCGGCGTCAACCCACCCGGCAACTTCATCTGGTACCCGAAGACGACGGACGAACAGATCGCCCGCTACGCCCGCCTCTGTGCGCAAGACGCGACGTGCCACAAGCGCACCGGCGATCTCGCCGCGTCGCTGCAGCGGACCGTCGCGCACATGCCGAACCGCTGGTTGTTCTTTCCGATCAGGAAGGGCAACGCACGGATCGCCAGCTTCTTCGGACTCATGGAGACGACGGCGAATGCCTCGCCGCTCTCCGGACCGATGACCCTGGACGCCTGGCTCTCGGCCGCCCACGGTGACTCGAGCGGGCTCTGGTTCGAGTCGCTCCTCGCCCAGCTCTCTTTCCCGCAGGCGTTTGTCTGGGGCGACGTCGCAGCTGTCGGAATGGCTGACAACCAAGCTGGCGAGCGTTACTTCTCGTCAAGCGAACACGACCGCCGCTCGATTATCGGCAACCCCGGAACGGAATTCCTCTTCGGCGGCGGAGGCCTCCTGCACGCATGGCCGGCCAACCCGACCGATAACGAGTACACCCATGTCCAGACATCGAACGTGCAGACGCTCCTGATCGGCGGCAGTCTCGACTTCGCCACCCCGCCCCAGAACGCGACCAAGGAGCTCCTCCCCTACCTGCCCAACGGCCACCAGGTCATCCTCGCCAACTTCGGCCACACAACCTCCTTCTGGAGCGAACAGACCAAGGCGAGCACGCACCTGATTAACACCTACTTCGACACAGGCAAGGTCGACGACTCGCTATACAAACCTCAAACGGTCAAACTCACGCCCGAATCCACACAGACCGGACCCGCCAAGGCCATCGCCGGCGCGATCATCGGCCTCGGACTCCTCACGATCCTGTCACTGCTACTGATGTGGCGCCGGAAGCACAAGCGCGGCGGCTTCGGGCGCAAGGCGAGCGCGACACTGCGCTCCGTCTACCTGCTGGTGCTCGGCCTCGGCGGATGGTTCACCGGCCTGACCATCGTGCTGGTCGCTTTGCCGACAGTGCCGCTCGACAGCGAGCTCATGGCCGTTCTCTCCATCGCCACACCGATCGGCCTCGGCAGCTACTTGGCCTGGGTCAACCCCGACCGGCCGGCCAGGGCCACGAGGATCGGGTTCGGGGTCGCGCTGACGGGCGCCCTCGTCGGCGCGCTGCTGGGGTTCAACGCAACACCCGGGCTCATGGCGGTCATCACCACGATCATCGGAGCAGCTGCCGGTGCGAACCTCGGCCTGATCGCCCTCGACGTCGCACGAACCGGCGAGCGGCCGGAGACCGTTCCGCCCATCGCCACTGTCGACAGCGAGCCGACGCCGCAGGCCGAGCCAGCGCCGATCGCCATTCCAGCGGTCGAACACTGACCCCCGGAGTCCGTTCGCGCAGAGCATGTGGCGGTGTGCTGGCTGCCGCCACATGCTCTGCTGGCGTACGTGCTGGCCTCGCACATTGGCTGTGCATCAGCAGGACGGCAGCTTTCGCGCGATGTCCTACGAGGCGATCGACTCAATCGACGATGCTCGACGTGCGATAGGCCCGCGGGCGCCATCATCTTCTGGTGAGGCGTGAATACATCGCCACGACGGCTAGACCCGACTTCGGGGTTTGTGCCGCCGACCCCCGCATCGCGGCACAAACCCACCGGAATCCGCACGTATCCGCAGGTATCTCGGTGGACCGCATGGCCGGCGGCGACTGCTGGCGGCGTCCCAAAAATGCCCGCAAACAGGCACTTTTTGCTACGCTCATCCGAGCGGGTCAGGGCTGGTCGCCCCACCACTGAAAATCGTGGTGTCCCCAGTTCGAGTCTGGGTCTGGCCATCGTTCCCCCGCTGATCGAGCCGCTAACCCGTCGCCCATCCAGGCGACTGTGTACGTTTCGCGCATGAGCGACGGGACGCTTGCACGGAGCTACGGCAAGGTCTTCAACGAGGTTGCGGTCGAGTACGACCGCAACCGCCCGCCCTACCCCGATGCGCTCGTCGACCAAGCATGCGAGGTGGCGGGTATCGGGGATGGGGACCGGGTGCTCGAGATCGGGTGCGGGACCGGTCAGCTCACGCGCAGCCTGCTCGCGCGAGGGCTGCGCGTGACCGCACCCGAGCCGGGAGATCGACTGATCGAAGTCGCCGAGGAGAACCTGAAAGATGCGGGCGATGTGGAGCTCGTCCATGCGCGGCTCGAGGACATGCGGCTGCCCCGCGAAAGCTACGAGGCGGTGTTCTCGGCGTCCTCGATCCACTGGGTCGACCCTGATCTAAGCTGGCGAAAGATCGCCGACGCGCTCGCTCCCAAAGGGACGCTCGCCCTGATCCAGTACTTCGGCCTCCAGGAGCGGCGCGGCGTCGACGATCAGCAGGCTCTACTGTCGGCCCTGCGCAGGCACGCGCCGGAGATCGCCGCGACCTGGTCCACCTACCGCGACCTCGATCGCACGATTGCCGGCGTACAGGAGCGCCGTCGGAACGTCGCGGACGCCTGGAGCTGGCTGGGGAGCTACGGCATAGGGCGTGACTACGCAGCCGATCTGTTCGAGGATCTACAGCTCGCGACAGTGCCAACCCCGATCGAGCGTACCGCCGATGAGCTAAACGCCCTGCTCGCCACGATGTCATTCTGGGCACGACTCTCACCCGAGCAGCGCGACGCCCTCGTGAACGAGAATCACGCTCTCTACGAGCGCCTGGGGAGGCCAATCCGGGCAAGCACAGTCGCCGCGCTGCTCACGGCGCGACGCAGTGCCCCCGCGTCTCAACGTTAAGGATGTGGCCGCCCCGGCGGTTGGTTAGGCTCTATGCCATGATCGCCTACCTCAGACGTCACCACATTGGCATCATCGCCCTGTTCGTGGCGCTCGGCGGAACTTCGTATGCAGCGACGCGGCTGCCTGTCAACAGCGTCGGCACGAGGCAAATCCGGGCGGGCGCGGTCACACCCGCCAAGCTTTCCCCCGGACTACAGGCGCTGCTACACAAAACGGCACCAAAAGCCGAAGCTGCGTGGCGAGACCCTGCGATTGCGGCCGCGATCGCGGGTGGTGGCTCTTGATGCGGATCGAATGGGCACGGTGATTTGCCGTGTTGCACCGAGCACCAGACGTTCTTGTTCGTTTGCGCGCGCCCCGCGCATCGCGGACGGTCTGTCTACCGACAGTCATTGACAAGACGAGCCATGCGTGATAAGAATGGACATGTACTTTTGTCCTTTGCTTCGCGAGGGAGGAACTTAGGAGTAGAGCGTGGCGCCCTGGGCCGGCCCCAGCCGGCTACGGGCGCTTGATTGGCGATTTTGGCTGGGAGAGACGGGTCGTACGTGGTGAGAGAGTGAGCTGGTGCCTTGGCTACGCCGGGAAGCATGGTCTCGCGAGGTTCGCTTGCGGTGCGCTCGCCGAGTACACGACGCGAGCGCTTGGAGCGCGAGCGTCTATTTGCGGCGACGATTGAGGAGACGCGCGAACATGGGTATGGACACAGCAGCGTCGCGGAGGTGGCGGCTCGCGCCGGACTTTCGACCGCTCGCTTCGAAGCCCACTTCGGCGACGTCGAGCAGTGTCTGCTGCAGGCGCTGCACTCGCTTGCGCTGCAGGCGCACGCACACGTGCTGTGCGCCTACTACGCGCCGCACGAGGATACCCCGGTCGTGGAGCCGGCGTTCGCGGCGCAGCAACTGCTCGAACGGGTGCTCGCCTGCCTGGCGCCGATCGCGGCGGCCACGGCCGCGCCGATCGCCACGGGCAGCCTATAAGTCCATGTTCTTACAGGTGGCAGCTTGGTATGCTCGCAAGACTGAAATCAACCCCCTTCCCGAACTCCGATCGGTGCACCCGGGCCTGAGAAATGCCAGCTAGAAAGCCATATGGCGGCGCACGGCCCGCGATCCCCGGCAAGCTTGCTCCCGGCATGCGGCTGCCGCGCGAGCTGGTCGCCGAGAGCCAGCGCGCGCGCCTTGGCATCGCGCTGGTCGAGCTGGTCGACGCACAGGGCTTTGCCGGCACGAGCCTGGCCGACCTGACCGCGCGCGCGCACGTCGCTCGGGCCGCGTTCTACGAACACTTCGGCAGCATGGAGGGCTGTTTTACCGCCGCCTACGACGACCACCTGGCTCGCGCCGCCGGCCAGCTCGTCTCCGCTTATAACGCTCCAGGGATGGAGGACGGCGAGCGCGCCCGCGCCGCGCTAAGCGCGCTCGCCGCTTTCGCCCAGGTCTGGCCCGCGGCCGCGCGCGTATGCCTCGGCGACGTGCTGACAGTCTCGTACGGCACCATCGAGGCCCGCGAGCAGCTCGCCGAAGGCGCGCAAGCGCTGCTCGACTCCGCGCTCGGGGCGGACGGCGCGCACACGACGCGCGCGCCC
>JBAQGH010000066.1:0-4462 GCA_049287685.1 Solirubrobacteraceae bacterium | reverse complement strand
AGGGGTGGCACAGGTCGCATGCGACCTGTGCGCCATGGCCGCATGCGGCCATGGCATGAGCCCGCACATGTGCGGGCTCACCGATGGGTGCATGCACCCATCGGCCATCCGGCGCATGCGCCGGATGGAACAGCATCGATGCGTCATAGACTCAGGGCAATGCGCCGTCGCGTCACCTTCTCGCGCAACCTGACGCTCTCGCTGTCGCGCACGTGCCAGTGCTACTGCAAGTACTGCGCGTTCGCCACCCACAAAGCGCACCTTTACTCGCCAGAGGAGGTGATCGAGATCCTCGACGGCGCCGCCAAGCGCCAGGTCAAGGAGCTGTTGGTGCTCACCGGCGAGCGTCCCGAGATCAACCCGCAGGTGCGCGAGCGCCTGGACGAGTACGGGCACGAGGACTTCACCGCGTATGTCGTGTGGACGTGCGAGCGGGCGCTCGAGCGGGGATTGCTTCCGCACACGAATCTGGGGGTGCTCTCGCGCGAGGATCTCGCTCGTCTGCGCGACGTCACCGCCTCGCAGGGGCTGATGCTCGAGTCGGCCTCCGAGCGGCTGATGCAGACGGTGCACGCCGGCTCGCCCACCAAGCATCCGGCTCGTCGCCTGGAGACGATTCGCGCGGCGGGCGAGCTTCGCATCCCGTTTACCAGCGGCATCCTCGTGGGCATCGGCGAGACCGCCGAGGAGCGCATCGCCTCGCTGGAGGCGCTGGCTGCTCTGCACGCCGAGTACGGCCACATCCAGGAGGTGATCATCCAGAACTTTGTGCCCCACCAGAGCTATTACGGACAGGAGCCGGCCGAGATCGCCGAGGCAGCGGCGCGCCACTACTGGCAGACGGGTGTCAGGGACTGGGAGGACGGCGTTGAGCCGGTTGGCATGGGGGATGGGTCTGATGGTCTCGAAAAGGGCGATGCCCCGCGCGCGCGGGGGGGCCATGCGCTTCCGAAGTGGGCTACACAGGGGGCCGGCCCGGTCTCGATCGAGGATATGAAGCTGCTGATCGGCGAGACGCGCCGGCTGATGCCCGACGTTGGCATCCAGATCCCGCCAAACCTCGCCGACTGGTGGAGCGAGCTGGTGGCGGCCGGTGCAACGGATCTAGGCGGTCTCTCGGCCAACGGCGACCACATCTCCCCTGAGCACCCGTTCCCCTCGCCTCATCAGGTGCGCAAGCGCCTGCAGGCCGACGGGTTCGCGCTCACCGAGCGGCTGTGCGTCTACCCCCAGTACATCGACCCCGAGTGGGTCTCCCAGGGCGTGCTCGACACGATCAAGCTCAAGTACTGGAGCTTCATCCCACGGCGAGGCTCCGGTCGTACCGACCCGCCCGCCCCGATCCGCCTCGAGCTGGTGAGTGGTGCGATCGAGAAGGGTCGCGAAGGCCTGCCGCTGAGCGCCGATGAGCTGACCGCGATGTTCGCCGAGACACGCCCGGAGGCGATCGAGCAGATGCGCCTCGCCGCGGACGAGCTGCGCGCGGAGCTGGCGGGGGAGACGGTCACGTTCGTGGTCAACCGCAACTTCAACATCTCCAACGTCTGCACCGTCGGCTGCGCGTTCTGCGGCTTCGGCCAGGGCAAGCGCTCGCCGGACGCCTACCAGCATGACGAAGCCGAGTTCGTGCGCCGCGTGCACGAGGCCATCGACTACGGCGCCAGCGAGCTGTGCATCCAGTCGGGCATCCACCCCGACTGGGAGCTGGAGGACTACCTCGGCTGGTTGCGCCTCGCCAAGGCCACTTCGCGCGAGGTGGGCAGCGAGCTGCACCTGCACGCCTACTCGCCGATGGAGATCGCCCACATGTGCGACATCTCCGGGCTACCTCCATCAGAGGTATTCGCACGGTTGCGCGACGCCGGGCTCGACTCGACCCCGGGTACCGCCGCGGAGGTGCTCCACGACGGCGTGCGCGAGCGCATCTCGCCCAACAAGCTGCCCGTGGCGCGCTGGGTGGAGATCATCGAAGCCTCGCATCTTGCCGGCCTGCGCTCGACCTCGACGGTCATGTTCGGTCACATCGAGGAGCCCTGGGAGCTGGCCGAGCACATGCGCGTCATCCGCGAGCTGCAGCAACGCACCGGCGGGATCACCGAGTTCGTGCCGCTCTCGTTCATCCCGTTCCAGACGCTGTTGGGGCGCACGCACGGGGTGGAGGAGATCTCCCGCGAGGAGAACCTCAAGCACACCGCCGTCTTCCGCCTAGCGCTCGGGCGGACCATCCCGAGCCTGCAGGCCTCGTGGGTGAAGATGGGACTCGACGCCGCTACCGAGTCGCTGCGCTGGGGCGTCAACGACCTCGGCGGCACGCTCATGGAGGAGTCGATCTCGCGGCTCGCCGGCAGCTACCACGGCACCAAGCTCGACCCCGACCAGCTCGTCGCCGCCGCGCACGAGGCGGGGCGCCCCGCGGCCGAGCGCACCACGCTCTACGACATCCGGCGAAACTATCCGTTGCCGGAGAGACTCCTCGCCGCGGCGGCGATGACCGACGGGTGATCGTAGGGCTGCATGTGCCCTCCGTAGACCATCACCAGCCGCGCGTGGGGTAGCGTCGCCGCGAGCTTGCGACCATGGCTCTGGTTGACCAGCTCGTCCTGCTCGCCCTGGATCACGACAGCCGGAGTCTCGATGTCGCTCAGGCCCTTGTCGACTTGAGCGATCACACCGGTGGAAGCGAGGATCTCCCCGGACCACGCTTCGAGGTTGCCGTGCGTCATGTTGATCTCCAGCACGCGCCGGCGATGCGCGGCCACGACAGGCAGCGGTCGAAACGCTTCGGCGTCCTCCTGGTTGACCGACACGGTGATCAGCAGCTGGCCGAACGTTGCGTTGGCGACTTGGCGGATGACCGGCAGTTGCAGGAATTTCACGAAGTGCGCTTGCACGTCTGTGAAGGCTTCGATTTTCTGCCCGGCGGCGGCCGCGTCCACGAGCACGAGCCCGCGCACATCGCTCGGATAGCGCTCGGCAAGCCCGAGCGAGATCGTCCCGCCGTAGGAGTGGCCGACGAGGATCGGTCGCGGGACGTGAAGCTTTGCGAGCAATTCGTGGATGACTTCAAGTTGCCTGTCGAACGGCACATAGCCGCCGGTCGAGTAGCCGAAGCCAGGGCGGTCGATCGCGATTGTGCGATGCCCGGCCAGCAGCGGCGTCACGTCTTCCCAGTCCTCGGCTGTCCCGGGCAGGCCGTGGATCAGCACCACAGGAGTGCCCCCGCCGGGATGTTCGATGTAGTGGACGCGCAGCTTCCCGACCTGCATGAACGAGCCGGTCGGCTTGGGCTCTGACGGTAGACGTCCGTAGGTCCAGTTGAGCACCACGACCGCCAGCGCGACCACGCCGAGCAGGATCAGCAACAGTCGCTTGAGGGAGATTCGACCTCGCACGGCGCCAAGAGTAGAGTGCCTTTCAGTCGATACGACAACGCCTGTCCGAGGAGTTGGGATAGATGGCCGATCAACCGCATGCAGAGAAGATCCTCTCCGACGCCTCGAACCACGACGCGCCGTACCCAGGCGCCGCCCCCTCCAGTGGCGCGCCCACCCGCTCGGACTATGACGTAGCGGTCGTGGGCGCGAGCCTCGCCGGATGCGCCACGGCGATCTTGCTCGCCCGCTCAGGCGCGCGTGTCGCGCTTTTGGAGAAGAGTCCCGACCCGCAGGCCTACAAGAAGATCTGCACGCACTACATCCAATCCTCGGCCATCACGACGCTCGAGCGGCTGGGACTGATCGAGCCGATGATGCAGGCGGGAGCGATACGCTCGCGCATCCGCATGTGGACGCGTTGGGGAGTGATCGAGTCGCCTCCACGGAGCAGGGTTCCCACAGGGATCAACCTACGCCGCGAGAAGCTCGATCCGCTGATTCGCGAGCTGGCCGCCGGGACTCCCGGCGTCGAGTTGCTGCTCGGGCACACCGTGCGGGAGCTGCTGCGCGAAGGCGAGCGGATATCCGGTGTGCGGGCGCGCGACTCCCACGGACACACGATCGATCTGCGTGCCCGGCTGGTGGTCGGCGCCGACGGTCGCGACTCGCGCGTCGCGAAGCTGTCGGGGGTGCGCACGCGCAACGTGCCCCACGCGCGCATCGCCTACGGTGGCTACTACGAAGGACCCCCATACGAGGGCGCGCCCGCCGCGACGCTGTGGATGATGGATCCCAACATGGTCGGCGCGTTTCCCACCGACGACGGGCTCACGTTCTACGCGGTGATGCCCACCAAGCAGCACCTGCCCGAATTCCGCGCCGACCCGCAGGTGGCGCTCGAGAAGATGGTCTCGGAGGTCCCGCAGGCTCCGCCGATCCTCGCCTCGCGCCTCACCCAGCCCGTGCAGGGCAAGGTCGACATGACCAACGTCATGCATACGCAGACCGCGCCCGGCCTCGCGCTGGTGGGTGACGCCGCCGGCGCGCTCGACCCACTGTGGGGCATTGGCTGCGGCTTTGCGCTGCAG
>JBAQGH010000065.1:0-3649 GCA_049287685.1 Solirubrobacteraceae bacterium | reverse complement strand
GGCCGTCTGCGTGCTGGTGCTCGCCGCCGGGGTCGCGGCCGTCTCGCTGGGACTGGCGCGCTCGGGCGCCGCGCACAGCCCCGCTTTACGCGACAGGCACGCGGGAACAAGCAGCTCGGACAGGCGGCCGAGAGGGGCCTTGCCGGCGGCTCCGACCCAGTCCCCTTCGGGGCTGGCGCTCGGGAAAGCCCCCCTTGCACTGGACCTAAGCGGCACAAACGATCCCGTGCAGGCCAGCTTCCGCAGCCCGCCGCGCGCGGGCCTGCTGTTCGACCTGAGCAACGGTCGCGTGCTGTGGCAGCTGAATCCGCTGCAGCGCCTGCACATGGCCAGCCTCACGAAGCTGATGACCGCGCTGCGCGTGGTTCACTCCACAACTCCCGCCACCCGGGTGTTGGTCACGAAGGAGGCCGTCGACGCGGCCGGCTCGAAGGTCGGCGTGCTGCCGCTCGGCAAGCACGTGCCGGCCGAGACGCTGCTCTACGGGCTGCTCCTACCTTCGGGCAACGACGCGGCGACCGCGCTCGCCCAGCACGTGTCCGGCAGCGTCAGCTCGTTCGTCGCGAGCATGAACGTCGAAGCGGCGCGACTCGGGTTGGGCTGCACGCACTACAACTCACCCTCCGGGTACATCAACGCAAGCAACTACACCTGCGCAGCCGACCTGGCCGAGCTGGCGTATGTGGACCTGCGGCAACCTCGCATCGCACACATCGTGCGTAGCGCGGAAGCGGTACTGCCGTTTCCGATCAAGGGCGGCAAGCTGTACCTGTACAACAACAACCCGCTGCTCGTCTACGACTATCCGGGCGCCACCGGCATGAAGACCGGCTACACCGAACTTGCCGGCGATTGCCTGGTCGCGACCGCCGAGCGCGACGGGGTCAGGCTCGGCGTGGTGCTGCTGCACTCGCCCGACATGGGCCAGCAGGCCGAGTACCTGCTCAACGCGGGCTTCGCCGACGTCTACCACCAGCGCCTGATCGCCTCGCCGATGGTGCCGCCGGGCCGCTGATCCGCCGCCGCGTAGTGCGCCTTTCGCAGCGTAGATTGCAGCTTCTGAAACACGGATACTCGTTTATAACCTAAAGGTTGTAAACGGAGTTGTAAATGGCATTTATAACTTCTAGGTTATAAGCGGGGATTGGGTATATGCAACGTCCAACACCCGGGGACCGCTCATGCTCACCCCTCGAGCCTCTTAGGAGTAGCCTTAGGAGCTAGAAATTGACTGGCCAGTCAGCCAAAGCAAGAGCAGCGGCCAAAGCGACAGCAACAGCTACAGCAGAGCAACAGCTACAGCTACAGCTACAGCAGAGCAACGGCCCACAAAGGGAGAGCACAGTGGATCTTGACGACACGCCCGAGCAGGCAGCGCACCGCACGAGGGTTCGCGCATGGCTCGAAGAGCACAAGGGAGAGGCGCCGGTCCTCACCGGACCGGACGCGCTGACCGACGAGGCGGAGATCGTCTCCGCGCGGCGCGCCTGGCAGGGCAAGCTGGCCGAGGCCGGGCTTGCCGGGGTCACCTGGCCCAAGGAGTACGGCGGCCAAGGACTCGGCCCGATCGAGCAGGTGGTCTGCAACCAGGAGATCGCCAAGGCCGGCGTGCCCGGCATCCTCGACGCGATCGGCGTCGGCATGCTCGGTCCCACCTTGATCGCGCACGGCACCGAGGAGCAGAAGGGGCGCTACCTAGGCCCGATGCTGCACGGCGACGAGGTCTGGTGTCAGCTGTTCTCAGAGCCCGCCGCCGGCTCCGACCTGGCGGCCGTGCAGACGCGCGCGCGCCAGCAGGAGGACGGCAGCTGGCGCTTGACCGGGCAGAAGGTGTGGACGACCAACGCCCAGTTCTCCTCCTATGGGCTGTTGCTCGCGCGTACCGACCCCGAGCAGCACAAGCACAAGGGACTGACGATGTTCATCCTGCCGATGGACGCTCCAGGCGTGACGGTGCGCGGCCTGCGCCAGATCTCCGGCGAGGCCGAGTTCAACGAGGTGTTCCTCGACGACGTGCAGCTCGACGCGGACGCGGTCGTCGGCGGTGTCGGCAACGGCTGGGGCACGGCGTTGACGACGCTGATGTTCGAGCGCGTCACGATCGGCCTCGGCGGCGAGGGGCTGGGCTTCAACTCGCTGCGCTTCACCAAGGCGATCGCCTCAGACGAGCATGGTCGCGGCGATCCGAAGGTGCGCAAGGAGCTTGGCGAGATCGTCAGCGAACTGCTGGCGGTGCGCTTCACCGGGTATCGCACCTTGACGGCACTGCAGAAAGGCCAGATCCCTGGGCCGGAGGCTGGTCTAGCGAAGGTGACGATCGTCAACGGGGCGATCAAAGCCGGCGACCTGATCGCCGACGTGCTCGGTCCGGACGCGCTCGACGAGAACAGCGAGTGGGCCTACATGATCTCCTTCCTGCCCGGGTTGAAGTCGGCCGGCGGCACCGAAGAGATCCTGCGCAACACGATCGGCGAGCGCGTGCTCGGGCTACCCCCAGAGCCGCGCCTAGACAAGGGAATCCCATTCTCGGAGCTGCGCTCCAAGGAAGGGGCGCCGGCATGATCGCAAGTAGCTCCATCGCATCCGCCCTACTCACGCACGCATCCGCCCCTCCGACGCGCGACATCACAACCATCGAGAAATCCTCGCCCAGCCCGATGTGCGGCGCCACGACCACGGAGGTCACCCGATGAACCTCGCACTCTCAGACGAGCAGGTATTCCTGCGCGAGGCGGCCCGTGGGGCGCTCTCACGCTTCAAGACGCTCGAGGCAGCGCGCGAGGCGCTAGATGGTGATGACAGTGCACTGCCGGACTTGTGGCCGACCGCCTGCGAGGCCGGCTGGCCCGGCCTGTTGATCGACGACGCGCATGGCGGCGCCGGCTTGGACGCCTTCGACGCGATGCTGGTGCTCGGCGAGTGCGGGCGCGTGCTGGCGCCTGTGGCGCTGCTCGGCCACCTGCCGGCGACGGCGATCCTGGGTGCCTCACCGTCGGCAGCGGGTCTGCTGGAGCCGCTGGCAACTGGCGCTCGGCGCTCGGCCTATCTGCCAGCGATGCCGCCCAACGATCTGGTGGACGGATGGTGTGTCGATCCGAAGCACGGCAGCACGCGCCCCTCGGCACCCCAGGCGAAGGACGACGGCAAAGGCGGTGTGCTCGTCAGCGGGACGCTCGCCTTCGTCCCGGACGCTCCGGGAGCTGACCTGTTGGTCGGCGTGGCGCTGCTCGACGGCAAGCCAACCGGCGTCGCGATCGAGAGCTCCTCGAATGGCGTGTCCGTAGAAGAGGTGCACCGCTACGACGCGACCCGCTCGCTGGGCCACGTGACGCTCTCAGGCGCGCAAGCAACGTTGCTCGATGCGCCGGAGGAGGCGCTTGCCGGCGCCTGGCACTTGACGCAGGCCTTGATTGCCGCCGAGTCGCTCGGCAGCGTCGAGACAGCGCTTGAGATGTCAGTCGCCTACGCCAAGGAGCGCCACACCTTCGGGCGCGCGATCGGCTCCTACCAGGCGGTCAAGCATTCGCTGACCGAGGTGTTGCGCCAGCTTGAGAATGGGCGCTCGCTGCTCTACTACGCCGGCTGGTCGCGCCAGGGCGCACCGGCAGAGTTCCCGCTGGCGGCGAGCGCGGCGCGCTCGGTTGCCGGC
>JBAQGH010000064.1:0-23046 GCA_049287685.1 Solirubrobacteraceae bacterium | reverse complement strand
CCAGTGGACCGCCCTCTCTGCGTCTTGGCTTGGTACTGAGCGCCCTTACCACCGGCAACGGGGTTGCCCTCCCGCGAGCGTCCCGGAACGCCCTCAGGTCAGGGCCGCTCGGGCAATCGCTCGACATTGGGCGAGCGATTGCAGAAGCGCTCAAGTGCTGCGCCGCGCAAGCCGATCATCCGTCCATGGAGACAGCAACCTTCGCGGGGGTGTTTGGAGCGATGATCGGATCGTTCCTGAACGTCGTCGTATACAGGCTGCCGCGCCGCGAGTCGCTCGTGCGCCCGGCATCGCATTGCACGGCTTGCGGGACAGCGATCAAGCCCTACGACAACATCCCTGTTGTCTCGTGGCTGTTGCTGCGCGGACGCTGTCGCAATTGCTCGGCCCCGATCTCCAAGCGCTATCCGCTCGTCGAGGCGCTTGCCGCGCTGTTGTGTGTGGGCGCTGTGCTCGCAGGCGGCAGCTCCGCCACGATCGCGCTCAACGTCGCCTTCATCCTTTTGCTTGTGCCGATCGCGCTGATCGACGCCGAGCACCGCATCATCCCCAACCGCCTGACCGGGCTCGGAGCGATCCTCGCGCTTGCAATCGGAACCGCGCTCGACCCAAGCGGTGAGCCCGCGCGTCTGATCGCCGGCGCCGCCGCGGGCGGCGCGCTGCTGATCGCCGCGATGGCCTATCCGGGCGGCATGGGCATGGGCGACGTCAAGCTGGCCGGCGTGATGGGCCTGTTCCTCGGCAGTGCGGTCGCTCCGGCGATGCTCGTCGCGCTGCTGGCCGGAGTGCTGTTTGGCGCACTGATTCTTGGACGCCAAGGTGCGCAAGTCGCACGCAAGACCGCGGTTCCGTTCGGACCGTTCCTGGCCTTCGGCTCGCTCGTGGCGATCTTCGTCGGCGAGCCGCTGGTGAACCTGTACACGACCCACTTCCTGAACTGATGGACGCCATGGAGCCTGGACATACCGATAGCGAGGAGCTTAGTCTGCTCAGGCCGACATCGATCGTCGTCGATGCGCCACCGGAGCCGCCGGCTGCCGACACGGTTGTGATCGAGCCGACCAAGCGCAAGATGCCATCGCTCAACGCTTCGATCTCCATGTCGAGCCTCAAGCCGAGTCGTGGCGGGCGCTCGCGCGGCGCGACGCTCGTCGGCCTGGACATCCAGCCCGGCTATGTGAGTGCCGTGCAGGCTCGTGTCAACGGTTCGATCCAGGTGCAGAAGGCCGCGGGCGCCGCGTTGCCGCCGGACACGATGCGCGAGGGGGAGGTGCTCGACGGCACCGCGCTCGCCGACACGC
Organism: Solirubrobacteraceae bacterium; assembly: GCA_049287685.1. Classification (GTDB taxonomy): domain Bacteria; phylum Actinomycetota; class Thermoleophilia; order Solirubrobacterales; family Solirubrobacteraceae; genus Palsa-744. The sequence continues at coordinate 21,745 of JBAQGH010000064.1, read as the reverse complement.
TGCGCGAGATGTTCCGCGACTCCAAGCTCGACAAGCGCGTACGCATCGGCGTCGCCAACCAGCGCACCGTGTTGCGCACGCTCGAGCTGCCGCCGTTGACCGACCGCAAGGAGCTGGCGACGGCCGTGCGCTTTCAGGCCGAGGATCAGGTGCCGATGCCACTCGACAACGCGGTGCTCGACTTCCACGCGCTTGGTGTGATCGACACGCCCGCCGGTCCGCGCCAGCGCGTGATCGTCGTTGCCGCCCAGCGCGACATGGTCGAACGCCTGATCGCCGCCGTTCGCGCCGCGGGGCTGCGTCCCGAGGGCGTCGACCTCTCAGCCTTTGCCTTGATCCGCTCGCTGCACCGCGCCGACGAGGACCATGCCGGTCGCGTTCTCTACCTGAACGTGGGCGGGCTCACGAACATGGCGATAGCCGAGGGCACCGTCTGCCGTTTCACACGCGTGATCGGCGGTGGTCTCGAGTCGATGGCCGCCGACGTCGCCGAGCGCAACAGCATCAAGCTGACAGAGGCGCGCGAGCTGCTGGCGGCGGTCGACCTTGATGCGCCGTCTCAGTCAGCGCCGGGCCCGTATGCCGACAGCGCTTCGCAAGAACCACAGCCATCCGACCCGGTTGCCGCCGCGCCGCAGAAGCCTGCGATCGACGTACGCCCGGTGCTCTCAAGCGGCGTGCGCGAGATCGCCGGCGAGGTACGTAATTCTTTGGACTTCCATCGCTCCCAGGACGGCGGCGGAGATGTCTCGAGCATCGTGCTCAGCGGCTCCGCGCTACAGATATCAGGCTTCGCTCGGGCATTGCAGAGCGAGCTACGCGTGCCGTTGATCCCGCAGACGGTCGGCGTGCTCGACGAGCGCTCCGCCGGGGATGTCTCCGCCGAGCGACTTGCTGTAGCGACGGGACTCGCGGTCGAGGAGGCGCCGCGATGAAGGCTGTAAACCTCATCCCCGGCGAGCAGCGCCAGGGCGCCGGTGGACTCTCAGATCTGACCGGCCGCTCCGGCGGAGCCGCGTTGATCGTGCTTGGCGTGATCGTCGGACTTGCGGTGATGATCGCGATGTACGGCAGCGCTCACCACAGCATCTCCAGCCAGAACGGCGAAGTCGCTCAGATCAAAGCCGAGACGAGCGTGGTCGAAGCTCGCACTGGGCGGTTGACGCCCTACGCCAACTTCGTCACGATGGCCGATCAGCGCACAGAGACCGTAGCTCAGCTCGTCCAAGCGCGCTTCGATTGGTCTCACGCGCTGCGTGAGCTCGGTCGCGTGCTGCCGGCCGGCACCTCGCTCAGCGCTTTGCACGGCACAGTCGGAGCGAGTGCAACCGGGTCAAGTTCGAGCAGCTCGTCGAGCGCTGCGGCGAGCTCGACGCCCGCCTCCAGTACGCCTCCCGGCAGCACCCCGGTCTTCACGCTCACAGGTTGCGCTACCAGCCAGACCGTCGTCGCTCAGGCGCTCCAGCGTTTGCGTCTGATGGACGGCGCCAGCGAAGTGCAGCTGCAGAGCTCGACGAAGGCCGAAACCGGCGGCGCGAGCGGAGGCAGTGGTGGAAGCGGCGCAGGCGGTAGCTGCTCTGGCAGCGATCCGAGCTTTACAACTCAAGTGACGTTCGTCGGGCTGCCTGAGGCGCCTGCCACGAGCGTGCCCACGGCCGCGGGAGCCGCAACGGCTTCCGCGCACAGCACCGGCGCTACCGAGCCGGTCGCGGCAGGAGATCCCTCGAAATGACCACGCGCGATCGACTGATGCTGATGGGGATCGTCGCGCTCGCCGTGCTGCTCGGTGCGTGGTTCACGACGGTCGCGCCAGAGCGCGAACGAGCCGCGAAGATCAGCGCCGAAGTCGAAACGGCGCGCCAGCAGCTGGCGAGTGCCGAATCGGCGGCTGACAGCGCCAAGAACGCGCAGGCCCAGTACTCGAGCGCTTACGCCTCGCTCGTGAGCCTCGGTCAGGCCGTGCCCGCTTCCGCGGAAACGCCCGGTCTCATATACACGCTGGACAGGGCCACGCACAGCCGCAACGTCGGCTTCACCTCGATCGCCGCTGGTACCAGCGGCACGGCCAGCTCGAGCTCCAGCTCCGCCGCGACGGCGGCTGCGCAAGACACGACGTTCAGCCAGGAGCCGTTCACGTTCGTCTTCAACGGCAGCTTCGTAGATCTCTACAAGCTGTTCGACCAGCTCGAAGGCTTCACCGTGCAAACCTCCGCGGGAGCGCTGCACGTCAACGGACGGCTGTTGACGATTGACAGCGTCAGCCTTGCTCCCAGCACAAGCGCGGCCACCAACACGACCGGTTCGAGTAAATCCAAATCGCCACGGCTGACAGGCACGATCAGTGCTACCGCCTACATTCTTCCTGCAGGTGCGACACCGCTCGGCGGGGCGACTCCGTCCAGCCCGGCAGGCGCCGCGACGCCGGCGTCCAGCACGTCATCCAGTGGCTCGGCGGTCACGCCTGCCGTCGTGAAGGCAACGCCATGATCGAGTTCCTGCAATCGCTGCGCTCCGACCTGTCTTCGCGGCGCCTGCTCCCATTTGTGGCCTTGGCTGCCGTTGCGTTGATCGCTGCCGTTGCATACGCGGTGACCGGCTTCTCGGGCAGCTCGGCTCCCGCGCCCGTGGCAAGCTTGCCAAGCATCTCTGTTACCGGCTCGGCGCCGGCGCTGCCGGTGACGGTTGCGCCGACGAACCCGAACGAGGCCGTCTCAGAGACACCGGGTGGCGTGCGCTTCCAGAATAATGACCCCACCCGCCCCACGCGCGACCCGTTTATTCCGTTGCCTTCGCCGCCCGTGACCAAAGCGGTGGAACCCTCCAACTCCTCTAGCTCCAGCGGCTCGAGCTCCTCCAGCGGCTCCAACTCTGGCGGGTCGTCTTCCGGTGGCGGTGGGTCCACAAGCAAAGGTTCCGGTGGCGGCCAGGAAGCGCCTGCGCCGGCCCCAAAGAAAACGAGCAAGCCGAAGTTCTCCTACGTCGTCTCCGTCTTGTTCGGGCCCGCCTCGACCACACCGGGTCAACCCGCGACGCTCGCGCCCTACGAGGACATCAAGCCGGGAGATCCATTCCCTTCCAAGCAGAATCCGCGCATATCTTTCGAACGAGTCACGAACAACGGTGCCGGTGCTGTATTCAAGCTCGTTTCCCCGCCGATCCTGCACGGAACCGGCATCTGCCTGCCAAGCACCTCCGAATGCCAGACGATCGACATCGAACCAGGGCACTCTGAGGAACTGGAATACATAGAAGCAAGCGGCCAGATCGTCGTCTACGAACTGAAGGTCGTGAGCATCGTCAAAGGCGACGGCGCAAGCGCGGCAAGCTTGAAGCACAAGGACGCCGGCGCCGCGCGCGTGAGGCGCAAGGCTCACAGCAAATAAGCTACGGCGGAGATGACGCTCCGCCTGATCACCGCCGGTGAGTCCCACGGACCCGGTTTGACATGCATCGTCGAGGGCCTGCCCGCCGGCTTGCGCCTGCGCCCGGAGGACCTCAACGAGGACATGGCGCGCCGCCAGCTCGGCCATGGTCGCGGCGGGCGCATGAAGATCGAGAAGGACGCCGCGCGCGTGACGGCTGGCGTACGTCACGGCCAGACGCTCGGCGGGCCGGTCGCTCTGCAGGTCGAGAACCGCGACTACGCCAACTGGGAAGAGCGCATGTCCCCGTGGCCGGTCGATGCGGAGATCTCGGAGGTTCATCTGCCGCGCCCCGGCCACGCCGACCTCGTGGGCACGCAGAAGTACAAGCAGAGCGACGTGCGCAACATCCTCGAGCGCGCCTCGGCCCGTGAGACGGCGGCGCGTGTGGCTGGCGGCGCGCTCTGCAAGGCATACCTGGCGGCGTTGGGCGTGCAGGTTCGCTCGCACGTGATCCAGATCGCCTCGGTGCATGCGCCCGAGCGCGCACAGGCTTTGACGCTCGCCGACTTCGACGAGGTGGACGCGTCGCCGGTGCGCTGCCTGGACGCCGAGGCTGGGCGCGCGATGGTCGCCGAGATCAACACGCTGCGCAAGGCCAACGAGTCGCTCGGCGGGGTCTTCGAGGTGCAGTCCTTCGGGGTCCTCCCTGGGCTTGGCTCGCACATCTCCTGGGAGGAGCGCCTCGATGGCCGGCTGGCGATGGGCATCCTCTCGATCCAGGCGATGAAGGGCGTCTCGATCGGTGACGGCTTTCAGATCGCGGGCGTGCCCGGCTCTCGTGCTCACGACGAGATCTTCTACTCCAAGCAGCGCGGCTACTACCGCGAGACCAACCGCGCCGGTGGCCTGGAGGGCGGTATGACCAACGGCGAGCCGCTGATCGTGCGCGGCGCGATGAAGCCGCTGCCGACGCTGACCAAGCCGTTGCGCTCGGTGGACATCTCGACGCACGAGGTAGCCGAGGCGCTGCGCGAGCGCACCGATTCGTGCACCGTGCCGGCCGCGGGCGTCGTCGGCGAGGCGATGGTCGCGCTCGTGCTCGCCGACGCCTACCGGCGCAAGTTCGGTGGCGATCACATCGATGACACACGCCAAGCGCTGAATGCATATTGCGAGCGGATCGGATGGCCGGCGCCTTGAGCGCCGCCCGCTTGGGCGAGTGCCGAAGGCGCCCGCGATGGGGCCCGTAGCCGACCCTCCTAGCCGCGCGCTCGTCTTCATCGGCTTCATGGGCGCCGGCAAGACGACCGTCGCCGGCGAAGTCGCGGCGGCGCTGGGCGTGCATGCGCTCGACAGCGATCGCCTGCTCGAAGATGAGCTGGGCCATTCCGTAGCCGAGGAGTTCCGCGCCCGCGGAGAGGCCTCGTTCAGGGCCGCCGAGGAGCAGCTCGTCTGCCGGCTGCTCGAGCAGGCAGACGCCGGCTCGGTGATCGCGCTCGGCGGGGGCAGCGTCCTTTCAGAGCGCGTGCGCGCAGCGCTGCAGCAGCACCTGACGGTGCTGCTCGACATCGACGCGCAGGCCGCCTGGCGTCGTGCCGGCGCCAACGCGAGCTCTGGACGCGAGAAGCGACCGCTGGCATCCGATCGCGAGGCCTTCGACAAGTTGCACGCAAGCCGTCTGAGTCTCTACGAAGGACTTGCGGACGCGATCCTGCCGGCGCTCACACCGCGTGTAGGCCTGCGCTCGCTGCCGGCCCTGAGCGGCCTCTCCCGCGCGCCTGCCGGTACGCGTCTGTTGTGGGCGAGCGCCGCCTCCGGCGACTATCCGGTGCTCGTAGGAGGTGGGTTGCTGAGCGCGCAGCTCTGCACGCAAGCTGGCATCTGGCCACTGGACAGGGCGACCTCGCGTCCGTACTGCGTCTCGGACCAGAATGTCGCTGGCCTGTACGGAGAGCGCCTTGGCGGCGTTCAAGAGCTGATCGAGATCGCCCCGGGCGAGCGCCACAAGACGCTTGGCAGCGCTGAGCTTGTGTGGAGTGCGCTAGTTGCCGGGGGCATGACCCGCGCTGACCATGTGGTCGCGCTTGGCGGTGGGGTGGTCGGTGATTTGGCGGGCTTCTGCGCCGCTACCTATCAACGCGGCGTCTCGGTTGTGCAAGTGCCTACTACGCTCGTCGCGCAGGTCGACTCCGCCTACGGCGGCAAGACCGGTGTCGATCTGCCGCTGGCCAAGAACTACGTCGGCGCCTACCACCATCCCGCGGGAGTGATCGTCGACCCCGAGACGCTCTCAACGCTTCCGCCAGCAGAGCTCGCGGCCGGCTATGTCGAGGTGTTGAAGACGGCGTTGATCGCCGGCGGCGAGCTGTGGCGGCGTGTCGCGAAAGACGAACAGCTGGACGAGCGCACGATCCTCGCCTGTGCGCGTACGAAGCTGGCTGTTGTCGCCGAAGACGAGCGCGATGCCGGCCGCCGCCAGGTGCTCAACCTCGGGCACACAGTCGGCCATGCTCTGGAGACGGTCACCGGCTACGAGCGCTACCGCCACGGCGAGGCGGTCGGCCTCGGCCTGCTGGCGGCACTGCGGCTGTCGGGCCAGGACGAGCTGCGCGCGCAAGTGCGCGAGCTGCTGAGTGCGCACGGGTTGCCGCTGGCGCTGGACGGGGAGGACGTCGAGCAGGTCATCGCGGCGACTATGCGCGACAAGAAGCGCATCGGCGCGCAGGTCCCGTTCGTACTGCTCGATGAGCCTGGGAATGCGCGCACCGGCTGTCACGTTTCTTCGAGTGAGCTGCGCGCCGCCGTGTCGGAGCTTCGCGGGTAGGCTCTGCTCTCATATGGCAGGCCTGATTCGCATAGAGGTGATGCACGGCGTAAATTTGGACATGCTCGGCAAGCGCGAGCCCGAGCACTACGGCACGCTCACACTCGACGAGCTGGAGCGCCAGATCGAAGCGTTCGCGAGTGAGCTCGGTGTCGAGACACGCTTCTTTCACAGCAACTTCGAGGGTGAGTACGTCGAGCACTTGCACTCGCTGCGCGAGCTTGTGGATGGTGTGGTGCTCAATCCGGGAGCCTGGACGCACTACGCTTGGGCGATTCACGACGCGCTCGCCACCGCGGCGCTGCCGGCTGTCGAAGTGCACCTCTCCGACGTGAAAGCACGCGAGCCGTGGCGGCAGCTGTCGGTAATCGAGGATCTGTGCATCGCCTCGGTGTCTGGCAAGGGCGTCGAGGGCTACCGGTTGGCCTTGAAGCGCCTGCGCAAGGAGCTTGGCGGCGAGGAGCAACAGGACGATGCTTCGGGCGCGCCCGATGAGGCCGGCGGGAGCGGGGTATGAGCGAGCTTGCTCGTCTTGGTCGCCTGGCCTCGGCGTTGCGCGAGCAGGGCGTCGATCGACTGCTCGTGAGCGCACCTATGAACGTGCGCTACCTGTGTGGCTATACCGGTTCCAACGGCCTGCTGCTGGTCGATGCTGGAGACCGAGCCGAGCACCGCTTCTTCACCGACTTCCGCTACGCCGCCCAGTCTGCTGAGCAGGTGCCGGGTGATGTCGAGCGCGAGATCGCACCGGGCGAGTTGATCGAGGCAGCGGCTCGTGCGCTGGGGGAGGGTGGAACAAAGGGCGGGCAGACGCTCGGCTTCGACGACGCGTCGCTGACCGTCAAGCAGCACGCCCGTCTGCGCGAGAAGCTGGCACAGGGTTGGGAGCTCGTGCCGTGCTCGGGAATTGTCGAGCGCCTGCGCGAGGTCAAGGACAAGCAGGAGATCGAACGCATCCGCGCCGCCTCCGAGCTCGCCGACCAGGCTCTCTCGGAGGTGCTCGAAGAGGGACTGTTGGGACGCACCGAGCGCGAGGTCGCGATCGAGCTGGAGCTGCGCATGCGCCGTCTTGGCGCGCAGGCACCGAGTTTCCCCTCGATCGTCGCAAGCGGCGAGCACGGTGCGCTCCCGCACGCTGAGCCGCGCGACGTCGAGATCGCCGCTGGTGTGCTCGTCACGATCGACTGGGGCGCCTACCTCGACGGCTACTGCTCGGATTGCACCCGCACCTATGCCACCGGCAAGCTATCGGCTGACGCGGTAGCGGCCTACGAGCTCGTCCTACGCGCGCAAGAGGCGGGGTTGCGGGCCGTCCGTAGCGGGATCTCAGGACGCGCGGTGGACGAGATCGCACGCACAATCATCGACAACGCAGGCCACAGCGAGCATTTCGGCCACGGTCTCGGTCACGGCGTCGGTATGGAGATACACGAGGCGCCGCGCCTGTCGCGCACCGCGCCCGAGGAGCCGCTGCGCGCCGGCAACATCGTCACCGTCGAGCCGGGCGTCTACGTGCCCGGGAGTCTCGGCGTGCGCATCGAGGACCTAGTGCTGGTTGGCGAGGCCGGCTGTGAGCGGCTCACGAGTTTGCCGAAGCAGCTCATAACGCTCGACTAGTGCGCGCCGCGGCCTGTACAAGACCACGCCGAGTAGTCCCATCAGCGGCACCGACCAGACCAAGAACAATGCCGCCTCGGCGTCGGCCGAGATGTGCGCCGGCGCCCACTGGAAGGTCAGCCACACCAGCAGCGTGCTCGAGAGCGCAAGCACCGGTGGGCGGTCGCCGGGTCCGATCGCCTCCCACGTGAGCAGCGTGAACACACACGGAAGCAGGTAGTACTCGGTGTCCCAGGTGTCCAGCACGCAGCGCAGCAGCAGCAACAGCGCGAGGGCGAGCAGCGCATCGCGCTCGCCCAGCAGGGCTCCGCTGCCGACGCGCCGGCGACGGCTCAGCCATAGCGAGGCTGTCACGGCAGCTCCGACGAGCAGGATCAAGGGGTGGCTGATCGCGCCCACCCAGCTCGGGGCGATGCGATAGCCGACCTTCGGCGAGCCGAACAGGCCGTGCACGAGCGCTCCGTGATGGCCGAGAAACCACCACACCTGCCAGGGCTGGAAGATCGAGGACGGCGCGTTCGCGATCGCCTGCGTACCGGATATGAAGCCGCCGGAGGAGACCAGTGCCAGCGGAGCGAGTACCGCCACGGAGACCGCGCCCGCGATCGTCAAGCACAAGAGGCGTCGCTTCGCTGGCAACGCCAGCAGCACAGGCCCGATCGCAAGCAGTGCCCACTCCTTGTTGGCGATCGCCAAACCCAGCATTAGAGCGGCAGGCACCATGCGGTTGCGGCTTGCAAGCAGCACGGCGGCGATGCACATGCAGGCCCCGAGCAGCTCCTCGGGATGGCCAATTTCAAGCGCTTGAAGCGTTAGCGGACTGGCGACGCACAAGCCGAGCACGACAGCTCGGTTGAGCAGTGAACGCCCTTCGGAGCGCATCCGCGCCACCAACCACACGCCGAGCACGGCCGCCGCGAGCAGGCACGGCAGCGCGACCATGCGGTAGACGGCTAGCTCACCGCCTCCCCACAGACTTGGGAGCAGCGCGAACGGCGCCCGCTCGACGAACGATCCTCCGTACGCGGGTGCGAGTCGCAGAAACTCGACCACGTGTCCCTGGGCAAGCGCGTCGAAGGCTGGGCGTGCCTCGCTTTCGTAGTCGTTCCAGGCAAATCCGTACAAGCCGAGCCAGGCAACCGTGGCGCTCGCCGCGCCCGCGACGAATGCGCACAGGGCGTTCTCGCGCAGCGCAAGCTTCATTTGGCTGCATCGACCGGAAATGCCGGCCGCTTGAGGCTCCGATCCTCGCGTGCGGGGCTCGGCACGGAGTCGGTGGGCATCATGGAGGCGCTTGACCTCGGTAGCCTGGCCAAGATGGCCCTCGACGCACCTGCCCTGCCGCTGACGCGCTCGCTGAGCTGGGCGTGGAGCGGCGGCAAGGACTCGGCGCTCGCATTGTGGACGCTGCGCGAGCGGGAGGGCCGCTTGCCGGCTTCGTTGATGACGACCGTGACGGCCGAGTACGAGCGCGTCTCGATGCACGGCGTACGCCGTGAGCTGCTTGCCGGCCAGGCACAGCTTGCCGGGGTGCCTTTGGTGGAGGTGGAGATTCCTGTTGACTGCACGAACGAGGTGTATGAGGCACAAATGGCCGCAGCCTTCACTTCGGCCCCCATGTCTAGCGTCGAGGACGTGGCCTTCGGTGACCTTTTCCTGCAGGACGTTCGCGAGTATCGGGAGAATCGGCTCGCCGCAGCGGGCAGGCGCGCCCTGTTCCCCGTCTGGGGACTCGACACGCCAGACCTGGCCCGCCGGTTCATCTCCCTCGGCTTCCGGGCGATCCTGGTCTGCGTAGACCCCCGAGCGCTCGATCCCAGCCTCGCGGGCCGTGAGTTCGACGAGAGTCTGCTCGAGGATCTGCCGCCCGAGGTGGACCCGTGCGGGGAGAACGGCGAGTTTCACACGTTCGTGTACGACGGTCCAGTTTTCGCGGGGGCTGTCGATTGTCGGCGCGGAGAGGTGGTGGAGCGTGGGGGGTTCGTTTTCTGCGACCTGCTTGCCGGGGTGGCTGATTGACGACGAGTTCGGCCACAGGCCATCCGGATAGATGAGGATGCTGTGCGTCTATGGAAGGCAAGCAGCCCACAAACGAGACGACCGACCCAGACGGCGCCCGGGCCGTTCTGAAGGTGATGTCTAGCGCGAGAAGATCGTGCGCGACCATCCGGAGATCGCAGGGCACAGGGCCGACGTGCTGCGAGCCGTGTCCGCACCCGATCACGTTGCGGCCGATCCGATCTTCGAGCAGCGCACGCGATACTACGTGCGTGGTGTCGGCCAGAGCCGTTGGCTGCAGGTAGTCGTAAGCTATGAAGAGACGCTTGCGCGGATCGTCTCCGCGTTCGCCAACCGGAAGGACCCCAAGTCATGGAGCGCGTAAACATCGCCATCGGGCCGTTGAGTTTCGACCACGCCGACTACGACGCCGACAACGACGTGCTCTATCTGCATGTGGGTGAGCCGCAGACTGGAGAGGGCGAGGAGACACCGGAGGGTCACGTCATCAGATACTCGCCAGGGACTGATCGTATCGTCGGACTGACAGTGATGGGTCCGCGTCGCATCTTGGCTGGTAGTGGACGCCTGGTGGTCACGGTCCCCGACGCGGTCGAAACGACTGCCGAAGCCCTTGCGCCGGCCCTTGCCGCGGTCTGAAAGCACCACGGCAGTCGCTATCGTGACCCAGCCGCGACGAGTTTGATCGCGACCGAATCACATTGAATCTGGCTCTCTAGAAAGGGCTGATCGAACATAGTCACCACCAACCAATTCAAGAACGGCAACCACATCGACGTCGAAGGCACGATCTTCAAGATCGTGGAGTTCCAGCACGTCAAGCCCGGCAAGGGCGGAGCCTTCGTGCGCACGAAGCTGCGCCGCGCCTCCGACGGCGCGGCGATCGACCGCACATTCCGTGCCGGTGAGAAGTTTCGCTCCGTGCGCACCGAGGCACGCAAGATGCAGTATCTCTACGCCGACGGGACAGACGCGCACTTCATGGACACCGAGTCCTTCGAGCAGATCGCGGTGCCCGAGGCTACTTTCGCCGAGGCGCTGCGCTGGACAACGCCGAGCAGCGAGGTCGATGTGCTGTTCATCGACGACCAACCCTCGGACATCCAGCTGCCCAGCGCAGTGGAGCTGACTGTCACCGAGACCGAGCCCGGGTTGCGTGGCGATACGGCCTCCGGCGGCGGCAACAAGCCCGCAACGCTCGAGACGGGAGCTGTGATCCAGGTGCCGCTGTTCATCGAGGTAGGGCAGAAGATCCGCGTGGACACGCGCTCCGGCGAATACATGTCGCGGTCCTGATGTCCTGGACCGAGGCGCAGCGAATCCCAGACTTGGGACGGTAGGGCGCGGTGCGCCGATCCGAGCAGCGCCGGGCGGCGGTGTTCGCGCTCTACCAGCACGATCTCACCGGCCGGTCGCTGGGAGAGGTGCTCGGCAAGAACGCCTCGCTGCTCACGCTCGCACTTGCCCATGCCGCGGCAGACAGGGCCGATGAGCTCGACGAGACGATCGACCGTCACGCTCACGGCTGGTCGGTGCAGCGCATCCAGCCGCTGGAGCGCAGCATCATGCGCGTGGCGCTGATCGAGATGTTGCATCCCGACGTGGCTCCTGGAGAGACGCCGATCCCGCCCGAGGGGGCGATCGAGGAGGCGGTGGAAAGCGCCAAGACCTTCTGTGGCAGCGATGCGCCGGGGTTCGTCAACGGGGTGCTGGGCGCGGTGTTGCGCGAGTTGCGCCAGAATGCTCCTCAGCAATGAGCCTCGAGCGAATCGACGACCTGATCGCGCAGCTGGAGCGCGCCTCAGAGCAACTTCGCTCGGGTGAGCTCTCAGCCGACGCCGCCGCCACGATGGTCGAGGACTGCGCCGCGCTTGCAACGCAGGCCAGCAGCGAGCTCGAGCGCCAAGCGCGGGCGGAGGTATCCCAGCCCGCTCCGGGCCAGGACTCGCTGCTCTGAGACGGATGCTCGTGCTTGGGCGCTAGTTTTGGACGCCGCCTATCCCGAGCAGCTGCGCGAGGAAGTAGAGCGCTACCTGCAGCAGATGCGCTTCTCCGAGGCGGCACTCACCGCGGGCTTGGAGGAGGCGATGCGCTATTCGCTGCTGGCCGGCGGCAAGCGCATCCGACCGGTGCTGGCGCTTGCCACCGCGCGGGCGGTGGGGCTGGAGCGTGAGGACGCGATGCCGCTGGCGGCGACGCTCGAGCTGATCCACACCTACTCGCTGATCCACGACGACCTGCCCGCGATGGATGACGACGCGCTCAGGCGCGGGCGCCCCACCTGCCACGTGGCGTTTGGCGAGGACGTGGCGATCCTCGCCGGCGATGGGCTGTACGCGGAGGCGTTCAAGCATTTGCTCTCCGTGCGGCGAAGCGCACCCGAGCGGGTGCTGGAGGCAGCCGTCGAGCTTGCAAGCGCAACGGGGGTCAACGGCATGGTTGGCGGACAGTACGTCGACGTCAGCGCGAGCGCTCCCGCCGGGGCTGAGGGGTTGCGTCGCCTGCACGCGCTGAAGACCGGTCGATTGATCGGCGCATCGGTCGTGTGCGTACTGTCCTTGGCTGATGTGCGTGGACCTGCGACAATTGCGTTCAGGCGCTTTGCCGCGGAGTTGGGTGTGCTATTTCAGATCGTCGATGACATCTTGGACGTGACCGGCACAGATCTTGCGCTCGGCAAGCCGCAAGGTAGCGACGAGAGACACGGCAAGCGAACATACGTGAGCGAGTTCGGCATAGATCGCGCCAAGGAGCTGGCGGCAGAGTCCCACTGGACAGCACGCTCGGCGCTCGCGGAGGCCGCGCTCGCTGTGGCGGGCCAACAAGCAGGTATAGCCACTCAGCCGGCCGCGACGGGCGAGCTCGAGCAGATCACAGACTTCATCTACACGCGCACATCATGACCATCATCGACGGCATAAACGGTCCCAAGGACATCAAGACGCTCTCCGACGACGAGCTCGCACAGCTTGCACAAGAGGTGCGCGAGCACATCATCGACACGGTGGGGGAGATCGGCGGTCATTTCGGCGCCAATCTCGGCACTTGCGAGCTGGCCGTCGCGCTCCATTCACTGCTGAACTCTCCGTACGACAAGATCCTCTGGGACGTAGGTCATCAGGCCTACCCTCACAAGATTCTCACCGGCCGGCGAGAGCAGTTGCAGACGATCCGTCAGTACGGCGGTCTTGCGCCGTTCTGCTCGATCGGAGAGTCAGAGCACGACATCATGGGCGCCGGGCACGCCTCGACATCGATCGGCTATGCGGTCGGCATCAAGGAGGCGATGCGCCACCTCGACGACGAGCGTTCCAAGGGCAAGGTCGTGGCGGTTATCGGCGATGGCGCGATGACAGGTGGCGTGGCCTTCGAGGCAATCGGACAGGCCGGCGGCCTGGGCACGCCGATGGTGGTCGTGCTCAACGACAATGGCATGTCGATCGCCCCGAATGTCGGCGCTCTCTCGCGCTATTTCAACCGCGTCCGCCTGAACCCCAAGCTTTGGCACGCGCGCTCTGGTGTCGAGGGTGGCCTCACGCGGCTGCCAGGCAGCATCGGCTCGGCCTTTGAACGACTCGGGCCGCAGCTGAAGGAGTCGATCAAGGCGTTCTGGGCGCCAGGCCTGTTCTGGGAGGAGCTGGACTGGGCCTACATGGGTGTGATCGACGGGCACGACGTGCGTGCTTTGCGCGAGGCGCTGCGCGAGGCGCTGGCGGCCGAACGCCCGGTGGTGGTTCATGTCGCGACCGTCAAGGGCAAGGGCTTCGCGCCCGCCGAGGACGGCGGCTTGGAGGGCATGGAGAAGTGGCATGCGGCCAAGCCGAACTCGATCCTCAACGGTGTGCCCACGGCCCCGCCGCCAAGTCCGCCGGTTTCGTCATCTGCTGGGGCGGTCACGTCGGCGGCAACCAAGGCGGGACACGCAACGACTGGTGCGGCACAGAGCAAACCAGCACCTCAATACACGCAGGTGTTCGGCGAAGCGCTGGTAAGGGAGTGCCACCGCGACAAGCGCGTGGTGGGGATCACAGCGGCGATGAACTCGGGCACCGGCCTGAACATCCTGCAGGAGGCGCTGCCCGAGCGCTACTTCGACGTCGGCATCGCCGAGCAGCAGGCGATCCTGTTCGCGGCCGGTCTGGCGCTTCAGGGCGCCAAGCCGGTGGCCGCGATCTATTCCACCTTCCTGCAGCGAGCGTTCGACCAGATTGTGCATGACGTGTGCTTGCAGAATCTGAACGTGGTTTTCGCGATGGACAGGGCCGGCCTCGTCGGCGACGATGGGCCCACCCATCACGGTGTGTTCGACATCGCCTATCTGCGCTGCCTGCCGAACATCGTGCTGATGGCCCCGCGCGACGAGGCACTGCTGGTGGACATGCTGCACACGGCGCTCTGTTACGACGGTGGGCCGATCGCGCTGCGCTATCCGCGCGGCGAAGGCACAGGCGTGCAACTGCCGGCGGAGCCACGAACGATCGCGATCGGCACGGGCGAGATCTTGATCGCACCCCACCCGCCCGGCGCCTCGGCTCCCGTGGATGCGCGCGTGGCTCTGATCGGCTACGGCTCAGGGGTGGGCAAGGCGATCGAGGCGGCCGATCTCCTGACGGATGACGAGATCGCCGTTACGGTCGTCGACGCACGCTTTGCCAAGCCGATCGACGCGGGCTTGATGGCACAGCTGGCGGCCGAGCACGACCTGCTTGTGACCGTCGAGGAGGGCGTGCTCGCCGGCGGCTTCGGCTCGGCGGTCTGGGAGACGCTCAACGAGGCCGGTACCGCGCCGTCTCGGATCTTGCGCGTGGGCCTGCCAGACCGCTACGTCACGCACGGCAAGCCGGCGCTGCTGCACAAGGAGGTCGGCTTCACCGGAGAGCGCATCGCCGAGCGCATCCGCGCCGCTATCAGCGACCGTCGCTCGGCCACCGTTGAGGCTTAAATGAAACGGCCCGCTGGGGAGGCGGGCCGTTTCGGGGAGGAGGGATGCTGCTGTACTTCGGGTCGAGAGGAATAATGCCCCAGTCGAACACATGTTTGTGTGACGTCGATCACAGAGACCCCGAATTCTTTGCAAAGCTCGAATTTGCGATGTCCGCATCGAACCTACGTACGCATCGACAGGGGCCGTTCTTCCGTGGCTAAGCAGCGGCTTGACACCCTCTTGGCCGAGCGCGGCCTGTTCAGCTCGCGCACGCGTGCGGCGGCGTCGGTGATGGCGGGGGAGGTCACGGTCGGCTTGGACGGCAGGCGGGCCGCCAAGCCGGGGGAGATGGTCCCAGTCGATGCGCAGCTGAGCGTGCGCGAGCGGGCGCCGTACGTTTCTCGCGGTGGGCTCAAGCTGGCCAACGCGCTCGACGCGCTCGAGCTGCCGGTGCAAGGTCGCCGTGCGCTTGACGTCGGCGCATCGACTGGGGGCTTCACGGACTGCCTGCTCCAGCGCGGGGCCGGCTACGTCGTCGCGATCGACGTCGGCTACGGGGACTTCGACTTCGGGCTGCGCCAGGATCCACGGGTCACTTTGCTCGAGCGCACGAACGCTCGTTCGATGACTCCTGAGATGCTGCCCTACGCAGCCGAGCTCGCTGTGCTCGACGTGTCCTTCATCTCGCTGCGCAAGGTCCTGCCGGCCGTGCTCGGCTGTCTTGCCGAGCACCACGATGTGCTTGCGCTCGTCAAGCCCCAGTTTGAGGTCGGGCGCGAGCGGGTCGGAAAGGGTGGGGTGGTGCGCCTAGCCGAGGATCGGCGTTCGGCTCTGATCGATGTCGGCGCCGCGGCACTGGAGCTCGACGCCTCAGTGCTTGGCTATCGCTCCTCAGGTCTCCCAGGCCCCAAGGGCAATCTCGAGACGTTCATCTGGTTGGCGGAGTCCTCGCGTGCCGGTGGGGCACGAGACGTCACCGACATCGAGCGGATGGCCACGGAGGTGGAGCCATGACGCAGCTCGTGGCACGGCCGGCGCGTGAGGTGTCGGTCTTGACCCATAGTCGCCCAGCCCAAACGTTGGCTGCGCTGGAGATGCTCATCGGAATCGCGGCGACCGCCGGTGTGACGCTCCGTTTCGATGCGGAGGAAGTGGCCAAGCACGGGCTCTCGGGCAGCGAGGGCGTGCTGCTGGGTGGCACAGACGGCGATTCGGTCGACCTGTGCTTGGTGCTCGGCGGCGACGGCACGATCCTGCGTGCACTGCGCCGCTACGCGGGCACAGAGGTGCCGGTGTTCGCGATCAACTTCGGCGACATCGGCTTTCTCGCGACAATCGAGCCGCAGGAGCTTGCTGACGGTGTGCGTCGTGCCTTCGAGGGCGATTACGAGCTGCTTCCGTTGCCTGCGATCGTGCTCGACGCGGTGGGCGGGGACATCAAAAGACAGGAGCGAGCCTTCAACGACGTGGCGATCCACCGCAAGGTCGGGGAGCGCGTCGCGGAGATTGCCTACGTGCTCGACGGCGAGGAGCTTGGCAGCGTTCGTTGCGATGGCCTGGTCGTCGCAACGCCGGCCGGCTCCACCGGCTACAACCTCGCCAACGGCGGACCGGTGATGGCCTGGGGCGTGGAGGGTTTCATGGTGTCTTTCATCGCGCCCCATTCGCTGACCGCACGTGCGCTGGTGGCGGCGCCCAGGGATCGTCTTACGATCCACAACCGCTCGCACGAGGCACTCGACGTGTCGGTCGACGGGCGACCGATCTGCGAGATCGCCCCTGGGGGCACGATCGACGCGCGCTTCATGGACGACGCGGGCATCATCGCCCAGCTACCGGGCTCGTCCTTCTACCGCCGGCTGCGAGAGAAGTTCGGCCGCTTGGCGCGCTGATCAAGCGACCTGGGTGTGGCGCTTGGGTCGCTCGCCCGTGCGCTGCAGCGAGTCGATGAAGCCGTCGAGCTGCTCGCGTGAGAAGCGTCGCTGCCCGCCTGGTGTGCGGTAGCCGGTGAGGTAACCGGCGTCGGTCCAGCGTCGGATCGTGGCCAGCGACACACCCAGATAGCGCGCCGCCTGTGAGCTCGTGAACACGAGCTGGTGCTCGTGACCAGGGTTGGGATTCTCGGGCATCTCAGATCTCTTCTCGGTCGGGGTTTCTCGCCGCGAGGCGCCTCTCCGAGCGCCCGTGAGCCGGCTCGCGAACGCCTGGATACGTGGAGATACGGCAATCTGGGCGCAAAGGTTGAGCGTACGGAAGCTTTGTGGACCTTTGATCGAGAAAGGCGACCGAGAAAGGCGACCGCTCTGTCGCCCATTTGCTCGCCCGGAAGATGCCAAATAGAAGCGTAAAAAACCCCGTTTGACGGGGAGAAGACCGTCGTCTCGGAGCGGAAATGCCCTCTTTCTGCAAGAGGCCGTGCATCCGCTTGTGCAAAGTGGACAATTCGTCCAATACCTATATTATGCTATGCAAACCTACTCAACACTGATTGTGCTTGGCTGAGGATGGAGGCCGTCGCGCGGGGTGTTGGGCCGCCTGAGCGACGGAAGGAGCAGTCAATGGGCTACAAAGGCTGATTGCAGATTCGCCGGCCCTCTCTCTGAGACGCGGTCGGCTCCCAAGGACGTTGCCGAGATTGGCGGCGTCCTTGGTCGTTAAGTGCCGCCGACACGCAAGCGATGTCCGCCGGAGAGTCAGGGACGGCGCGTCCAACGGGAAACCGGGTAGGCGCAACGGCCCCACCGAGCGTTCGGGGGCGCATGAATGCCTGGTAGGGCTTAGAACGCGTCTCTTAGCGCAGTGCTGGCTGGGCCAGCGCACGCGTACGCCGCTCGAACGCCAGCTCGGCCTCGAAGTCGGCGTCGTCGCCGTGCGCGAAGGTTACGGGGCCCTCGCGCTCGATCATCGCGATGAACGCGTCGACGATCTCAGCGTCCAACTGGCGTCCGGCCACGCGGCGCAACTCGGCGATCGCGTCCTGGGGCGTCATCGGGGAGCGGTAGGAGTCGCGTGCGGTTAGCGTGTCGTAGACGTTGCAGACGGCGAGGATGCGCGACGGAAGCGGGATCTCGTTGCCAATCAGTCCCGCCGGGTAGCCGCTCCCGTCGATGTGCTCGTGGTGGTAGAGGATCGCGTCGGCGACAGGGCCGTAGCCGTCCAGGCGTCCGACGAGCGTGGCGCCCTCCTGGGGGTGGCGCCGCACGACCGCCCAGTCCTCGTCGGAGAGGATCTCGGCGTGCAGGATGCGGTCTGGCAAGGCGAACTTGCCGATGTCGTGCAACAGCCCCGCTGTGTGGATGAGATCCTGATCGGCCTCGTCGCAACCCATCTCGCGCGCCAGCGACCGTGAGTAACGTGCGACGGCGGCGGCGTGACGCGCTGTCATGCGGTCTCGTAGCGCGAGCGTCTCAACGAGCGTTACGAGCATGCCGAGCTGCATCGACGCCAGTCGAACCGAGCGCGCCTCGAGCTGCTCGGCACGGTCCTCCGAGCGCAGCAGGGCGCGGGCAAGGTACTGGAAGATGACAAGCACGAGCACAAGGCTGAGCAGCACGGGATAGCCCATCTTCGTGTACGCCACCGCGAGGATCACGGCGAGCACGTCGGCGGCGACTTGGCCCGGAAGCATCGGGACGAGCACGATGCGCACCTGCTGCATGAACGACTTTTCCTGAAGCACGCACTTCTGGATCGCGATCAGCGCGAAGTTGAGCAGGTTCGTCGCGATGAACACGCCGAACACGACCAGTGCAAGGGTTACCGTCTGTACGTGGCCCCCGCCGATGAGAAGGCGGCTGAGCAGCGCTCCCAGGACGAGATACACCGCGTAGGTCGTCAGGTTCGACAGACACACCATCAGGGCCGGCCGTCGCGCGAGCGAGTCGGCGGCGATCGCGACCGCACCGATCGCGACCGCCGGGGCCGGACCGAGCAAGATCATGGCCAACACGAGCGCCACGAACCCGGAGGAGACGCTCTGGCTGCCGACCGTGATCGTCAACCACTCGCCGATCACCCCCAGCACGAGCAGCAGCCCGACGAGTTCGATCGGGTGCCACTGCGCCGAGCGAGACGTGAGCACTGCCACGGCAACGGCGCCCGCGAGCAGGATCCATTGGCTGGCCAGATAGAGCCGGTATAGGTGTCGTCGGGTAATGCTCATCTTTACGTGCGGCTAGGGTCTGTAGTACTTAACGGCCGACAAGGCGTCGTACTTAAGGACGGTTGGGCCCGCGACCAAGCGCCTGCGCCGATCGACTACTGGCGCGATGCCGCCAGCTCGGGCTCTGTGGCGATGCTTGTGGCGGCCTCGCTCGAGGCCTGCAGGTCGCGGATCGGCAGGCGCATGAACGCGAACGTCGCCAGCGTCGCCACAGCGCCGGCGACGAGCATCGCGATTCGCGGCGAGCTCAGCGCGGCGATTGTGCCCCCGAGGATGAAACCGAGCGCAGGGCAGAGGGCGTTCAGCGATCCGACGGCGCTCATCAGACGACCGTGCAAGCCGGCCGGCGTCAGCTGCTGGACGGCGCTGATCAGCGAGGGCCACTGGATGCCGTTGCCGACGCCGCCGACGACGGCCGCAGTACAGGCGAGCGCGATCGTTGGTGCCGCCGCGAAGCCGAGATAGGCGAGGCCCACCAGCAGCGTGCCGAACGTGAGCATCGGCCCGAGCGAGCGGCGCACCGAGCGTGCGAACACGACTGCTCCGAGCGCCGCACCAAGCCCCCAGGCGCCCATCAACAAGCCATAGCCGAGATCGCCCGCGTCCAGCGTGGACTTCGTGTAGAGCACCTCCACCGGCTCCACCGAGGCGAAGAAGACCAGCGCGACCGCCTGGGTGATGAACAACGCGCGCAGTGCCGGCACGGCACGCATGTGCTCGGCGACGGCTCGAAGACGCTCCCGAATCGAATCGCCGCTGGTCTCGGCGATATGGGTGCTCAAGTGTGCAAGCAGGCCGGCGCACACGAGGAATGTGAAGGCGTCGAGCAGCAGCGCCACCGAGCCTCCGACCGAGTCGACGAGTGCGCCGCCGATAACCGGGCCGATCGCCAGCGCTCCCATGAACGCGAAGTTGAGCGTCGCGTTCGCCTGGCGTTGGGCGGCCTCGACCGCCGCCTCCTGGGCCTGCTCGTCGAGCCCGGCAACGGACTTGCCGGTCATATCGGCGACCGTCACGCGCGTGGCGCAGGCGCGCAGCAGCGCCGTCGCCGCCACCGCCACGATGCCGTCGATGGTGACCAGTATCAGCACCCCTGGCAACCAGAAGTGCCACAGCAAGCCCGCCAGGGCGATCGTCAGGACCGCCTCCAACAGGTACAGCCAGGCAAGTTGCCCGCGGCGAAGAGATCGCTCGGTGCGCGCTACCAGAACCGGCGCCAGCAACGCCGGCAGCAAGCCGCGAGCGACGAACAGGCCGGCCGTCGCGATCGCGCTGTGGGTGTGGTCGTAGACGCCCAGGGCCAACGCGACATAGCCGAACCAGGTTCCCAGTTCGTTGACCGTATAGGCAAGAAATATTCTCCGCAGTCGGGGGGACTTGGGCAGCAATTACGCCTCTCGACGCTGGCGATGACACGCCGCTTGATAGCGACGTGAGCCGCATTCTAGGGTGAGCGCCCGACGACACACAGGAAAACCGCGACATCCCGCCCAGCTCGGAGGCGTCTCGCCGGCTAGGCGGGCGCCACGCCGACATCGATAAAAAGCCCAAGAGCTTCGCCGCGCGCGATTCGGAATCGTTCTCGCACTCCGACTCGCGCATCCGTCGAAGTGAGTGTGGTGCTCATCGCGGCTCGCCGGCCGGTCCCGGCGCTGCTCCGATCGAGCGCAGGCCGCTCAGCGCGGCGCTTACCTCGATCGTCGGCATCGCCGGCTCGGGCTCTGTGTCTCCGTCTGCCGCTGTGCGGGCCAGCACCGATAGTCCCTTCGCGCTGGCCGCTGATATGGCTGCCCAGGTAAGGGCCAAGCCTATGTCGATCATCGTGCCTCCTTGCCGATGTCGCGCCCCATGTCAGGCCGGGCAAATCTCCCGGCAAAGACACGTGGCTCAAAGTTATTGAGACGCTGTTGCATCACTGACGCAAATGATTGCGTCCCTAAGGTCGCTTGTCTGTAGAGCAGAGGGTGCTGATCTTGTCGTCCCAATGGTGCGGTCCGTTGTCGTCCCAAAGGTGCCGTTGCCCGCTACCTGGGCCAACCTAAGAGTGCGCCTGTGAGCTGGGATGCGCTTGTCGAGCTTCATGCTGCCGCCAGTGGAGCCGATACGGTTGCTGATCTATGACGGCTGAATCCGCAGGGCTAGACCGGCCCATCGACGTGATAATCGCGGACGACCATACCGTCGTGCGCGACGGCATCCGTGCGGTGCTCGAGCGCGAGACGGGCGAGTTCCGCGTCGTTGCCGAGGCGGCGGACGTCCCTTCCACGATTCGCGCGGTCAGGGAGTTCAAGCCCGATCTGCTGACGCTCGATTTGACGATGCCGGGCGGCTCCAGCCTGGCGGCGCTACCGACCTGCTTCGTCGCCCACCCGACGCTTGCCGTGGCGATCCTGACGATGCGCGAGGACCCCGAGTACGCGCGCCAAGCATTGCGCGCTGGCGCGCGCAGCTACGTGCTCAAGGAGGCCGAGCCCGCCGAGCTCTTGCAGGCCTTCCGCCTGGCGGTCGCCGGGCGCAACTACTTGCATCCAAGGCTCGGGGCGCTGATGGTCGCGGGCGAAGGCGACTCCCAGGACGGGGTGGCGCTGAGCGAGCGCGAGCGCGAGGTGGTGCGCTTGATCGCCAACGGCTTCACGAACCCGGAGATCGCCGAGCAGCTGCACGTGGCCGAGCGCACGGTCAAGACCTACCGTGCACGCGCGATCGAGAAGCTCGGTTTCTCCTCACGAGCCGAGATAACCGCCTACGCACGCAAGCTCGGCCTGGTCGAGTAGCTCCATTTTGTTGTTCAGGCGGCGCACGCGTGCCCCGAAGGGGTATGCGCCGCCTGGGGA
>JBAQGH010000063.1:0-4953 GCA_049287685.1 Solirubrobacteraceae bacterium | reverse complement strand
CACCGGGGGCGCTGCGGGCGTCGGCGGTGGCGGTGGTGGTGGCGGTGCGGTGGCCGGCGCGGAAGGTTCGACCGGCATCGGCGGCGGGGCGCTGCGCGCAGCCGTGCTGCTCACCTCGCCTGTAGAGGTGACTTTCGACGGTTGTGGCTGCTCCGCGTCCTGGTGCTCGCGGGTGGGCTCACGCCATGACATGTCGCGAGCGGTTGAGGCAGCCTGGGGTGGGTGGCTCTCCGCTGAGGGCAACTCGTCCTGTGCGGGTGCGCCGCCGGGGTGCGCGGGCGATGGGATCGGCGCGTTCGCCGGGTGTGGCGGCGCAGCGGGTTCGCTGCTCGCTGGCGTTTGTGGTTCGCCTCCCGTGTGGGCGGATGCCGGTTCTCCGCCGCCGCCAGCGCGTGGGGTCGGTGAGCCTGGCCCGTGCGTCGGTGTTTCGTGTGGGTTCGGGGGATTCGGCGGTGGGAACGCTTCTTCGCCTCCGCCGCTGCTTGGTTCGCCACTCGGCGGCGGGCTGCCTCCACTGGGCGGCGATGGTGGGGTGGGTCCTCCCGATGTTTCGCCGGAGGGCGGTTCACTGCCAGAGCCACCGCCTGACTTCTGCCGAGGCAGCCGCGGGAGGCTCGGCAAGCTCGGGAGGTGCGGCACGTTCGGCAGGTTCGGCAGGGTCCGCGCGAGTCGGCTCGCGAAGTAGAGGTTTGCCAGCCGGTTGCCGTCCGCGTTTGCGGCGTGTGCGCCCATCGTGCCCGACAGCAGGTCTTGAGTGAGTTTGTTCCTCTGCAGGAAGATCGTCCAGAGGAACGCGGCTTGCAGGCTGAAGGCGAGTAGCCACCCGAGGTTGCTGCTCGCACTGTCAAGGGCCGAGCAGACAGCGAGGACGACCGCGAGAATCAGGCTGTAGATCACCTTGCGGGCGAGGTAGCCCGCGAGCTTGCCCAGCCACTTGCGGAAGAACTCGTGACCTCTGCCGGGGAAGATCCCGACCAACAGCGCAACCGGCGCGAATGCGAGCAGCGCCAACAGCAGGATCTGCGCGAGGATCACTCCGAGCGCCAACGCTCCGAGCAACAGGTAGGCGCCGACCTCGCCGAGCAGGATGACGAACGCGAGCAGCAGCCGCTGGTACTGACCGCCCTTCCCCATCGCTTCGGCCGCTGGCTCGTCGGCGGGCCCGAGCGGGTACGCGCCGCTCGTCTTCCCGGGGTCTGCTTCAGGTAGGTCTTCGTCGTCGCCGTGTTCGAGCGCTTCGTGCTCACTGTTTCGGTTCGGTGACTGAAACGGGTACGCCAGGAAATGGGTCGCGTACTTGTTGCGGTTATTGATGCAGACCTTTCCGCCCTGCCCTTTGACTTCGCTGCCGCTTTCCAGTTGCGCGCCGAGGCGTGTGTTTTCCGCCGCGTTTGAGCTCAGTGGCTGGACGGCGACGGAGTGCGGTTTGCCGTGGCTGACGGTGGCGCAGTGCTCGACCCCGCCGAACTCCAACACGGTCCACGGGTTCAACACGAGCAGTTCAAAGAGCTGATCGCTCGCTGCGGTCTTGGCTTTTTCTTCGTCACCGACGCTGCCTTCGTTCGTCAAAGACAGCAGCGCGGTCGACATCTCGTTTGACAACTTGCTTGCCGGGACGATCGTCTTTTCGGGCTGGGTGACGATCCCGATAGCGAGGATGAAGTAGAGAAAGGAGACCGCAAGGGCACCGGCCGTCTCGGTGTAGCGTCGCTGAATGAGGGCCCTCCACATCGCCCAGCAGCCGACGAGTGTGACCATCGCGATCAGCCACGGCGTCCCGAACGTGTCTGCGTACAGGTTGTGTATGGCCTGCGATATCGGGGTGAGAGCACCGGAGCCGGGGGAGCCGTTGCCGGTCAGCAGGTTGAGGTTGAACGCGAGCGCGAAAAGGAGAATCACTCCGTTCGCTAGAAAGCTGGTGACAAGCCACAGTATTTGCGCGCCGAAGTAGGCGATCATCGGCGCGACGCCGGAGGCGTCAACTCCGCTGGTGAATCCCACGGAGATCGCCGGGAAGTACTGGTCGAGCGAGTAATGTTCTACCGGGTAGCGGCCGACCCACCCGCCGGGCGGCAGCTGCGGTGCCGGGCTTATGTTCCCGTACACGTCGTCCGCGAGCGCACCGGGGTGCGCGAGCAGCACCAGCAATAGTGTGAACCCGAAAATCACAGCGGCGCGGCGCCGATGGCGGACCAGCCATTTGACCGGGCGCAGAACGATCGAAGGTTTCACTTCTTGCTCCTCTCGGGCTGGCTGGGTGTAGTGGTTAGCGCTTGCAACAGGTGCGGGTAAACAAGGTCGATTTGCACCTCACCCACGCGGCCTTGCAAGTCGCGCATTAGGCAGTGACCGGCCCTGAACTCGCGGACCTTTGCGATCAGGTCAGGTGTGGGCGGCAAGCCGATGAACTGCAACGCCGCGGCGGCGGCGGTGTCACTGTCTTGCCCGAAGACGAACACGACGCCGATCAGCTCGCCGAGGTCGCCGAGGTCCGCGATTCGGTGCGTCCCCAAAAGCAACGTGGCGTTGAACGCGCGGCCGAGCCTGACGAGACGGTGGATGATTTGCCGACCCTGCGGGCTCGCCAACAGGAACCAGATCTCGTCAAGACCAACGACCTTGTGACGAGAGCGGTCGCCGGAGATCAGCTGCAGCGCATACGCGGCGACAAGTGAAAGTGTCGCCACCGATACGCGCTCGGCGCGCGTGTAACTCTCACGGCCCGCAGCCGGGTCCGGCAGCGACAGACCAGGCATACGGATCGTCGTGACCGGCGACTGAGCCTGCGCGTCCCCCGTGTCACCGCTACCAAAACCCAAGCGAGCGAGGCCGAAGTCGCGAATTACCTGCAGCGCTTCACCAGCGTCCTTAGCGCCCGGCCTATCACCTCCAAGCAACAGGTCGACCGCGCGCAGCAGGCTCCGGGAACCCTCCCGAACGGTTTCCTTCACCGCGAGGCTGATCGCGTTCTCCCACTGCGCAGGGTTCCCGGGCAGCAACTCCAACAGGTAGGAGACGGCCAGCTCCTCTCTCAGATCGGGCAGCCCGATCGCGAGCGGGTCCAACCGTCCCTGCTGTGCCTCGGCGCCAGATAGCTCGAGCACCTGCAGGCGCCCGGCGAGCTCGGGCAATGTGTGCAATCCGTGGTCGGGCTTCGGGTCGAAATCGACAATCAAGCTGCCGCGGCGCTCGGCGGCGTACTCGATCGTTTGCGCGGCGACCGTCTTGCCGCTGCCCAACGTGCCGATCAGAAGGACCGCCGAAGCGCGATCTTCCCGCGGCGCCTGCGCAGGATCGAAGCGGACAGGCAGCGGCGAGCCGGTGGGCGTGTACCCGATATATGGTCCGCGGTGAGAGCCGACGATCCGGCTGGCCGTGGCGACCGCACCACCAAACTGCTCGACCGTGAGCTGCTGGGTGTAGGAGCGCATCACGCCACCCACCCGTCTGCGCCAGGGAGATGCTCGAGCCAGAGCTGGTACTGCACCCCGGCCGGCCGGTGCAGCGTTATGTCGCCGTACTGCTCTCGCAGCGCGGCGACGCGCCGCTCCAGCTCCTCCTCACTGTCAGCTCCGACAGCGAGGCCGAGCGCGCCGTAGAGCATTGGCGGGTGCCCGCCGGCCTGTAGCTGTGCCTCGTATTCGCGGGCGAGAACGCGATCGACGCCGGCTAGGACGCTCGGCCCGTGCGCGGCACCTTGGACCTGCTCGTTGAAGGCGTGCTCGACATCGGCGATCCGCTTGCGGACCTGAGCGAGCGCTTGCCTATTGCCAAGCCAGCGGCAGTGGACTACGGCGTCGACCGGCCACGGCAGACTCTCCAGGGGCGAGTACAACACCTCCGCGGTCCAGCCGGGGAACTCGGGGGCTTCGGAGAGCGCGCCGAGCGCGAGCAGCGCCTGGTAGGAGCGGCCGTGCTCGCTCTCGATGACGAGGTGCTGCTCGTGCTCGGTGATCGCGGCCTGAGCACAGCGGCGCAGGTCGTTGGTGAGCGGCTCGAACGCGATCCCGCCGCCCGGTGCTGAGACGACTAGCGCGTCGGGTGCCCAATTCGTGTCCAGGATGGGCTCGGCGAGCCCGCGGCAGACCGCGCGCGCGAGCAGCCACTGAAGCTCGATCGTCCGCGCGCGGCGGGCGTGAATGACCCCGCTGACGCGCTCGAAGATGCGCTGCTCGCGGGTCGCGAGTTCTGAAAGCTCGCTCCCGGTGATCGGGCAGCTGGCGCCGATCCCGGCGACCTCCTCCACCTGCCGGCGGACCCTGTCGACGGTGCGCAGCAGCCCGGAGCCGAGCCCGTCTGGTTTGTTGGCGGCCAGCGAAACGGCGAGGTACACCTCGGGGGTGTGCGAGCCGAGTTCGCGCAGCCGCTGTTCATGGCCCTGGAGGAACTGCTGCCACGCCTGGGGATCCTGGTGGCGAGCATCGAGCAGCCCGGAGGTCTGCGCGACGTAGTCCTCCGCCGCGAACGCTCTGTTCACTCTCCACAACGAGAAGTCGGCGGCGATCGTGTGCGCCAGGCGCTGCAGGCGGCGCTGGAGCGCCCACTTCCCGCCGTTGGGGAGGTAGGGGTAGGCCGTCATCGCCAGCCGGTACAGAGCGGCGCGATCCTCCCGACGGCCGACCAGCACGTTGCCGTGCGCGTAGCGCAACGCGAAGGCGCTCATGGCCGCACCTCCACGACCTGGCCCTCTGCCAGCTCCACGACTTCGCACAGCCGCTCGCCGGAGCGCATCCTGTGCCCCTCGGCGCGGCGGACGATGAGCCGGCGACGTCCGGGGATCGCTACGACCCTGTGCGCGAACACGAGTCGCGCGGGGCCCCTTACCCGGCCGTGGTGAAGCACCGGCGAGTGCTGATCGGGTGCGATCCACACCTGCGGCGCCCAAACGCGCTCCTGCTCGTCCGCGCCGATCGCCCCGTCGAGGGAGCGCCGCGCTGCACGGAGGCGCAGCGC
>JBAQGH010000062.1:0-1734 GCA_049287685.1 Solirubrobacteraceae bacterium | reverse complement strand
GATCGGACCCGGCACGGCGCGCGCGCTCGCCGAGCACGGGATCGCGGCCGACGTGGTGCCTGAGCGCTTCGTCGCCGAGTCACTCGTAGAGGCTTTGAGCGATTTTGAGGTGAAGCACGCGCTTGTGGCGACTGCGAGCGAGGCGCGCGCGACCCTCCCCGACGCCCTGCGCGCGCGCGGGGCGCAGGTCGACGTGCTGGCACTTTATGAGACTGTCGCCGAGCCGCTGTCCGAGCGGTCGCTGCAGCAGGCCCAGACGGCCGACTACATCACCTTCACATCGTCCTCCAGTGTTCGCCACTTCCTCGATGCCCCCCGCGCGCGCGGGGGGCATCGCCCTTTTGTGGATACCCACACCCAGCCACACGACGACGAATCGGCCCCTGCCCAGGCGCACCTGTCGCCTACCACGCGCATCGTCTCGATCGGGCCCATCACAAGCGCCACCCTCAGAGAGCGCGGCCTGGAGCCGCACGTCGAGGCGGAGCGCCACGACGTCGACGGCCTCGTCGAGGCCCTGCTGGCCGACGCCGTGTGATGCCGGATGCCGAGACAGGCTCGCTCGGCCATCCGCGCGTACACCTGCGTCGCACCGACTCCACCAACGAGCGAGCGCGCCGACTGGCGATCGCCGGTGCACCGCACGGCACCGTGGTCACAGCTGAGGAGCAGAGCGCCGGGCGCGGGCGGCAAGGACGCTCCTGGTTGGCGCCGCCAGGCAGCGCACTGCTGTGCTCGCTCGTGCTGCGAGGCCCGATCCCGTTGCTGTCGCTGATCGCGGGCGTAGCCGTCTGTGACGTCGTCGGCGATGCGGCAAGCGTGAAGTGGCCCAACGACGTGGTGGTCGGACACGACCTCAATAAGCTGGCCGGCATCCTCGTAGAGGGCCGCCCACAAGCAGGCTGGGCGGTGCTCGGAATCGGTCTGAACGTGGCCGTTCGTGTCGAGCGGCTGCCGGCAGAGCTGCGTGGGCGCGCGGCGAGCCTCGAGCTCGAACCCAGCGCGATAGAGCCCATATTCGAGCGATTGCTCAAAGCCCTCGTCACGCGTCTTGCCGAGCCGATCGACGCCACACTCGAAGCATGGCGGACTCGCGACGCGCTATACGGCCGGGATATCGCCTGGCACGCGCACGGCCCGCGGAGCCTGGGCGAGCGCGGGCGAGCGGAGGGGATCGACGACAAAGGACAGCTGCTGGTGCGCCGCGAGGACGGAACTACGACGATACTCAGCGCCGGTGAGGTTCACTTGGAGTCGGTCGGCTGATCGGCGCGCTCGAGCGCCTCTTCGACGTTCTCCTGCAACTTCTTACCCGAGCCGGCGCTGAGCTCCCCTTCCATGCCCTGCTGTGGCGCCTTCTCGTTAGAGAATGCCTCGGCGAGCACCGCATCTGAGGGCGAGTCCGCCTTCTCGCCTGCCTGTCCCCCGCCGTGGGGGGTACCCGCACGGGTGACCTTGCCGTTCTCTGCGCCGCGCCTGGAGCGACGCGAACGCGTCGGCTTCGTCGTTGTCGCCGCTGCTTGCTCGGACTGAGCGTCCTGCCCTGTCTGAGCCGCCTGGGCGGCCTGAGCGACGCCATTGGGCCGCTGCCCCTGGCCCTTGCGCCGGCGTCGCTGGCCACGGGCGCGACGCTTTGGGAAGTTGCGCAGCAGCTCTCGCGCCAAAGCTGGGGGCTTGCGCGCCATGCGCGTGCGCGCGCCGCGCAGCACCTCCTCGGCCTCCGGGGTGTGCGCC
>JBAQGH010000061.1:0-20319 GCA_049287685.1 Solirubrobacteraceae bacterium | reverse complement strand
GGCCATGATGAACGGCTTGAACAGCTCCAGCGCCATGATCTTGGGCAGGCCGCACTGGTGGAGTTTTAGATAGGGGCCGGCGACGATCACCGAGCGTCCCGAGTAGTCCACGCGCTTGCCGAGCAGGTTCTGACGGAAGCGACCCTGCTTGCCCTTGAGCATGTCGCTCAGCGACTTCAGCGGGCGGTTGCCCGGGCCGGTCACGGGACGACCGCGACGGCCGTTGTCGAACAGCGCGTCGACGGCCTCCTGGAGCATGCGCTTCTCGTTGTTGACGATGATCTCCGGCGCGCCAAGGTCGAGCAGCCGCTTGAGGCGGTTGTTGCGGTTGATCACGCGTCGGTAGAGGTCGTTGAGGTCGGAGGTGGCGAAGCGTCCACCATCGAGCTGCACCATCGGGCGCAGCTCCGGGGGGATCACCGGCACGGCATCGAGCACCATCATCTCGGGCTTGTTGCCTGACTGGATGAATGCGCTGACCACCTTCAGACGCTTGACCGCACGCGCCTGCTTCTGGCCCTTGCCGGTCTTCACCTGCTCCTCGAGTTCGGTGCGTTCGGCCTCCAGGTCGACCTGCTGGAGCAGGTCGCGGATCGCCTCGGCGCCCATCCCGCCACGGAAGTATTCGCCGAAGCCGTAGGAGGAGCCGAAGCGCTCCTTGAGCTCGCGGAAGGTCGTCTCGTCATGCTCGATCTGCTTGGGCTCCATCGTCTTGAACAGCTCCCAAACGTTGCGCATCCGCTCGGCCCCGTCCTCGATGTAGGCTTCGGTGTCGGCGATGTCTGCCTCGAAGGTCTTGTTGAGCTCCTTGACAAGCTTGTCGCGCTCCTCGTCGGAGATCTTCGCGAGGTTGAGGTCGAGCGAGTCGGCCCACAGGTGGTCTTCGTCGTTGAAGGATGTCTGCTTGCCGCTCTGCAGGTACTTCTCGCGACGAGCCAGGGACTCGCGCAGTTCGAGCACGCGCTCCTGCAGCTCGGCGGCGTAGGAGTCGAGGACCTTGTTGACCTCCTTCTCGAGCGAGTCGATGTCCTTGGAGCGAGCCTCGTCGTCGACCCATGTGACGATCGAAGCGGCGAAATAGAGAACCTTCTCGAGCTCCTTGGGGGCCATGTCGAGCAGGTAGCCGATGCGCGAAGGCACGCCCTTGAAGAACCAGATGTGGCTGACGGGAGCGGCCAGGTCGACGTGGCCCATGCGCTCACGGCGCACCTTTGAGCGGGTGACCTCGACGCCACAGCGCTCGCACACGATGCCCTTGTAGCGCACGCGCTTGTACTTGCCGCAGTAGCACTCCCAGTCCTTTGTGGGACCGAAGATGCGCTCGCAGAAGAGGCCATCCTTCTCAGGCTTGAGCGTGCGGTAGTTGATCGTCTCGGGCTTGGTTACCTCACCGGAGCTCCAGCTGCGGATCTGCTTGGACGAGGCGAGGGAGATCTCAATAGCGTCGAAGTTATTTATGTCAATCACGATGTAATCCTCTGCCTTGTGTTGAAAGTCGCGTAACTGGGGGATAGGCCGAAAGCCGTAAGGGGGCGAAGCCCTCTTACAATCATCTCTAGTTGCTCCCTTCAGCCGGCTCGCCTACAGGCGCACCGGTGTCGTCCAGCTCCTCGAGGGCTATGCCGTCCTCGATGAGCCCCTCTATGTCGAGCGCCGCCTCGGGCTCGCCATCCTCGCTGGTCTCGCCGTCGGCGACGGCCGCACCCTCCGCCTCTGCCTCGGGCTCGGTCTCTGTGACCTCTCCCGTAGGTGCCCTGACGCCGGAGAGATCGATACCGAGCTCCTCCGCGGCGCGCAGCAGGTCGTCGTCTTCGTCGCGCAGCTCTGTGTGCTGGCCTTCCTCGGAGACGACCCCTACGTCGAGCGCCAAGGACTGCATCTCCTTGAGCAGCACCTTGAAGGACTCGGGGATCGACGGCTCGGCGATGTTCTCGCCCTTGACGATTGCCTCGTATGCCTTGACGCGTCCGACAGTGTCGTCGGACTTGATCGTGAGCATCTCCTGCAGCGTGTAGGCGGCGCCGAATGCCTCCAGCGCCCACACCTCCATCTCTCCGAAGCGCTGGCCGCCGAACTGCGCCTTGCCTCCCAGCGGCTGCTGGGTAACGAGCGAGTAGGGACCGGTCGAGCGAGCGTGGATCTTGTCGTCGACAAGGTGCAGCAACTTGAGGATGTACATGTAGCCGACGGTAACCTGTTCCTCGAATGGCTCGCCCGTGCGACCGTTGAACAAGGTCATCTTGCCCGAGGCCTGCTCGCCGACGCGACGGGACTTGTCGACGTCCATGCGGATGCGGCCCTCGTGCGCGTCCTGCCACTTGACGAGTGCCGTATCGACGTCTTCGACGGTCGCCCCGTCGAAGACCGGGGTGGCTACATAAACGCGCTTGTTGCCGCCGGCCGAGTGCGCGTCCTTGTAGGCCTCGGTGCCGTCGTCGTACCAACCCTGCGCCGCGGCCCAGCCGAGGTGGGTCTCGAGGATCTGCCCGACGTTCATGCGGCTTGGCACGCCCAGCGGGTTGAGGATCACGTCGACCGGAGTGCCGTCCTCCAGGAACGGCATGTCCTGCTGGTCGACGATCTTGGAGATGACACCCTTGTTGCCGTGACGGCCCGCGAGCTTGTCGCCCTCGGAGATCTTGCGCTTCTTGGCCACGAACACCCTCACGAGGTCGTTGACGCCCGGGGGCAGGTCGTCGCCCTCGTCGCGGCTGAAGGTCATCACGTCGATGACCACGCCACCCTCGCCGTGGGGCACCTTCAGGGAGGTGTCCCTCACCTCGCGGGCCTTCTCCTTGAAGATAGCCCTGATCAGCTTCTCCTCTGCGGTCAGCTCGGTCTCGCCCTTGGGCGTGACCTTGCCGACCAGCAGGTCGCCAGAGGCCACCTCGGCGCCGACGCGCACGATGCCGCGATCGTCGAGGTTGCGCAAGGACTCCTCGGAGCGGTTGGGGATGTCGCGCGTGATCTCCTCGTCGCCGAGCTTGGTCGTACGCGCGTCGATCTCGTACTCCTCGATGTGGATCGAGGTGAGCTCGTCATCCTGCACTAGGCGCTTGGAGAGGATGATCGCGTCCTCGAAGTTGTAGCCCTCCCAGGACATGAAGGCCACCATCAGGTTCTTGCCGAGCGCCATCTCGCCCTTGTCGGTCGAGGAGCCGTCCGCCAAGACGTCACCGGCCTTGACCTTCTGGCCCGAGCTGACACGCGGCTTGTGGTGGATCAGGGTGCCCTGGTTGGAACGCATGAACTTCTGCAGCTCGTACTCGTCCTTGCCGTCAGGGGTCTCGATCGCGATCCTGTTGGCGTCGACGAAGTCGATCGTGCCGCTGTTACGAGTCAGCAATACGTCGCCCGTGTCGAGCGCCGCACGCCGCTCCATGCCGGTGCCCACCAGCGGGGCGTCGGTCTTCAAGAGCGGTACCGCCTGGCGCTGCATGTTCGAGCCCATCAGCGCACGGTTGGCGTCGTCGTGCTCGAGGAACGGGATCATCGCCGTGGCGACCGACCAGATCTGTTCAGGTGACACGTCGACCAGGTCCACGTCCTTGGGCCCAACCGTCACGTACTGGCCGGCCTGGGTACGGCAGAGGATCTCTTTGCCGAGCAGCTTGCCGGTCTTCTCGTCGATCGGCGTGTTCGCCTGGGCGATCAGCTGCTCCTCCTCCTGGGTGGCGTCCAGACGGACGACCTCCTCGGTGGCGATGCCATCCTTGACGACCCGGTAAGGGGTCGTGACGAAGCCGTACTCGGACACCTCGGCGAACGAGGAGAGCGAGCCGATCAGGCCGATGTTCGGACCCTCAGGCGTCTCGATCGGGCACATGCGCCCGTAGTGGGTGGGGTGCACGTCGCGCACCTCGATCGGCGCGCGCTCGCGGGTCAGGCCACCGGCACCGAGCGCCGACAGACGGCGCCTGTGCGTCAGCCCGGCAAGAGAATTCGTCTGGTCCATGAACTGCGACAGCTGCGAGGAGCCGAAGAACTCCTTCAGCGCAGCCACGACCGGGCGAATGTTGATGATCGTCTGCGGCGTGATCGTGTCGGCGTCCTCGGTCGTCAGACGCTCGCGCACAACGCGCTCCATGCGATACAGGCCGATGCGGAATGCCTCCTGAATCAGCTCGCCGACGGTACGCAGGCGGCGGTTGCCGAAGTGCTCGTACTCGTCGAGGTGCTCCTCGACGGGCTCGCGCGGCATGCTCGTTGCCTCGGCCGCGTAGTCCTTGATCTCGATCTCCGGCTCCTCGGGCATCCCGAGACGCTTGGGCAGCGAGACGAGCTCCTTGACCAGCGCGAGGATGTCGTCGTGGGTAAGTGTGCGCGTGTCGATGTCGATGTCGAGACCGAGACGCGAGTTGAGCTTGTAGCGACCCACGCGAGTTAGGTCGTAGCGCTTGGGGTCGAAGAACAGTTGGTTGAGCAGCGCCTTGGCGTTCTCGACGCTCGGCGGCTCGCCGGGACGCTGCTTCTTGAACAGCTCGATCAGGGCGCCCTCTTCGGTGCGCGTCTGCTCGGTGTCGGCTTCGATCGTGTTGCGGATGTAGTGCGAGCTCTCGAACAGCCGCAGGATCTCCTCATCGGTCGCATAGCCCATCGCGCGCAAAAGCACCGTGACGGGCAGCTTGCGCTTGCGGTCGATGCGAACGAAGACCTTGCCCTTCTTGTCGATCTCGAGCTCCAGCCATGAGCCGCGAGCGGGCATCAGGTTGGCGATGAAGACCTGCTTCTCGCGGTCCTTGGGCTCCATCAGGTAGGCGCCGGGGGAACGTACGAGCTGTGTGACGACCACGCGCTCGGTGCCATTGATGACGAACGTGCCGCGCTCGGTCATCCACGGGAAGTCCCCCATGAAGACCGACTGCTCGCGGATCTCCCCGGTCTCGCGATTGATGAACGCGACCGTGACCGTGAGCGGACGTGCATAGGTCAGATCCTTCTCGCGGCACTGCTCGAGCGAGGCGACGGGCTCGTCGAAGACGAACTCGCCGAACTGCACGGCGAGGTTGCCGGTGTAGTCCTCGATTGGTGAGATGTCGTCGATCGTCTCGCGCAGACCGCCCTTTTGGGCGTCGGTCAGCCACAGAAACGAGCGGCGCTGGATATCGATGAGGTTCGGTACGTCGACAGACTTGGACAGACGCGCGAAGGACCGGCGCGTCCGGAGAGCATCAACAGCAGCCAAGAAATGACTCCTTCGGAGGGCGAGAGACGGGCAAAGGCGGGCGCAAACGCGCGACCATCAAAGATAGCACAGACTATCGGCGCCCTCAAGTGGGGCAGCCGGCGCTCACGGACCCCACCCCTGATCACCGCGTATGTGGCGCGGTGTCTGTCGCTTCGGGTGGCTGCGACTATCGGCCAGCGCGCCGGATTCTACCGGAGATTTGCCGATTTTGGGAAAACCGGCGATCGGGTGCGAGGAAAGCTCGAAAAGGCCGGTGCCCCCGCGCGCGCGGGGGCACCCATTTTGAAAGCCACCACACTCGAAGCGCGGCGCGACGCGCGACGCTCCGTTTCGAGAGCACCGCAGCGAAGCCCTGACGCGAACGACCCCAACGCCAGGGCAACGCTCCGAACTACTTCAACTCGACAGCGCCTCCGGCCTCCTCGAGTTCGGCCTTGAGCTTGTCGGCCTCCTCGCGCTCGATGCCCTCCTTGACGGGCTTGGGGGCCTCGTCGACAAGCGCCTTGGCCTCCTTCAGGCCGAGGCCCGTCGCCGCGCGCACGACCTTGATCACCTGGATCTTCTTGTCGCCCGCCGCAGTCAGGATCACATCGACGGTGGTGGGGCCTTCGTCCTCGGCCACCTCGCCACCACCGCCACCGCCTGCTGCTGCCACCGGCGCGGCAACTGCAGCCGCCGAGACGCCAAACTCCTCCTCCAGCGCCTTGATGCGCTCGGCGAGCTCGAGCACCGAGATGCCCTTGAGCTCCTCGATCCAATCTTGTGTGCTTGTTGCCATCGGTCAGTCCTCCTTGGTCGCTTCGGCGCTCTCGGGCTCTTGCCCCGAAGCGTCCGTCTGGTTGTCGTCTTGTGCCGGCTCAGTTGCCGGCTCAGCTTGATCTGTGGTCGAGGCCTCCTCGCTCGGGGCGTCCTGCGCCTCGGGCTGCTCCTCCGCTGCGGCGCTCTCCTCAGTCGGGGCTTCGGTAGCTGTCTCCTCGACTGCCGGAGCCTTAGCAGCGGGCGCTTGCTCGGCGGGAGCCTGGGCGCTCTCCTCGGCGGCCGGAGCCTCCTCAGCCGCCGGGGCCTCCACAACAGGAGCAGCCTCGGTCACAGGTGCCTCGCCAGCAGGGATCTCGCCCGACTCCTTCTTCTCGCGCACCTGGCCGAGCGCAACCGCAAGCCCGCCGACGAGACCGCCGAGCGTGCGCACCAGGCCCGAGATGGGCGATGCGACGATCCCGACGAGCTGGCCGTAGAGCACTTCGCGCGAGGGCAGACGTGAGATGGCACGGATCTGGTCGGCATCGACCACCTCGCCGTCCATCAAACCACCCTTGAACGGCAGCAGTTGTGTGGCGCGAGCCTGGTCGGCGACCGCCTTGGCCGCCAGTGCGGCATCGCCGCGCACGAAGGTGAGTGCGGTGGGACCCGAGAGCAGCGCCTTGAGCGACTCGGCGCCGACCTGGTCGGCAGCACGTTCGGTCAATGAGTTCTTGACGACCGTGAAGGTGGCGTCTGCCTCGCGCAGCTTGGAGCGTAGCTCGGCCGCCTGGGACACCGAGATGCCGCGGTAGTCGACGGCGAAGACGGCCTGTGACTCGTCTATCTCCGTTGCGAGCGCCTCTATCGTCACTGCCTTCTGCTCTCGGTTCATCTCATCCCTTGCTCTCTTGAAGAGCTCAGACGCCCGAGTGCAGCGGGGCGTCGAGAGCGGGGGTGAACCGCCTTCGCTCGCTCCACCTGCCCCGGTCTTCTCTGCCGATGCCGATCGCGGATCGGCCGGCGACGCCGGGGGTCTCGGGCGGTGAGCCGTTGATTAAATCAGGCTGCGGCTGCCTCTTCGACGATGTCGCGGGTGCGAGCCGGGTCGACTTTGACCCCGGGGCCCATGGTGGATGTCATCGTGATCGTGCGCAGGTAGCGACCCTTCGCCGCCGAGGGCTTGGCGCGGACGAGCTCTTCGACGACGGCCGCGTAGTTCTCGAGCAGCTGACGCTCGTCGAAGGAGGCCTTGCCGATCACCATGTGCACGATCGCGGTGCGGTCGGTGCGGTACTCGACCTTGCCGGACTTGGAGTCCTCGACCGCTTTGGCAACGTCCATCGTGACGGTGCCGACCTTTGGGTTTGGCATCTTGCCCGACGGGCCGAGGATGCGTCCGAGGCGTCCGACCACGGACATCAGGTCGGGCGTGGCGATCGCGACGTCGAAGTCGTCGAAGCCCTCCTCCTCGATGCGCGTGGCCAGATCCTGGGCGCCCACGACATCGGCGCCGGCAGCCTCGGCTTCGCGGGCCTTATCACCCTGGGCGAAGACGATGACCTTGACGTTCTTGCCCAAGCCGTTGGGCAGCGCGATTGTGCCGCGTAGCTGCTCGTCGGCATGGCGCACGTTCAACCCGGTGCGCACGTGGATCTCGACCGACTCGTCGAATTTGGCGCTGGCGAGGCTCTTGACGAGCGCGACTGCCTCAGCGGGAGCATGCTCGTGATCGCGATCGATCTTCTGAAGACCCTCTCTGTGGCGACGGCCATGAGCGCTCATGACGCCACCTCCACGCCCATCGAGCGGGCTGTGCCGGCGATGATCTTGACCGCTTGGTCAACATCGTGGGCGTTGAGGTCGGCGAGCTTGCGCTCGGCGATCTCGCGCAACTGCGCATCGGTGATCTTGCCGACCTTGTTGCGGTTGGGCTCGCCCGAGCCCTTCTCCAGTTTGAGCGCTTGGCGGATCAGCACGGCCGCCGGCGGCGTCTTCGTCACGAACGTGAACGAGCGATCCTCGTAGACGGTGATGACCACCGGGATGATCGTGCCGGTGTCGCTGAGCGTCTGCGCGTTGAAGGCCTTGCAGAACTCCATGATGTTGATGCCGTGCTGGCCCAGGGCAGGGCCGACCGGCGGAGCAGGGCTTGCCTGTCCACCACGCGCTTGCAGCTTGATCGTTGTCAATACCTTCTTGGCCATTAGAGCTTCTTCACCTGATCAAATCCAACCTCGACGGGAGTCTCGCGACCAAAGATTGATACCAGGACCTTGAGCTTGGCGGCGTCGTCGTTGATCTCAGAGATCTCTCCAGAGAAGTCGGACAGCGGCCCGGAGACCACCTTGACGGTCTCGCCGATCGTGAACTGAGCGCGTGTGCGCGGGGCGGTCGCGACCTCCTTGTGCAGCAGACGATCGACCTCGACCTGGGTCAGCGGCACCGGCTCCTGCGATGAGCCGACGAAGCCGGTTACGCCCGGCGTGCCCTTGACGACTCCCCAGGAATCCTCGTTGAGCTCCATGTTGACGAGCACGTAGCCCGGCATGGTTCGCTTCTCGACCGTGATCTTCTGGTTGTCCTTCATCTCCGAGACGGACTCGGTGGGGACGACGACCGTGCGCACGGCACGTTGCTGGCCCAGCGATATGACGCGGTGCTCGAGATTGTGCTTGACCTTGTTCTCGTGACCGGAGTAGGTGTTGACTACATACCAACGAAACATTCAGCTTCCTGACAGCTCAAATTGATGGATAAGACGGGGAAACATTTTGGTGGACGGAAGGGGCGAGACGGTATCGCGCTCAGCGCTCTGACGTTCGATGACCAAGCAGGTCAAGGACGCAGTGAGCGAAGTGTGCGCTAGCACACGAGCGATCGAGGACGCAAAGATGCGCAGGTCATCGGGCGTCAGAGAATGAAATTGACGATCTTTTGAGCGGCCCAGTCGGCGGCGCCAAGGTAGGCGCCTGCGACGGCGACGAAGCCCAGCACGACAGCGGTCGCTTGTGTGACATGGCGACGGTCGGGCCACTGGACCCGCTGTAGCTCGGCCCAGCTGGCGCGCAGGAAGGCGATTGCGCGACGTGGGAGCGGCTGCGATGGCTTGGTAGCCGGAGTCGCTCCGTCTGGAGGCGCAGGCTCTGGCAGCTCGTCGAGGACCGACTCGTCGCCTCTGCCATTACGACCGCCGCGTCCCCCGCCCGCGGGCACCAGGTCGGCTGAGGATCCATCACGAGGGCCCTCGCCATTGCGCTCGGCCTCGACGGGCTGCTCGACCGGCACGCCGCCGGCGCCGGCGATGAGCGCCGCGTCGAACTCATCGACGTCGCCCGCGTGGGAGAGCGCCGCCGGGACGTCGGCGCGGACTGGGCGATTCTGGGATGGGGCCGACGCGCCCTCGCGGATGGGCCTAGAGCGACGTTGCCTTGCACGCTTGCGGTCACGAGCCACGGCAGCGCTCCCGCGCTAGCGAGTCTCCCGATGGCTGGTGTGCCGGCGGCACCAGCGA
The DNA here is from genome assembly GCA_049287685.1 of Solirubrobacteraceae bacterium. Lineage (GTDB taxonomy): Bacteria > Actinomycetota > Thermoleophilia > Solirubrobacterales > Solirubrobacteraceae > Palsa-744. The sequence continues at coordinate 10,879 of JBAQGH010000061.1, read as the reverse complement.
CAGTACTTGCGCAAGCTCACCCTGTCGGGGTTGTTGCGCTTGGACTTATTTGTTTGATAGTTGCGATGCTTGCACTCCTCGCAGGCGAGGGTGATAGCGATTCGAACGTCTCCGCGAGCCATGGCTAAAAAAGATCCCTGCGTGGTTGTCGACGAGCGCCCGGACGAAAGAAAAAACCCCGCCCAGGCGCGAGGTTGAGCAAAGTCTAGCGCGCCCATGCCCTCGGCGTAGCTAACGTCCGGCGGACCCCTGCCGATAATCGTGCTGCAGGCGACAAGCGGACTCGTCGCCTAGGCAATCCGCGAGAAGGAGACATAAGCCATGCACCTGCCGGAGCCGATCGAGGCGGTCGTCCAAGACGAAACGTTTGCGGGCGTGACCTACCACATTCGCGGGGGGCTGGTGCCCGAGCTGCAGGTCGAGGTCGGGCAGGCGAGCGTCATGTTCGAGCACCACGTGCTGCTTTGGAAGCAGACGCAGGTCAACGTCGAGCTGAAGAAGCTTCCGGGCGGCGTCAAGCGCAAGATCGCCGGCATGGAATTCTTTGTGACGCGTACGGCCGGCGCCGGGCGCATCGCGTTCTCGCGCGACTCGCCCGGGCAAGTCGTGCCACTGCACCTGCGCCAGGGCAAAGGGCTCGACGTGCGCGAGCACCAGTTCGTCGCGGCTACCGACAACCTCGACTACAGCTTCGAGCGAATCCAGGGCGTGCAGAGCATGCTGCTGGGCGGGTCTGGCTTCTTTATGGACAAATTCCGCGCGACAGGCGGCGATGCGCTGGTTTGGCTGCATGGACACGGCAACGTGTTCGTCGTCGCGCTCGACGCCGGCGAGCAGCTGGACGTCGAGCCTGGCGCTTGGCTGTACAAGGACCCGACGGTGAAGCTGGAGGCGATCACAATGGGGCTGAAGTCGGGCATGTTCGGCGGCGGCGGCAAGCTCACCTGGAACCGCTTCACCGGGCCTGGGCGCCTTGCGATTCAGACGATGTTCATCTCGCCGCAGGAGGGCGTGGAGAATGGCAATGCCGGCGCGGCGGCCACCGGCGGCGTAGCCGGGGCGCTTGTGGGCGGGCTACTAAAAGGCTGAGGCTTACTCGTACAGCGTCAGCGTCGCCAGGATCACGTACAGCGCGACAAGTGCCCAACCCTCGAACGCCGCCGCTTCGCCGTCGCCGGTGATCTGCCACATAGCCAGCGCCATCACCAGCAGCGCGCCTATGTAAACCGGCGCGAGCGCGAATGTCAGCGTGGTGGCGAGCAGGAACGAGATCAGTACGAGCAGCGGGAACAGGAACGCCGCGATCTGCGCGACCGAGTTCTTGACGACGGAGATCGCCAGATCCGAGCGACCCTTCCAGGCGAGCACAATCCCAGTCGTGTGCTCGACCGCGTTGCCGGCAATCGCCACGATCACCAAGCCGGCGAACGCCTGGGAGATTTTCAGCTGGATGATCGCCGGCTCCAGCCCGCTTACGAACCAGTCGGAGACGAACGCCGAGGCCACCCCGACCGTGAGCAGTAGCCCCAGCGTCAGGCGCAGCGAAAGCCGCGGGCCGATGCGCTCGGACGACGCGACGCTTGGAATGGGCGACACCTGGGAAGCCGTGGCATTGTCAGCGATCGAGCTCGAAGTGCCGTCCTTGGCTCCTGGCAGCGTGTCGGCGCGTAGGTAGGGCACGACCCAGGCGAGATACACGACCAGCAGGCTCACTGCCCCGACCGCCGAGATCACGTCCACGTGATGGCTAGCCGGATCGTGAGCGGCGAGCGATAGGCCCAGCAGCACGATGATGAACACGCACACCAGCAGCAGCGTGGCCGTGTCACGCGGCAGCCCGTGGGAGAAACGCATCACGCCGTCGGGGGCGCGCAGTGCACCGACCACGATCACCAGGCCCAGCACGAGCATCGCGTTGGCGAAGATCGAGCCGATGATCGCCGTCTGCGCGACGACCAGCTCGCCCTTCTGCAGGGCGAAGATAACCACGAATAGCTCCGGCAGGTTGCCGAGCGTGGACTGCATCATCCCCGTAACCGCCGGCCCGAAGCGCTCACCGAGCTGCTCGGTGGCGAACGACATGACCCACGCTAGGCCCGCAAGCGCCAGCGTCGCTACAGCGAAGCGTGGCACTGCCGCCCATTGTCCATAGTTAGCCGCGCCCGCGATCGCCGTCAAGACCGCGATCGTCAGGAGCACGACACGCTCTGTGGAAGTGAGACGGCTCATCTCGCCTGCCGACAATAGTGTGGGCGGGGGCTGAGTCCCGATCCGATGAAGTAGCGCTCAACCCCCGCTAGGCTTCTCAGCCGATGCGTCTCGCCACCTTCCTTGCACCCGATAGTTCCCACGCACGCTCGGGCGAGGTGCGCGGCGAGCAGGTCGTGGCCTATGCCGACGAGCGCTTCAGCTTGCTCGACCGCCTGCGCGACCCCTGCGCGCCCGCGGCGGACGGGCCGTCCTTTGCGCTCGCAGACGTGACGCTGCTGGCCCCCGTACCCGAGCCACGCGCGATCTTCGGGATCGGTCTCAACTATGCCGACCACATCGCCGAGACCGGCGGCACTGCTCCCGAGACGCCGCTGGTGTTCACGAAGCTGCCAGCCTCCGTGGTGGCACCAGGCGCGTCGGTGCACTGCCCTGCCGTCGTCAAACGGCTGGATTACGAGGGCGAGCTTGCCGTCGTGATGGGAGCGGACGGACAGGTTGGTGGCTACGCCGTCGCCGACGACCTCACTGCCCGCGACCTGCAAGGGCGCGAGGCCCAGTGGACGCGCGCCAAGGGCGCCGACGGCTTCTGTCCCTACGGTCCTTGGATCACGACCGCCGACGAGGTTCCCGACCCACACGCGCTGTGGCTACGCACCTGGGTCAACGGCGAGCTGCGCCAGGATTCCTCGACATCAAACCTGATCTTCGGGATTCCCGAGCTGGTGCGGTTCATCTCAGAGACCTACACGCTATCGCCCGGCGACCTGATCCTCACCGGCACGCCAAGCGGCGTCGGTATGGGCCTTGACCCACCGCGCTTCCTCACCGCCGGCGATGTCGTGCGTATCGAGATCGAGCGCCTCGGCTCGATCGAGCACTCGATCAGCTAGTGCGGCTCGAGCACGCGGTCGATCAGGCCGTACTCCAAAGCCTGCTCGGCCGTGAAGAAGCGGTCGCGCTCCATGTCTTCGCGCACCTGCTCCTTCGATAGGCCCGTGTTTTCGGCGTATATGTCGTCGAGGCGCTCGCGCACATTTAGGATCTCGCGAGCATGAATCTCGATGTCGGTCGACTGGCCTTCGAAGCCTGCTGAGGGCTGGTGGATGAGGATGCGCGAGTTGGGCAGCGCTGCTCGCTTGCCCTTCGTCCCTCCTGCCAACAGCAGCGAGCCCATCGACATCGCCACACCGACGCACATCGTGTGGATGTCGGGCTTGACGAAGCGCATCGTGTCGTAGATCGCCAGGCCCGAGTAGACGCTGCCACCCGGGGAGTTGATGTAGATCGAGATGTCCTTGTCGGGGTCCTGGGACTCCAGGTGCAGGAGCTGGGCCACGACAAGGTTGGCTACCTGATCTTCGATCGGCGTGCCGAGGAAGATGATGCGCTCGTTCAGCAAGCGCGAGAAGATGTCGAACTCACGCTCGCCTCTCGCGGTCCGCTCTATGACCATCGGGATCAGTGGCATGGGCACACCCTATCGGGAGCGAGCCCCCAATCCGGGCACGAACCGTGAAGGAGGGCCCGAGCGGCCCAGCGCAAGTCAACGCGCCGGCCCAGCAAATGCTTGCGATTGCGCGCATAATGGGCCCAGCCGATGCTTCCTCTGAACCTCCCCAATCTGCTGACGGTGCTACGCATCATGCTTGTGCCGGTGCTGGTCGTTGCCTTGCTCGGCAATACGCCCTCCGGCGACGTCCTGGCCGCCGTCGTGTTCGCGCTGGCCTCGCTGACCGACTTCGTCGACGGCTACCTTGCCCGCTCGCGCGACTCGATCACGACCTTCGGCAAGCTGATGGATCCCCTTGCCGACAAGCTTTTGATCGTGGGGGCGCTGCTGTCGCTCGTATCGCTCGACCGCTTGGAAGGGTGGGTGGCGATGGTGATCATCGCTCGCGAGCTGGCCGTGACGATGTGGCGCATGAACGCCACCTCCTCAGGAGTCGTGATCGAAGCCTCGATGTTCGGCAAGCTCAAGACCTGCGTGCAGATCGCCGCGATCCTGGCCGTGATCGCCGTGCACGGGTCTCCCCTCTGGGTGTCGCTGCTCGTCTATCTGATGGTCGCGATCACGGTGCTGTCGGGCCTGGACTATTTCCGCCGAGCCACTCGTCCAGCGTCGTCTGATGCGCCGCAGGGCGCTGCGTCTGAATCTCCCCCCGCAACTCGGCCATGAGACCGTGGCGCTCGGCTATGACGTTGTGCTGGTGAATCGTCTCCAGGTTCTCTTGACGCGCTGAGACGAAAGCGCCGTCCGGCAGCTCAGGGAAACGCTCGACCGTAGCGGCGATCATCTCGCGCACGCAGTCCTCGACGAAGCGCGGGCGACGGTGGGCCTTTTCCACGACCTCGACCTCGTCTGCGCGCTTCATCAGCTCGTAGATCTCCGAGGACATCGAGCCCTCGACAATCTCCAACAGGTTTGCCGCTTCGATCTCGGCCTCGCACTCCTCTGGACAGCCGATGTGCAGCGTGCCGAGACCCCGCTGGTTATGGGTCGCCACGGGAACGTCCTCGAAGATCTTGTCGATCTGCTCGTCGCTGAAATCGTCGGCCCGCAAGCGCTCGCGGGCGCGGGCGCCCACCAGCTCCTGCGCGCACGGGCACGCCGTCATGCCCGTGGCCGCCACCCCCACCAGCCGGCGTGTACCGCTCGGCAAAGCCACGGCGCGCCCGAACAGCGTGTAGATCTCCTGCGTCGGCACTCCTGAGACCGGGGCCGGCTTGTGCTCGGGGTAGCGCGCGGCGATCGTGACCTCCGCCCGCTCGGCGCCCTGGCGCTCGCGCACCAGCTCGGCGATGTGTTGGGCCAGCGTCTCTGCCCGGAACGGCGCCTCTCCCAGCACCACCTCGCCTATGGCCTCGTTGATGACCTCCTCGAAGCGCGACATGTGCGCGCCCTTCTGGGCAGAGCCCAGGTCCACGTAGCACTCCAGGCGCGCGTAGAACAGCTCCTCGCGAATGCGGATGACCTTCTCGACTCCCGTGACGCCAACCCTCGACAGGGCGACCGGAATCGACGGGGCGCGCGCTTGGACGTCCTCAGCGATGGCCTGCGGCAAGGGTGAGGCTGGGTGCAGTCCTGTCGTTGCGGCCATGCTCCCGGCAAGCGTAGTACACGCGCTCGGCCGCCCAGGCGAGTCTTGAAGATCGCAAGCGCCGAGCGCGCGATCAAGTCGCACTGGCCCGCGCGCCCGGCGGGTCCTCTATCGATGTCGACCAGATGGTCGAGCATCGAGTGCAATGCCCCCAATCCCGGGGAAGTAGACCTGCTCCAACGCCGCGACGTGCGCCGCGACGATCCCCGGCTCGACCGTCGCCGCGATCATCACGTGCACGGCCAGCTAGGTGACCTAGATCCTAGTTTTGGCAACGTCTAACCAGATGGTTGCAGGTCCCGTTACTTGGCCTACCCGTGGCTGACTTCATGACTGACTTGCCTCTACTTGCGCCCGCAACCGGCGCCTGTCGACACCCATATCTGGTATCACTCCGAACGTAGTTTCGAATCGACAGGGAGATTTGATCGGGTTGTGGTTGGGGCGGGCGTACGAGGCGCTAACGCCAACACTGCAGAGTGGATTCGCAAGGAGGCCGGTGGTCAAAGACGGGGAGGCCGGAGCTGGAATCGCTCCGGCGGGGAGCCACATGGATCCTGGGGGGGTCCGGCTATGAGCCAGAACACTGAGGGGTTGCTGATGGCCGCGGAGACTTCCGTGGTCGAGCTAGAAGAGGTAAGGACCGAGCTCGATGAGAACGAGGAGCAGGGGTTCCTAGCCTCGCGCTTGGACGAGCTGCGCGAGACCGAGGTCGACCTGACTGTCGATCCGAGCCTTGATTCGTTGCGTCTGTATCTACACGCGATCGGGCGCGTGCCGCTACTCAACGCCGAGGAGGAGGTGTGTCTTGCCAAGCGCATCGAGCGTGGCGAGGTGGCGGCCAAGCAGCAGATGATCGAGGCCAATCTACGGCTTGTGGTGTCGATCGCCAAGGGCTACCTCGGACGAGGTATGACCTTCCTCGATCTGATCCAGGAGGGCTCGCTCGGCTTGATCCGGGCTGTGGAGAAGTTCGACTACCGCCGCGGCTACAAGTTCTCGACCTACGCCACCTGGTGGATCCGCCAGTCGGTCACGCGCTCGATCGCCGACAAGGGGCGCACGATCCGTATTCCCGTGCACATGACTGAACGGCTCAACAACGTCGTCTACGCCGAGCGTGCGCTAATCCAGCGGCTCGGTCGCGACCCCACCCCGGCAGAGATAGCGGCCGAGCTCGAGTGCTCCACGGGCGAGGTGCGCGAGGTGATACGCATGGCTCAACAGCCCGTGTCACTCGAGAAGCCGATCGGCGACGAGGAAAACTCGGCGCTGGCGGACTTCGTCGAGGACGCGACGGCCGCCTCGCCTTTCGAGGTCGCGGCGGAGGAGTTGCGTCGCCAGAGCGTCGGGCGCATGCTCGCTTCGCTTCCCCGGCGCGAGCGCGAGGTGCTGGAAATGCGCTACGGAATCACCGGCGACCGCGTGCGCACGCTCGACGAGGTCGGCAGAGCCTTCAACATCACACGCGAGCGCGTGCGCCAGATCGAGAGCCGCACGCTGAAGAAGCTGCAGGCTTTACCAGAGGCCCAGGAGCTGCGCGAGGCTAGTTGAGGTCGATCCATCACGGATCGACTATCTCTTCGTACTCGTCGCGAACGGACGACGTTGGTTCACACCTGCCGGAGCTATCGCCGGCGGTAGCGGGATTCTCCTCGGCGGACCGAGGTACACGATTTCGAGGTCGATGCGGGGCGTCCTCTTCCGCCGCGGACGGACACCTGACGCTATCATCGCCACCCCTTGGCGGGGTTCCCGAGCGGTCAAAGGGACGAGACTGTAAATCTCGCGGCTCAGCCTTCGCAGGTTCGAATCCTGCCCCCGCCATCTTGTCGATCAGTAGCCCAGACGCCGCGCAAGTTCGCGCGCCTCGTGGGTGCTGACCGTGACGCGCTCCAGCGCGCCCTGGTTGCGCACGGCGAACGAGAGCGCGGGGACGCCACGACGCACCGCCCATGCCTGGTCCAGGCGAATCGAGCGACAGACGTAGTACAGCCATGGCAAGCGCAGACCGATCTTCAGGCCGGAGCGCATGACCGCGCGTAGCGGGTCATCGAAGACTTGTACGTCGCTGACGTCCGAGCGGGCGACCTTGATGTTGCGCAGCAGCCCGAGCGCTTTCTCGGCCATCGTCAGCCGGACTTCGATCTCATCCTCGGATAGGTGCACGCGCATCGCGGGAAGGGTAACCAAGTGTTAGGAGACCCAATCAATCTCGCCACCTCAAAGCGCAGCCATCGGAAGGGAGTTCCAGCCATGGAGTCCTCCAGCCAAGCCACTCAGCCAAGAGTGCTCGTCGTCGAGCACAAGACATCCGTCACCCAGCCGTTGCTCGATGCTGTCTCCGAGCGTGCCCAACGCGGCCCCTGCTCGTTTGCGCTGCTCGTACCCAACACCACCCACGGGCTGCACAAGGTGGTGGACCCGAATGACCAGGGAGCCGGCGAGGCGCGGAGCGCGCTCGATCGAAACCTTCCCACGCTGAGCGCAGCAGCTGGAGTGCAAGTGGAAGGCCTGGTCGGCGACCCCGACCCCGTTGCAGCCATCGAAGACGCGATCAACCTTCATGGTTTCGACGAGATCATCATTTCCACCCCCAGCCCGCGACTGGCGCGTTGGCTGAGGCTCGATCTGGCAAGCAAGGTATCCGGCATGGGCATTCCGGTGACGAAGGTGAGCTCCTCACATGAGGCGCATGCTGGCGCGACCGCATGACGGCCGCGCCAGTTCAAATCTGGCCAAGATGCTCTAGACCGGGCCCATCGCTCAGACCCTCAGTGCGAGGTTGCAGGCCACGCGCCGACTTTCGTCTGTAGACCTTCCGTCTGCGGCCAGCGACAGTGTGGTCTATGGAGTCCGTCCGCGAGCAGTTCGCCGCCAACCTGCGCCGCCATCGCAGGCGCGTCGGGCTCTCCCAGGAGGCGCTTGCCGACGTGTGCGATCTGCATCGAACCGAGATCAGCCTGCTGGAGCGTTGCAAGCGCTCGCCGCGACTCGAGACGATCGTGATCCTTGCTCGCGGCCTAGAGCTCTCCTCCCCCGCCGAGCTGCTCGAGGGAATCAGCTAAAGCTTTCTTCCCTCCGGGCTTCAAAGCTCGAGCTGGTCAAAAGTGGAGGCCGCTCGTGTCGCGAAAACGAAATCGTCGATCCGGTGGATCAAGCCGGCCGCCTGCAAGCTCGCCAGCCCGTCGATCACCTCCAGGCGCGAGGCGCTCAGCTGGCGGTTGAGCTCCTCCACCGACCACAGACTGCCCGCTTCGAAGTTCAACAGCAAAGCGAGGATCGCGCCCTCCGCCTGCCGCTCCTGCTCTGCTATGACGCAGCTACCGCGTCCGCTCATTTGTACGGCCCTCCTTACGCCGAGGCCCCAACCGCCACACCTACCGACCGCCGAGCCCGCCCTTTCGTAGACGCCGACAAGTTACTCAGCAACCCGGACGGTATTTGCGAACGCACGTTCGTCCTATGGGTCGAAGGGTGATGTCTCGTCTGGTGATCCCGAAGACCCTCCGCGATGAGCTCGGCGTCAACGGTCCGACCCACTTGGAGTTGACATCCTACGACGGCAGGCTGGAGTTGACGGTCGCCGACGTGCTCCCGCGCGTCGAGAAGCGAGACGGCTTTCCTCTGATCGTGACTGACCAGCCGATGGAGCCGATGAGCGTCGCGGAAGCCCGCACACCGTCGCGCGCGCGACGGTGATGCGCGCCCGACTCGTCCAGCACGGCGCACAGATCACCGGCGAGTGGTCAGACAGCGAGTACGCGACCAGCGCCCAAAACCTGAGCCCTGCGGCCAGGCTGGCGAGCTCTTGCACCAGCCACTATCGTGCCGTCCATGATGCGCCTTTATCACCGAGAGCACGCGGGTCGCCCGATCCGCGTCGCCTGGGTGCTCGAGGAGCTCGGCGAGCCGTATGAGATCACGGTGATGACGCGCGAGGAGAGCAAGGGCGAGGAGCATCACGTGCGCCATCCCCTGGGCCGCGTACCGGTGCTCGAGGACGAGGACGGGTTCGTATTCGAATCGGCGGCGATCTGCCTGCATCTCGCAGACCTGCATCCCGACGCCGGCCTCGCGCCGGCGCCGGGGACCCACGAGCGAGCGCTGCTTTACCAGTGGACGATCTTCGCCCCAGCCGAGCTCGAGCCACCGCTGATCGAGTCCGCCGTGTACGCTCAGCGCGACCCCGACCGCTCCGCCGCCGCGCGACAGCGCTTTGACGCGGCCGCGTGCGCGGTGTCCAGCGCCTTGGATGGCAGCGACTATCTCGTGGGCGGACGCTTCACGGTGGCTGACGTACTTGTCGGGGGCACGCTGGCTTTCACAGAGCGCATCGGCTTTGCGGATGAGCTCCCGGCGAGCCTGAGGGACTACCTGGCGCGGCTCACGCAGCGGCCCGCTCGCCAGCGCGCCCTTGAGCGCACGATGTCCGGCTGACGACAGGAGCCCTTCGGGTTAGGCGGCTCACGCCTGCTTACGCGGCGCAAAGCGCTAGCCCGCGAGCGCGTGCTGTACACATAGAGGCACTTGGTAGTGGTACGGACATCCTGATCTTCGCAGTTCCGCTGCGCGATCACGAAGGACGTCAATCTCATCAGCCATGAGACTCGCCATTATTCGCGTCCGGCCATGAGACATAGAATTGCCGCACCTATGGCTAGGGAATACGAACAGATCATCACCGAGGCGGACGGCGGCGTGCTCACGATCACGCTCAACCGTCCCGAGCGGCTGAACGCGTGGACGGCGCAGATGGGCCGGGAGCTGCGGAGCGCCTTCGACTGCGCCGATGCCGATGACGAGGTGCGCGCGATCATCGTGACCGGCGCGGGCCGCGGCTTCTGCGCGGGGGCAGACCTCGCGAGCGGTGGCGACACCTTCGACTACCGCAAGCACGAGAGCGCCGGCCCGGCGCGCGACAACGGCGGCGAGTTCACGCTGCGGGTCTTCGAATCGACCAAGCCGACGATCGCCGCGATCAACGGGCCCGCCGTCGGCGTTGGAGCAACGCTGACGCTGCCGATGGACGTGCGCCTCGCCGCCGAGGACGCTCGCATCGGCTTCGTGTTCGCGCGGCGCGGCATCATCCCGGAGGCGTGCTCGAGCTGGTTCTTGCCGCGCATCGTCGGCATCAGTCGCGCGATGGAATGGGTCTCAACTGGGCGGGTCTTCTCGGCTCAAGAGGCGCTCGAGGACGGGCTCGTGCGCAGCTTGCACCCCAAAGACGAGCTGCTCGACGCCGCCAGGGCGCTGGCGCGCGAGATCGCCGAGAACACCGCGCCAGTCTCCGTCGCGCTCGCCCGCCAGCTCATGTGGAGGATGCTCGGCGCCGAGCACCCCATGCTCGCCCACCGCGCCGACTCGCGCGGCATGGTCGCGCGCGGCCAATCCGCGGACGCTGTCGAGGGCGTCACCGCGTTTCTGGAGAAGCGCCCCGCGAGCTTCCCCGACCGCGTCAGCGATGGATTGCCCGACATCATGCCCGGCTGGAGCACGCCGGAGTTCGAGTAACCGCTGAGGGATTCTGTTCCACTCGGCGCATGCGCCGAGTGGCGGTGCCGCACATG
>JBAQGH010000060.1:0-3325 GCA_049287685.1 Solirubrobacteraceae bacterium | reverse complement strand
CCCACGACGTGCTGCGCGAAGCGCGCCTGTTGCGGGCGCTCGAGCCGACGCCGGCGCGTGTGCCTCGCGTACTGGCCGTGTGCGAGGACGAGCGGCTGATCGGCTGCCCCTTCTATGTGATGGAGCGTGTCCCGGGCGAGGTGATCGTGTGGGAGACGCCCCCGGCACTGGACACACCTGAGCAGCGCAAACGGATCGGCGGGCAGCTGATCGACGCGCTCGTGGAGATCCACGCCGTGGACTGGCGCGCGGCGGGCCTGGAGGGCTTTGGCAAGCCAAGCGGCTACCTCGACCGCCAGCTACGGCGCTTCGGCGGGCTGTGGGATCTCAACAAGACGCGCGAGATTCCAGCCGTCGAGCGTGTCGGCGCGTGGCTGGCCGAGCACAAGCCCGAATCCGGCTCGGCGACGATCGTGCACGGCGACTACCGGCTGGGCAACACGATGTTCGCCGCACAAGCTCCCGCCGAGCTGGTTGCGGTGTTCGACTGGGAGATGGCCACGATCGGCGACCCGCTCGCCGACCTGGGCTACCTGTGCATGTTCTGGACGGAGGCCTACGACCCCGAAGGGGGCCTGCGCGAGCATCTCGGCAAGGTCACCCGCGCCGAGGGCTTCTCCACACGCGCGGAGCTGATCGCACGCTACGAAGAGGCCTCGGGGCGCTCCATGCAGGACTTGCGCTGGTACACCACACTCGCGATCTGGAAGTCGATCGTGTTCATGGAGGGCAACTACAAGCGCGCTGTGGCCGGCACCACCGACGACCCCTACCTGAAGCAGTTCGGTGAGGGCGTGCTCGAGCTGGCCCGCCAGGCGGAGGCGGTGGCGCTCGGTGGATGAGCCAACCAACAGCAACGGCCACAAGGGCCTGTTGATCGACTGGGGCGGGGTGCTCACCACGAACCTGTTCACCTCCTTCCACGAGTACTGCGTACGCGAAGAGATCGATCCGGCCGAGCTCGGCAAGCGCTTCAGCGCCGACCCGGAGTTCCGCGAGATGTTGATCTCGCTGGAGAAGGGGACGATGGACGAGCTCGCCTTCGAGCAGCGCTTCGCCGAGCTGCTCGGCGTCCCCTCAGACGGGCTGATCGACGGGCTGTTCGCCGGGGTGCAGCCGGATGTGGCGATGGTCGAGGCGGTCAGAGCCGCCCACGACGCGGGCATTCGCACAGCGCTCGTGTCCAACTCGTGGGGCGTGCACCGCTACCCACACGACGTATTGGCCGAGATCTTCGACGGACTCGTGATCTCAGGCGAGGAGGGCACGCGCAAGCCCGCCAAGCGCATGTACGAGCTGGGCGCCGAGCGTGCGGGGGTGGCCGCCGAGCTGTGCGTGTTCGTGGACGACCTGCCCTTCAACCTCACGCCCGCCGAGGAGCTCGGCATGGCCACGGTGCATCACACAAGCGCGGAGACCACGATCCCAGAGCTGGAAGCGCTGCTCGGCGTCAATCTCAATTCACAAAACCTCTGAGACGGACGTGGGTCGAGCGAGGACGCCGCAGCACGAAGCGCCCACGTTCGTCTCAATCGCGTTTGCCGCGCCCGTACAGCAGCTTGAACAGGCGCGAGATCATGCGCGTGGTGCGGGGCTTGTAGGGGAACATGTGCACCTCGCGCTTGAGCGCGAGCTTCGGCGTGATCACTATTGCCTGCTGGGAGCAGTACTTGCGGATGCCGCCGGCCCCGTGGCGCGAGCCGAGGCCCGACGCCTTGGCACCGCCCATTGGCAGCTCCAAAGCCGTGTAGTTGACCATCGCGTCGTTGACGTTGGCCGCGCCCGCTTCCAGACGGCGTGCAACGGCCTCGCCACGATCGACGTCGCGTGAGAACACCGACGCGCCGAGCCCGTAGGGCGACTCGTTGGCCAAGCGCACAGCCTCGTCGGCGTCGGCGACCTTCATGATCGGCAAGGTCGGGCCGAAGGTCTCCTCGGTCATCACCTTCATCGTGTGGTCCACATCCACGAGCAGTGTGGGCTCGTAGAAGCGCCCGCCGACGTTCTCAACGGCCTTGCCACCAACGAGCACGCGCGCGCCCTTGTCGACCGCGTCGGTGACGTGCTCTGTGATCGTGTCGAGCTGCGGTGGGAACGTGATCGCGCCGACGTCGACGGAGCCCGGGCCTTTCGGAGCGCCCACGCGCAGCTTGCGCATCTTCTCCGTGACCTTGCCGACGAACTCGTCGTAGACCGGCGCCTCGACGTAGACGCGCTCGATCGAGATGCACGTCTGGCCGGCGTTCTGCATCGAGTAGTACACGGCCGTGTTGGCCGCACGCTCCAGGTCCGCGTCCGAGAGCACGATCATCGGGTCCTTGCCGCCCAACTCCAAAGAGCAGGGGATCAACCGCTCGGCGGCCGCGGCGGCGACCTTGCGGCCCGTGCGGGTGGAGCCCGTGAACATGATCATGTCGACCTGCTCGATCAGGGCGGCGCCGGTGCCACCACGGCCCGTGGCGACCTGGAACACACCGTCAGGCAGGCCGCACTCGCGCAGACCCTCGGCGAGCAAGAGCGACGTGAGCGGCGTCACCTCCGAAGGCTTGAGGATCACGCTGTTGCCGGCCGCCAAGGCGGGGATGCAGTCGCCGAAGGAGTTCGTGAGCGGGTAGTTCCAGGGGCCGATCACGCCGATCAGGCCGAGCGGGCGGTAGCGCAGGATCAGCTTCTTGCCCTTGAGCATCACCGACGCCGATTTGACGCGCTCGTCGGCGAGGTAGTCGGGGGCCTTCTTGGCCCAGAAGCCGAACGCGTTGCCGGCGTAGGCGATCTCGGCGAACTCGGCGTCCTCGTAGGTCTTCCCGGTCTCAGAGACGATCGTTGAGATCACCCGCTCCGAGTTCTCCATCAGCCACTTCTGGGCGCGCAGCAAGACACGCGTGCGACCCTCGAAGCCAAAGGCCTCCCACTGCGGCTGGGCGGCGCGGGCGCGCTTGGCCAGCTCCGCGACCGCGGCCGCGTCGAGATCGGGGACCGTCCCGGCGATCCCACCCGTGGCGGGGTTCTCAACGGGGATGTCCGCGCCGGAGGTGGGCGCTCCGTTCGATCCGTTGTGTGCGTGGGGTGTTTGCTGCTCGACGGTCGCCATGTCGCTGTCTCCCTGCCTCGTTTCGCTCTTGACTTCGCCCTTAGCGAACAAGGCTACACCCGATTGGCTCCTCAGCCAGACATATTTGCTTTCCAGTCGGCTCTCGGTTCTTTACACACGTCCCATCGACGCATGCTTTTGTTGCACCGAGTCCAGTCGGCGCATGCGCCGACTGGCGGGGCGCACATGTGCGCCCCGAGCAGGGCCGCATGCGGCCCTGCATCCCATCTGCGC
>JBAQGH010000059.1:0-21917 GCA_049287685.1 Solirubrobacteraceae bacterium | reverse complement strand
CCGCTGCGGCGCGCGCGGCCTGAGCCGCCGGTGCGCCCACGTCGGCGTAGCGTTGGTTGCCTATGCGAGGGGGGGGATGGCGGCATCTAGGAAAGTGAGGGTCCTATGCGAGGGGAATGGCGATGTCTAGGAGAAGCGAGGTCCTAGAAAGAGACGACATGCAACTAAATGGTTGCATGTCGTGAGTAACCTGGACTTGAACTACGGCGTTGCACCCTACCCGGCTCCCGCCGGCTCCGGGCCAAAGCGCCATGCTGTCGGTCTCATCCGTGCCAGGCGTCGCGCGCCAAGTGCCGAGACGCCCGCCGTCAGTGCCCCGAGTAGCGCGTCGATGATGAAGTGGTTGGCGGTGGCGATGATCACGAAGGCGATCAGCAGTGGATACAGTCGCCACAGCACGGCCGCGACGCGTGTGCGCGACAGCGAGGCCAGTGGCCAGCCGATCATCAGTGCGAACGCCACGTGCATCGAGGGAACGGCCGCGTAGGGGTTGAACAGCGCGTTCATCGAGGCGCTGGCGTGCGAGACGTGCACGCCGGTCAGATCCGACACCGAGTCGATGAAGCCCCACTCGGGCAGGAAGCGCGGCGGCGCTGTCGGGAAGACCGCATACCCGACCAAGGCGATCAGCATGGCGATCGCGAACATGTTGCGCACGAAGTAGAACGAGCGGTTGTGCCGCACATACAGGTAGATCAGCGCCGCAAGCGTGATCGAGGTCTGTGCGTTCACGTACAGCCAGCTCGAGAAGTCCATCAGCAGGTGACTGCTGGACGCCCAAGCTTGGATGCTCGGCTCGACGAACACGTGCAGCGAGCGCTCCACTCCGATCAAGTCGCGTGCGTGCTGGAAAGCAGTCGTGGTATCTCCGGAGACGAGCCCACGCACGAGGCTGTACGCGCCATAAGCCAAGCCGACCAGCGCGATCTGGCGCAGCAAATCCAGCCAACCATTGGGCATCAAGCGCGCCTGCAGGTTCCTCCAGGAAATTCGCGATGTGCCCGAGGCTTGTGGTGTGCCCGAGGCTTGTGATGTGCCCGAGGCTCGCGATGTCTCCGGGACTTGCGATGTCCCCGGGACTTGCGATGCGGCGGGGATTCGCGATGTCTCTTCTCCCTCGGCCGGCAATGCCGGCCGATCCTCGGTCAGTGGGTTACTCACGGACACGTCCTCAGCCGAGCGAACATCGGAGAAGCCTAGCCCATCACCCGGTAGAGACGCCAGTGCTCAGAGTGCCACAGCTCGCGCAAATACGGCAATCCGTGGGCGACCAGTTGGCCCTCCAAGCTGCCCGCTCTGTCAAGTGGAGCGTCTGGCAGGGCCACATACACCACCCGGTTTTCCGCGAGCCACGCGCGGTAGGCCGCGGGACTGAGTGTCTTGCGATAGAAGACCGCCGCATAGCGAGTGTCGAGCTGGCGCTCCCATCCGCGCGCAAGCTCGACGCCGTCGTGACCTGCTAGATAAGCGGATTCCCAGTGTGCCGCCGTCATCGGCACCTCTACGATGGTTGGTCTCCCATGACCCAGCCTTTGCAGCTCTGAGAGTACGGGTGTGTAGTAGGACGCATGCACCGACGGGTCGCCCGCAATCGAGCTGTAATCGCGGATCGGCGTCGCCATCTGCCAGTAGAGCAGCAGCGGGGCTAGCGCTAGCAGCAGTGCGCGCTGCTTCTCCCAAAGCACCCCAGCGAGCAGCGGCGCCGCGAGCAACGGTCCGAGTCGGGCGGCGTTACCGCCTACGGGCGTGTGGATCGCATACGCGCCGATCAGCGCGAGCGCATACAGGGCGGCCGCGACTCGCGGCACGCGCTGGCCCTGCGGGGTCAGCGGTCCTTGTGGCAACAGCAGCGCGATCAGCAGCACGCCGGCGAGCGCCGGCCAGAAGGCAGATGCGGCAAACGGCTCATAGCCGCCGTCGGGGTAGGCGACGCCGAGTGCCAGGACCGGTATCAGGGCAGCGGCGCATAGGGCCAAGCCACGAAGTGAGTCTGCTTGCGCCTTCATCTCCCGGGGCCAATCCCGTCTGGGCTCATCCTGTCGCGTATTGCTGTCCGCGGTGTGTCTGCGAAATGGGGTGCCCCCTGCGCGCGCAGCGGGCACGGCGTTTTCCCACACACGCACGCCGCGAAGATCGCTCAGCGCCAGGGCCAACCCCACGAGACCCAGGAATGCTCCGGCCACTGGACTGGCAATGCTTGTGAGTACCGCTAGCCCCAGAGCTGCCGGGAGCGCCCCGCGCATCAGCGCGAGCACCGAGGCGAGCCCGATCGCGAAGCCGAGGTCATACGGCACGCGCCCGGAGAGCAATCCCACACAGAAGCCAAGCGCGAACCACGCAGCGGCAAGGCGCGCTGCTGCCGTACCGAATACGCGTTCTGCGATCAGCGCGAACAGGGCGCAGGCGGCGACCGCCGACAGTGCGAGCAGCAGACGTACTCCCAGTAGCGCTCCAAGTGCCGGCGAGAGCAGCGAATAGCCCGGTAGCCAATAGCCGTGTGCCGCATACCAGCCGGTGTCCCAAGTAGTGAGGCCCACACGCGCAAACAGCTCGCTGCGGTACGTGGCCGCGGCCAGGTCACCCGCGGGCGGCGCCAGGATCAAGTAGGCCAGCGCGAGCGGGACGGCCACCGCAAGCGCAAGCGTCAAGGGAGCAGTCGACAGGCGTGTTGCCTGTTCATGGCGCCGTCGATGTTCCTGCTGGATGGCTGCTGCGCTGGGTGTCGTCATTGCTCGGTCGCTCCCGACCCGCTCTCAGGCGGCGTTTCCCGAGCCGCTCTCAGGCGGCGGTCATGAACTCGACGACTCGCTCGATCGCGTCGGGGCGATCCAGCCACCACCAGTGCCCGGCGTCCGCCAGCTCGACCAGCCGGCTCTCGGGCAGTGCTTGCGCATAAGCGCCAGCGAAGCGCTCGGGTATGTAGGGGTCTTGCATGCCCCACAGCACGAGCGATGGCATCCGCAGCAATTCCAGGCGCTCGCCGGCCCTCGCAAGAGCCTCGCTCGGTGAGCTGCGATACAGCCGCAGGATCGCGCGCTGCGTGCCCTGATCGAAGCTCTCCATCACCGAGTCGATCCACACGTCAGGCAGGGGGCCGGGTGTGACGTTCGCCTCACGCGTCGAGCGCTTCAGTACCCGTCGCGTGGTCGCGCCCATCGCGATCTCTCCCAGCAACGGTGTGCGCCACATACGTGCGGTGCGATGCCACTCATATCCGGGCAGCAACGGCACCGCGTTGCATACGACCAGTCGCTCGACCCGCTGAGGATGCGCTTGGGCGAACGCGAGTCCTACCGCGCCCCAGTCGTGCACGAGCATGCGCACACGCTCGACGCCAAGCATGTCAAGGAAGCGCTCGACGAAGCCTGCGTACTCCTCGATTGTGTACTGCAGGTAGCCGGGCTTGCCGGAGCGCCCAAAGCCGGGCAGGTCGGGAGCCAGGCCACCGCCTTGTCGCAGGAATGCAACCCAGTCCGTCGAGCTGCTGGGCACTCCGTGCAGGTAGAGCGCCGGCGCGACGGCCGGGTTCGTCGACGGTGCGCTGCGCCAGAACACGGGCAGCTCGCCGATTTCGCCACTGTTCTCCTGGACCGCGGGCACCTCGCGAGGATATAGCGACCCCGTGCTCGGCTGGCGTCGTATGGCCTGAGTAGTGCGACGGCGGAGCCTGAAGACAAGCGACCTTTATGAACATGGACTTGACAATCTGCCAGTTGTGGTTTAGATTGGCGCGCGTCTTCAACTTGTTCGCACGCGAACCGATACGGGTCCCCGCGCGCGGGCAGAACGGCGCCATCTGAGTGGCGCCATCTACGCCGTAGCAACCGATCGACGTTACCGGCTGCCCTACACCCAAAGCCAAGGCCAACGCAAAGAAGGGGATGAGATGGCCGGCAGACGACGGACGCTGTCGCGTACTTCCACACTGGCGCGCGACGCGAAAGTCCGCTCGGTCGGAGATGGCGCGGGCGCGGTACGCGAGCTTGGGCGCGAGCGCGTAACCGAGATCCAGCGGGCGCGCTTGCTCGCCGCGATGATCGATGTCTGCGCCGAGCACGGTGTAGCCGATGTCACCGTCGCACACGTGGTCGGGCGCGCGGGCGTCTCGCGTCGCACGTTCTACGAGATCTACTCAGACTGCGAAGAGTGCTTCCTCGAGGCCCTCGACGAGGGCCTCGCCCGTGCTTCCCGTTACGCGCTCGACGGCTACGACGAGACGGGGAGATGGATAGATCGCATGCGCGGTGCCCTCACCGCGCTGCTTGCGTTTCTGGACGCCGAGCGCGCCACCGGCCGGCTGCTGATTGTGGAGTCGCTTGCGGCGGGAGACAGCGCGCTGTCGCGCCGTCGAGCGGCGGTCGAGCGGATGATCGCGTTCGTGGACGAGGCAAACGCCGAGCTCAAGGCCGACAAGCAGACTCCCTCACTGACCGCGGAGGGCGTTGTCGGCGGAGTGCTCTCGATCTTGCACTCGCGCCTGCTGGGAGATGTACCTGGCTCCTTCCTCGAGCTCACGGGCCCGCTGGCGAGCATGATCGTGCTCCCCTACTTGGGATCGGCAGCCGCCCGTAAGGAGCTCTCCCGGCCCGTCCCCAAGGCTCCGGCAAAGGCCCATCGCGGCGAGCGCGATCCTCTCAGTCAGCTGGACATGCGGCTCACCTACCGCACAGTGCGCGTGCTTTTGGCTGTTGCTGGGAAGCCTGGCGACTCCAATCGCGGTATCGCGGCGCGCGCCGGGATAGGCGACCAGGGACAGATCTCCAAGCTGCTGGCGCGTCTGGAGAAGCTCGGGCTCGTGCTCAACAAGAGCACGGTGCCCGCCACCGGCGCACCGAACGCATGGGTGCTCACCAAGCAGGGCGAAGAAGTGGACGTAGCGCTCGCGAGCAGACCCTGAAGGGGGCTGCTTGCGGCTACCGTAGCCCGGTGTCAAAGAACGGCTGGAAGCGCCCTCCGGCGGCTCGCGTGGCGCGCATTCGCGATCGGCTGCGCGAGCTGTACGGCATCCCGCGCATGGCGCCTCACGGGCGCCCGCTCGACGAGCTGATCCTGACGGTGCTCTCGCAGAGCACCAACGACCGCAACCGCGATGTCGCCTTCCTGCGCCTGCGCGAGCGCTTCGCCAAGGCAGGTCGACCGATTGATTACGCGGCCGTGCTCGAGGCGCCTGTTGCGGAGGTGGAGGAGGCGATCCGCCCGGGCGGCATCTCCAAGGTCAAGTCGGCCCGCATTCAGGCGATCCTTGCCGCTGTCGCCAATTCCGCGGGCGAGGTCCAAGCCGCGCATGACTCGGACTCAGCGCTTGGCAGCGGCGATCCCTTGTCTCTGGAGTGGATGCGCGACGCCCCGGTCGAGACGAGCCGGGCCTACCTATGCTCGCTTCCCGGTGTCGGGCGCAAGACCGCGGCTTGCGTGTTGTTGTTCTCCTATGGGCTGCCCGACATTCCGGTCGACACGCACGTCTCGCGTGTTGGCACACGACTTGGCCTGTTCAGGCCTGGGGCTCCCTTCGAGGAACTGCACGACCAGATGCTCGCGCTCACGCCGGCGGGGCAGGAGCTCGAGTTCCACGTCAACTTGCTGCGCCATGGACGGCGCACGTGTCATGCGCGCAACCCCGCTTGCCGCGAGTGCGCGCTGGCGAGGATGTGTCCCAGCCGTCAACCGTGAGGCAGCACCGCAAAAGCGATCACGGCGTACTGCAGAGCGGCCGCGGTGATTACGAGCGCATGAAAGATCTCGTGATAGCCGAATACCTTCGGCCATGGGTTCGGGCGGCCACTGGCGTACACGATCGCGCCGAGCACATACAGCAGACCACCTGTGGCCAAGCCTGCCACGCCGAGCCAGCCGATAGCTGCCGGCAGCTCGCCGAAGACGGCTGCTGTCACCAGGCCCAACGCGACATAGACGCCGGCGAACAGCCACTTCGGTGCGTCGATCCACAACAGCTTGAACGCCGCTCCGCCGAGTGCTCCGGCCCACAGCACGATCAAGATCGTGCTTGCCAGCGAACCTTTCAACGCGAGTAGGGCGACCGGCGTGTAGGTGCCGGCGATCAGCACGAAGATCATCGAGTGATCCAGGCGCCGCATCCAGCGCCGCGCCTTTGGTCGCCACGTCACCCGGTGGTAGAGGGCGCTGGTGCCGAGCAGGGCCGATACTGCCACCGCGTAGATGCTCGCGGCAAAGCGCGCGCGTCCGTTCGAAGCGGCCAGGATCAGCGCCACGCCGCAAGCCAGCGAGACGAAGAACGCGTACTGGTGTGAGACGCCGCGCAACTTCGGCTTGATCGGTCCTGCCGGCAGCTGCGGCCGGGGGAGGTTCATGGCTCAACGCTAGCGCGCGGACCGGCTTGCGGCAACTCGGCTTGCGGCAATGTTGGTTGATAGGCCATGCGTCCCCTGGATAACAACCTGGAAGTTATATGTCTGGAGGGTCCCTTGGATGAACAACCTGGAGGTGTATGTCCTGGAAGGTCCCACCCGATAAACAACCTGGAGGTTATATTCCTGGATCTTGGTCTGTTTGGTCCACGCAATGGGTAAGCAAGCTTGACGGCGTCAAACGCGCCGGCAGGCTTGGCGGCGTCCATGCGCCGGCAAACTTGGCGGGCGTCCACGCGCCGGCAAACTTGGCGGCGTCCACGCGGCTTTGACGTGCGGCGTCGACGCGTCGATGACGCTACTTGATGTCCACAGATAATCTGCTACTCTCCCACTTAGATTTTTGAACCACGCCTAACGCAAGGAGCATCCACCCATGGGCAAGACCATAGGAATCGACCTCGGCACCACGAACTCGTGCATGGCCGTGCTCGAGGGGGGCGAGCCCACCGTCATCGAGAACGCCGAGGGCGGCCGCACCACTCCCTCCGTAGTTGCCTTCACCGCCTCCGGTGAGCGGCTCGTTGGCACCGTCGCCAAGCGACAGGCCGTCACCAACCCGCAGAACACCGTCTTCTCGATCAAGCGCTTCATGGGCCGCAAGGAGGGCGAGGTCCGCGAGGAGGAGTCGATCGTCCCCTACAAGGTCGTATCCGGCCCCAACGGCGACGCGCGTGTGGAAGTAAAGGCCCCACCCTCCTCCCCCGGTGAGCAGTACTCGCCGCCGGAGATCAGCGCGATGATCCTGCAGAAGCTCAAGACCGACGCCGAAGCCTATCTCGGCGAAACGGTCGATTCGGCGGTCATCACCGTACCGGCCTACTTCAACGACGACCAGCGCCAGGCCACCAAGGACGCCGGCAAGATTGCCAACCTCGAGGTCAAGCGCATCATCAACGAGCCCACGGCCGCGTCTTTGGCTTATGGCCTCGACAAGGAGTCAGACCAGACGATCCTCGTGTTCGACCTCGGCGGCGGCACCTTCGACGTGTCCGTTCTGGAGATCGGCGACGGCGTGTTCGAGGTCAAGTCAACCGCCGGCGACAACCACCTCGGCGGCGACAACTTCGACAAGGCGATCGTCGACTGGCTCGTAGCCGACTTCAAGCGCGACCAGGGCATCGATCTCAGCGCCGATCCGATGGCATTGCAGCGACTGTACGAGGCTGCCGAGAAGGCCAAGATCGAGCTGTCCACCACCCAGGAGACGCAGATCAACCTGCCGTTCATCACAGCTGACTCCTCAGGTCCCAAGCACCTCGACACGCGCTTGACGCGCGCCAAGCTCGCCGAGCTGACATCTGCGCTGCTCGACCGCGTCGTGGCGCCTGTGCGTCAGGCGATCGACGACGCCAAGGACAAGGGTGTCAAGGAGATCGACCACATCGTGCTGGTCGGCGGCATGACGCGCATGCCCGCCGTGCAGGAGAAGGTCAAGGAGCTGACCGGCAAGGACCCCCACCGCGGGGTCAATCCGGACGAGGTGGTCGCCGTCGGCGCCGCGATCCAGGCGGGCGTGCTCGCCGGCGACGTCAAGGACGTGCTGTTGCTCGACGTCACACCGCTCACGCTCGGTATCGAGACCAAGGGCGGCGTCATGACCAAGCTGATCGAGCGCAACACGACGATCCCGACGCGCAAGGGCGAGGTATTCTCGACCGCCGAGGATAATCAGCCCTCGGTTGAGATCCACGTGCTGCAAGGCGAGCGCGAGATGGCCCAGTACAACAAGTCGCTGGGCAAGTTCCAGCTCACCGGCATCCCACCGGCGCCGCGCGGCATCCCGCAGATCGAAGTCGCGTTCGACATCGACGCCAACGGCATCCTCAACGTGTCCGCCAAGGATCTCGGCACCCAGAAGGAGCAGAAGATCGAGATCAAGGCAGGCTCCGGGCTCTCCGACGAGGAGATCAAGCGGATGGTCACCGACGCCGAGTCCCACGCCGAGGATGACCGCAAGGCGCGCGAGCTCGCCGAGGCTCGCAACAACGGCGAGAACGCCGCCTACCAGGCCGAGCGCCAGCTCGCCGACTTGGGCGACCAGGTCGACGCCGACTCCAAGGGTCGTATCGAAGAGGCGATCAAGGAGGTGCGCGAGTCGCTCGAGGCCGAGGACCCGGCGGCGATCAACGCGCGTACCGAGGCTCTGCAGACGGCGTTCCATGCGGTCTCCGAGGCGATGTACCAGAAGGCTCAGGCCGACGCGGCCGCTTCAGCCGACGGCACCGCTGGCGGTGAGGGCGCAGACAACGACGCCGCAGCCGAGGAGGACGTCATCGATGCCGAGGTGGTCGACGAGGGCAAGAGCTGATGGAGGGGACAGAGCAGGAGATCGATGAGGTCGCCTTTTCCCGCGAGGGCGAGGTGCTCGCAGAGGCAGGTCCCCCCGGGGGGACGCCTGCTGGCGGGGTCCCCGAGGGCAGGCCCGCACCCGTGGGGGCTGATGGCGAGGCGGCCTCCAGCTCCTCCCAACAGCCCATCCCCGGTAAGGATATGGACCCCGAGGCGGCCCCCACCCCATCCCAACAGCCCATCCCCCATGAGGGGGTGGACCCCGGAGGGGCAATCGAAGAGGAGCTCGATGAGCTCGTCAAGACCGCTGCCGAGCGCGACCAGTACCTGGCGCTTGCGCAGCGTACGCAGGCCGACTTCGAGAACTACCGCAAGCGCGTGGCACGCGACGCTGCTGGCGCACAGGAGCGCGGGGTGGCCAAGCTCGCCAAGGAGCTGCTGCCGGCACTGGACAACCTCGACCGCGCGATCGCTGCCGCTGAGGCTGAGGATCCGCTGTTGGCCGGAGTGCGGCTCGTGCGCTCGGAGCTCAGTGCGGCACTGGCGCGCCTTGGCATCGAGGCGTTTGCGCCGCTTGGCGAGGCATTCGATCCGAATCTCCAGGAGGCGGTCGCCCAGCAGCCGGTGGAGGGCGCCACCAGCGGGACCGTTGCCGAGGTCTTCCAAAACGGCTATCGCATGGGCGAGACGATAATTCGACCGGCACGCGTGCTCGTGGCCGCGTAGAGGTACAGGCCACATGGCAACCCGTCCCGACCACTACAAGACGCTCGGGGTAGACAAGAAGGCGAGCGCTGAGGACATCAAGAAGGCTTACCGCAAGCTCGCGCGTAAGTACCACCCCGACCGCAACCCCGACGACAGGCAGGCTGAGGAGCGCTTCAAGGAGATCTCTCAAGCCCACGACGTGCTTGGCGATCCCGAGAAGCGCAAGCAGTACGACAACGGCACCGGTCAATTCACCGGCGGCGCCGCCGGTGGGCCTGGCTTCGGTGGCTTTGGCAATTTTGACTTCGACGCCTCCTCGATGGGCGACATCCTCTCCAACTTGTTCGGTGGCAGTGGCGGTGGTGGATCGGCGGCCGACGGGACCGGCACGGGCGGCCGGCGTGCGCGCTCGCGCCCGCAGCGCGGACGAGACCTGGAGACAGAGGTGCGGATCTCATTCGACCAGTCGATCTCAGGTGCGCAGGTCCCGCTTTCGGTGCCTACCAGCAGCATCTGCGGCACCTGCCACGGCACCGGCGCCAAGCCCGGCACAACCCCCAAGGTCTGCCCTCGCTGTGAAGGACGCGGGATCGAGAGTCAGGGGCAGGGGATGTTCTCCATCACCCAGCCCTGCTCGCTTTGCGGCGGCTCTGGCACTGTGATCGAGGATCCCTGTCCCACCTGTCACGGCTCTGGGGCCGTGCGCACAGTTAAGAAATTCCGTGTGAACATTCCCGCTGGAGTGAAGGAGGGCTCACGCATCCGCGTGCCCGGCAAGGGCGAGGACGGCGCCGGCGGTGGGCCCGCCGGCGATCTCTATGTCGTCACGCACGTCGATCCTTCATCTGCCTTCAAGCGCAAGGGCGACAATCTCGAGGTCGAGGTTCCGCTGACGATCCCGGAGGCTTTGCTCGGGGCTGAGGTGCGCGTACCGACGCTTGACGGATCCAAGATACTGCGTGTGAAGCCCGGCACTCAGCATGGTGTTGTGCAGCGGTTGCGCGGCGAGGGACCCCCCAAGCTTGGCAGCAAGAACCGCGGGGATATTCATTACCGTTTCACACTCGACGTACCCGAGCAGTTGACCGACGAGCAGCGCACGGCGGCGGACGAGCTGGCGAAGGTCATGAATGGAAATCCGCGCGCCAAGCTGTTCACGGAGGCATCGTCATGAGGCGCAACGCCCGGGCCAGATTCCCTCACGGAGGCCTCGTCGTGAGGGGCGACTCCCAGGCCAGCTTCTTCACGGAGATCCTTTCGTGACCGGCAAGCGCGTCACACGTGTCGAGGTCGAGACAGACCGCGGCGTGTTCATGATCTCCGTTGCCGCCGAGCTTGCCGACATGCACCCGCAGACTTTGCGCATGTACGAGTCGCGCGGGCTGGTCGAGCCCAAGCGCTCTCCCAAGGGGACTCGCCTGTACTCCCAGGAGGATGTCGAGAAGCTGCGGCGCATTCATGAGATGACCGTCGATCTTGGGCTCAACCTTGCCGGCGTGCAGCGCGTTTTGGATCTGGAGTCCGAGGTGCATGGAATGCATCGGCGCATCGAAGAGCTTGAAGTGAAGGCCCTGCATGCTCAGGTCGAGCTGGCCGAGGAGCTCGAGCGCGTGCGCCGCTCCTTCCGCGCTGAGCTTGTGCCCTTTCGAGAGGCTCGCACGGACCTGGTGCGTGCGGCGGATGTTCGCTCTCCGTTTCGGGTACCCGGGCCGAGGACGGGAGGATGATAAAGGAGCTGTGGTTGCTTTGAATTTTTCGAGATTTACGATTATGGATACGTTTGCATATATGCAATGGCAGTCTCATAAAAAAGAGAACAGTATTCCCACTCCTTCACCAACCCGGAGGACTCGGTAGATGCCCGACGGTCAAGTCCCGGGCGCTCCGGCGGCGGTGCAGGCCCAGCCCGAGGACGAGCAAAAGCCGCTCGAGCGCTTTGGGCGCGACCTGACCGAGCTCGCCGAGCAGGGCAAGCTCGATCCGGTGATCGGGCGCGATGAGGAGATTCGGCGCGTCATCCAAGTGCTCTCGCGGCGCACGAAGAACAATCCCGTCCTGATCGGCGAGCCCGGCGTTGGCAAGACGGCGATCGTCGAGGGGCTGGCCCAGCGCGTGGTCTCGGGTGACGTGCCCGAGTCTCTTCGGGAGCGACGCGTGATCGCACTGGACATGGGTGCCCTGATCGCAGGGGCCGTTTATCGCGGCGAGTTTGAGGAGCGGCTCAAGGGTGTGCTAAAGGAAGTCTCAGACGCTCAAGGCACGATCATTTTGTTCCTAGACGAGTTGCACACGATCGTCGGTGCGGGCGCGGCTCAAGGGGCTGTCGACGCCGCCAATCTGCTCAAGCCGATGCTCGCTCGCGGCGAGCTGCGCTGCGTTGGCGCCACCACGCTCGACGAGTACCGCAAGTACATCGAGAAGGACGCTGCCCTGGAGCGCCGTTTTCAGCCGGTGATGGTGGGCGAGCCGAGCGTTCAAGACACGATTGCGATTCTGCGCGGGCTCAAGGAGCGCTATGAGACCCATCACGGCGTGCGCATCCAGGACGCGGCTCTGATCGCCGCGGCCACGCTCTCACACCGCTACATCGCCGATCGTTTCCTGCCCGACAAGGCGATCGACCTGATCGACGAGGCCGCCTCCCGGCTGCGCATCGAGATTGATTCCGTGCCGACCGAGATCGACGAGGTGGACCGCCGTGTGATGCAGCTTGAGATCGAGCTGACCTCCTTGCGCAAGGAGAAGGACGAGGCCTCGCGCGAGCGCCGCGAGACGATCGAGGCCGAGCTGGCCGAGTTGAAGGAGCGCTCGGCGGCGATGAGAGCGCAGTGGCAGAAGGAGAAGGACGCGATCCAGGGCATCTCTGAGCTGAAGGAACGCTTGGAGCAGGCCCGCGTTGAGGCTGAGCGCGCCGAGCGCGAAGCCAACTTGCAGCGCGCCGCCGAGCTGCGCTACGGAGAGATTCCCGAGCTGGAGAAGCAACTCGTCCAGCACGAAGCTGCCGAGCGCGAGCAGGGAATAAAAGACGATGGGCTCGGTGGCGATGGTGAGTCCGCAAGCGACGGTGGAGCGGATTCCGGTGAGTCTGGGGGAGGCGGGCCGATTTTTCTCAAGGAGGAGGTAGACGCCGAGGACGTCGCCGAGGTAGTTGGCCGCTGGACTGGCATACCCGTCTCGCGCCTGTTGGAGGGTGAAGTCGAGAAGCTGATTCACATGGAGGAGCGCCTGCACGAACGCGTCGTCGGCCAGGGCGAGGCGGTCGAGGCCGTGGCCACCGCTTTGCGCCGTTCGCGGGCTGGTCTACAGGATCCAAACCGCCCGATCGGCACCTTTCTTTTCCTCGGTCCCACCGGTGTCGGCAAGACCGAGCTTGCCCGCGCGCTCGCCGAGTTCATGTTCGACTCGCAGGACGCGATGATCCGGATCGACATGAGCGAGTACATGGAGAAGCACTCGGTGTCTCGCCTTGTCGGGGCTCCTCCCGGATATGTCGGCTACGAAGAGGGCGGCCAGCTGACCGAGGCCGTGCGCCGCCGGCCCTATTCCGTCGTGCTGCTCGACGAGATCGAGAAGGCCCATCCAGACGTGTTCAACACGCTCTTGCAGGTGATGGACGACGGGCGTCTTACCGACGGCCAAGGCCGCACCGTGGACTTCAAGAACACCGTGCTCATCATGACTTCCAACATTCCGGTGTCCGCCACCGGCGACGACATGCGCTCCGAGCTGACCCAACACTTCAAGCCCGAGTTCATCAACCGCCTGGACGACATCGTCCGCTTCGACCCGCTCTCTCGCGAGCAGATCGGCGAGATAGTCGATCTACAGCTTGCGCAAGTGGTCGAGCGCGTCGCCGAGCGTGGCGTGCAATTGGAGATAACACCTGCCGCTCGCGAGTTGCTTGGCAACATGGGCTATGACCCCACTTACGGCGCGCGCCCTTTGCGCCGCGTGATTCAGAAGCAGCTGGTCGACCGGCTGGCGCTTGCTTTGCTGGAGGGCCGCTTCCATTCTGGGGACGCTGTGCTAGCCGACGCCGCCGATGGCCAGGTGGTACTACAGAGGGCGCCGACGGCTGTAGTCGCGGCAAGCTGACCCACCGCCACTGAAAGGCGCCCCCGCCTTGATGCGCTAGCCAGATTCCCGTGCCACCTAGTGTCACAGCGTGGCACCAGGTGATATAATGGCAACGATGAGCGACCACTTCACGCTACGGCTCAGGCCAGGAGTCAGCGAGCGCTTGGCCGCCCAGGCTCAGCGGGCCGGCCTTGCGCCCCGGACTCTGGCCCAACGCTACGTGGACGAGAGCCTGCGCCGCGAGGACCATCCGTTGATCCGTTTTGCCGACGGGCCGAGCGGGCGGCGTGCGGCGCTTGTCGGTCGTGGGCTCGATGTCTGGCAAGTGATCGAGGTCGTCAGCGATAACGACAACGATCCGGAGGAGGCGGCCGCGTACCTGGAGATTCCGGTGGGCCTCGTTCAGGCGGCTGTTGCCTACTACGGCGACTATCGCGACGAGATCGACGCTGAGATAGCGCTCAATCGGGCTGAGTCGGAGCGCGGGTACGCAGCCTGGGAGGCGGGCAAGCAGGCGCTTGCTTCGTGAAGGCGCTGCTCGATGAGCAGTTTTCGCCGCAGATAGCGCATATCTTGCGTGAGCGCGGGTTCGACGTCGAAGCGGTGTGCGAGCGTTCGGACCTGGCGGAGGGTCCGGACGGCGACGTACTCGACTCAGCAAGACGCGAGCAACGAGCGGTCGTGACCAACGACATCAAGGACTTCCGACCGCTTGCCGCCGAGCGTTTGGCAAGCGGTCAAGGCCACGCCGGTCTGATCCTCGTCCCGGCGAACCGGGATCGTAGCCGCGATGCGATGGGCGCGCTGGCTGACGCGATCGAGACGCTGATGCGAAACCATCCGGGTGGGATCGCCGATTCGGAGCATTGGATAACGTCCTCCGCCACCTAGAGGTGTAGGCCAGTGCCCTCAGGCCGCGATGATCTGCGCGGCCAGGATTGCCGCGTTGCGTGCGTTGTCCAAGCCCACGCACGCCACCGGCACACCTGGAGGCATCTGCACGATCGAGAGGATCGCGTCGAGGCCGCCCGCGGCCGTCAGACGTCCGGACAGCGGTACGCCGATCACCGGCAGGTCTGTGTGCGCGGCAACCGCTCCCGGCAGCGCCGCGGAGATGCCGGCGCCGGCGATCACCACGCGCAGGCCGCGCGACTTTGCGCCCTTGGCGTACTCGGCCACGGTGTCCGCTTCGCGATGGGCGGACATCACCTGTATCTCGTGCGGGATGCCGCGGTTGCGCAGCTCCTTCGCGGCCTTCTCCATCGCCTCCATGTCGCTCTCAGAGCCCATCACGATGCCGATCAGCGGTCCCTCGACGTCGAACTCCTCCAGCTGCGCTTGTACCTCGGCTTGGACGAGATCTGTTCGTATCGGGGTGGGGGCTGAGTCGCTCATGTGATCGTCGTGGCCTCGCGTTCGGCGTTGGCGGCGATGTCGCGCCGCAGTTGCATTCCGTCGAAGGAGATCTTCTGGGCGGCAGCATACGCTGCTGTTCGCGCTGACTGTGCGCTCGGGCCGAGCGCGGTGACATTCAGGACGCGGCCCCCGGCGGTCACGATCGTCTCCTCGCCGGCCGCCGAGCTATCGCGCCCGTGACTGGAGGCTGGGCCGGTCGTCGAGCCGCCACGCCTGCCGCCCGATGATGTTTCCTCCCGCGCTGCCGTGCCCGCGTGCGTCACCTCGATCTCGGCCGGGACGTCCTCGAGCCCACGGATCTCATCGCCACTGGAGGACGACGCGGGATAGCCGGCGCTGGCGAGCACCAGCGTGACTGCCCACTCCTCCGCCCATTCCAAAGACGCCCCCTCCAAGCCACCGAGGCGCGTGGCCGCCAGCAGCAGCTCCAGCAGGTCCGAGCGCAGGCGCGGCAGCACAGCCTGAGTCTCGGGATCGCCGAAGCGCGTGTTGAACTCGAGCACGCGCGGGCCGTCCGCGGTAAGCATCAGGCCCGCGTAGAGCACGCCGTGGAAGGGTGTGCCGCGCTCGGCCATCAGGTCCACGACCGGTTGATGGACGATGGTCGTGAGCTCGCGCACGACCGCCTCGCCGACACCGGCCACCGGCGAGTAGGAGCCCATCCCGCCAGTGTTGGGCCCCTCGTTGCCCTCAAAGATGCGCTTGAAGTCGCGTGCGGGCGCCATCGGTAGCGCACGCACCCCGTCGCACAGCGCCAGCAGCGACAGCTCCTCGCCAAGGAGAAGCTCCTCGACGACGGCGCTCGGCCGCTTGGGCTGGTCCTCGGTTCCGGCCTTGTCCTCTGTTCCGGGCTGGACCGCCGCGCTCGACTTGCCCACTCCGCCTCCGCCAAAGCGATGTTCCACGAAGATCTCACGCAGCGCCGCGTGTGCTTGCTCGGCGTCCTCGGCGACCGTGACGCCCTTGCCCGCGGCGAGACCGTCGGCCTTGACCACCACGCCTGGCCCAGCCAGCTCGTCCACTGCCTCGATCCCCTGCTCCAAGGTCTGCACACGCCGCCAGCGGGCGGTCGGCACGCCCGCTTCTTCCATCGCCTGCTTGGCAAATGCCTTCGAGCCCTCGAGCTGTGCGGCGGCCGCGCTCGGGCCGAAGGCAGCATGTCCCCGCTCCGCCAGCGCATCCACCAGCCCAGCGACGAGCGGCACCTCGGGCCCTACCACGGTCAGCTCGACGCCCTCGCGCTCGACGGCAGCGACGATCCCGGCGATGTCCTCCACTGCCACATCGAGCACTCGCGCGTCTTCCGCGATCCCGGCGTTGCCCGGCGCGCACAGCAACCGCGGTTTTTGTGGTGACCGCGCGAGCGCACGTACGAGCGCGTGCTCACGCCCGCCGCTTCCCACGACAAGAACCTTCAACGGAGTCGGCCTCCTACCCAGCCTGCATCGTCGGGCG
This sequence comes from Solirubrobacteraceae bacterium, assembly GCA_049287685.1. Taxonomy (GTDB): domain Bacteria; phylum Actinomycetota; class Thermoleophilia; order Solirubrobacterales; family Solirubrobacteraceae; genus Palsa-744. The sequence continues at coordinate 5,583 of JBAQGH010000059.1, read as the reverse complement.
CCTACAGGGACGCGATGAACTCGTCCACCGGTATCGCCGCCAGAGTCTCGTAACGACCCGTCCCGCGCGAACCCAGCTCCAACGAGACGCGCGCCATCGTCTTCTCGTCGGGGGCCTCTACTACCGAGATGAAGTCGACGTTGCCGAGCGTCGCCCACTGCGCCTTGACGGTGGCGCCGAGCTGCTCGACCTCCTTGTTTACCTCGCGGATGCGCTCCGGGTTGTTCTTGACGGTCTGCACACCCTCTGGCGTCAAGGTCGAGAGCATGATGTACGTGGGCATGGCTCCTCTTCTCCTCGCGGCGTCCGCGCCTGATGGCGCGCTCACTCTCGTTGTACAGGATCGGCGGGCGGTAGGGATAATCAAAGAGTGATCCCCCGCTACACACGCCCCGAGCTGGGCGCCCTCTGGACCGACGAGGCCCGCATGGAGACATGGCGGCGCGTCGAGGTGGCCGCCTGCGAGGAGCTTCCGGGCCTGCTTACCCTGACGGGCACAGGTGGCGACGGTGAGGGTCCGACGCCGGCCGAGCTGGAGGCGATCCGCTCTGCCACGTTCAGCGTCGAGGCGGTGAACGAGCGCGAGCGCATCACCGACCACGACGTGGCCGCGTTCGTGGACGTGCTGTCCGCTTCGGCCGGCGAAGCGGGACGTTGGATCCATTTCGGCTTGACATCCTCAGACGTGCTCGACACGGCGCTCGCGCTGCAGCTGCGAGCTGCCGGAGAAGTCATCGTGCCGGGAGCGCAGGCGCTGGTGCAGGCGCTTGCCGACCGTGCGCGCGAGCACGTGGACAGCCTTTGTGCCGGGCGTACCCATGGGGTGCACGCCGAGCCGACGACGTTTGGCGTCAAGCTCGCGGGCTTTGCCTTCGAGGCGCACCGCAATGCTTTGCGGCTGGAGCGCGCTTTCGAGCAGGCCGCCGTCGGCGCGATCTCCGGCGCGGTCGGCACATACGCCGCGACCAGCCCCGAGTTCGAGCGGCGCGTACTGGAGCGGCTCGGGCTCGGGCGCGAGGATGTCTCCACTCAGGTAGTGGCGCGCGACCGGCACGCTGAGCTGCTGCAGGCGATCGCGCTTGCCGGCGCCGGCCTCGAGCGTCTGGCAACCGAGATTCGCCACCTGCAGCGCACGGAGGTGCGCGAGGTGCAAGAGCCGTTCCGCGCCGGCCAGAAGGGCAGCTCTGCGATGCCGCACAAGCGCAACCCGATCAAGAGCGAGCAGATCTCTGGGCTCGCGCGCGTGCTGCGCGGCGACGCTCAGGCAGCGGCAGAGAACGTCGCCTTGTGGCACGAGCGCGATATCTCACACTCCTCGGCCGAGCGCGTGATCCTGCCGGACTCCACGATCCTGATCGACCATCTGCAGCACAGCGCTACCAAGCTCGTGAATGGGCTTGTGGTCGACGAGCAGCGGATGCTCGCCAACCTCGAGCTGACCCACGGCGCGCTGTTTTCCCAGCGTGTGCTGTTGGCGCTCATCGAGGGCGATGCCGAGCACGGTCGTGCGCCGATGGTGCGCGACGATGCCTACCGCATTGCCCAGGAGCTGGCTCAGCGCGCTTGGGACGAGGGCACGCCGCTGCGCGACCTGCTCGCTGCCGACGAGCGTGCCGGCGGGCTCGACCTCGACGCGATCTTCGACTACAGCCGCTACACGCGCTACGCAAACGAGATCGTGGCGCGTCTCAACGAGATCGCCTGAGGCGTTGGTAGCATCGCGAAAAGTGACCGCGCTCGCCGATCTGCCCCTAATCGCCAGCGGCAAGGTCCGCGAGCTATACGACCTCAGCGACCGCCTGCTGATGGTCGCCAGCGACCGCATCTCAACCTACGACGCGGTTCATCCCACGCGGATCCCAGATAAGGGGAAGGTGCTGACCGGCCTGTCGGATTTCTGGTTCGAGCAGACGAAGGAGATCGTCGCCAACCACCTGATCTCGGCGATCGAGGGCGTCCCGCAAGAGGCGCGCGGACGGGCGCTGGTCGTGCGCAAGCTGAAGATGCTTCCGGTGGAGTGCGTTGTGCGTGGCTACATCACCGGCTCTGGCTGGAAGGACTACCAGGCGACAGGGGCCGTCTCGGGCATCGAGTTGCCGAAAGGCCTGCGCGAGTCCGAGCAGCTGCCCGAGCCGATCTTTACTCCCAGCACCAAGGCCGAGGTCGGCCACGACGAGGCGATCGACTTCGAGCGGGCCGCTGAGCTTGTAGGCGACCGTGGGCTGATGGAACGCGTCAGGGACATCTCGATCGACCTGTACTCCTTCGCGGCCTCTCATTCCCGCGAGCGAGGGGTGGTCTTGGCCGACACCAAGTTCGAGTTGGGCCTGGACGAGGACGGCGAGCTGGTCGTCGGCGACGAGGTGCTGACGCCCGACTCCTCGCGTTACTGGCCGGTCGATGGGTATGAGGTCGGCAGGGGGCAGCCGAGCTTCGACAAGCAGTACGTTCGCGACTGGGCGGCCGCAAGCGGCTGGGACAAGAAGCCGCCGGCGCCTGAGATCCCCGAGGACGTCGTCGCGGGGACCCGCGCGCGCTACGTCGAGGCGTACGAGCTGATCACCGGCGAGCCATTCTCGGCATGGCTCGAGCGGACCGCATGAAAGCTCGCGTTCTGATCCGCCCCAAGGCGGGCATCCTCGACCCGCAGGGCGAGGCCGTCCAGCGCGCGCTGCCGGCCCTTGGCTTCGAGGGGGTCGCGAATGTCCACATCGGCCGGCTCGTGGAGCTCGATGTAGAGGATGCCGGTCAGCTCAAGCCGATGTGCGAGAAGCTGCTGGCCAACCCGCTCGTGGAGGACTACGAGATAGTCCTCGCCGGCGAGTGACGTCTGACGCGCGATCCGGGCCTGCGGTCGGCACGTTCTCGGCGAGCTCGTCGCGATGAAGTTCGGCGTTCTTCAGTTCCCCGGATCCTGCGACGAGGTTGACGCTCTGTATGCCGCTCGCCGGGTCGGCGACGCCGAGCTGCTTTGGCATGGCGAGCGCGATCTGAAAGGCGTCGACGCTATCGTCGTGCCTGGCGGCTTCTCTTACGGCGACTACCTGAGGGCCGGCGCGATCGCGCGCTTCTCGCCGGTGATGGAGTCGGTCATTGCTTTCGCGCAAGACGGTGGGGTCGTGCTTGGGATATGCAACGGTTTTCAAGTCCTGTGCGAGGCGCGCCTCTTGCCCGGGGCGCTCTTGCCGAACGCCAATCTGCGCTTCACCTTCAGGCAGGTCGATCTCGACGTTGTGGAGGCCGATACGGCCTTCACCCGCGCTTGTGAGGGGGGGCGCCTGAGCATCCCCGCCAAGCACTCTTGGGGCCGCTATTACGCCGATGGGCCAACGCTCGCCTCGATGCAAGAGCAGGGCCAGGTCGTGCTGCGCTATGCGCCGGGTGAGAACTTCAACGGCTCGCTGAACGACATCGCTGGGGTTCGCAACGAGCAGGGCAACGTCTTCGGCCTGATGCCCCACCCCGAGCACGCCGTCGACGAGCTGACGGGCTCCACCGACGGCCTGTGCATCTTTGCCTCTATGCGGATGGCTGTAGAGGATGCCCGTGTCTGAGGCCGCGACGCTGCCCGGCTTGGAGGACGCGCTTGCGCTTGGGCTGACGGAGGCCGAGTACGAGCTGATCTGCGAGAAGCAAGGCGGGCCGGGTGGGCGGGCACCTAATCAAGTAGAGCTGGCGATGTACTCGCTGCTGTGGAGCGAGCACTGCGCTTACAAGCACTCCAAGAAGCTGTTGCGCACGTTGCCGACGGAAGGTCCCAGCGTGGTGATGGGGCCCGGCGAGAACGCGGGCGCGGTCGACGTTGGCGGTGGGCTGGTGTGCGCGTTCAAGGTGGAGTCGCACAACCACCCGAGCGCGGTCGAGCCCTTTCAGGGCGCGGCCACTGGAGTAGGTGGCATTCTGCGCGACATCTTCGCGATCGGCGCGCGCCCGATCGCCGTGCTCGACTCGCTCAGGTTCGGCGAGCCTCATTTGAAAAACCCCCATTCCCCCAACGAAGTTGGGGAAGATGAGGGAGGAAAAGGGGAAGGGGCACGCTCCCGCTACCTGCTCGACCGTGCGGTCGCCGGCATCGGCCACTATGGCAACTCGATCGGCGTGCCGACGATCGGCGGTGAGGTCTACTTCGAGGCGCCCTACGAGCAGAATTGTCTCGTCAACGCGATGGCGCTCGGCATCGCCAGGCGCGAGCAGCTCGTAACGAGCGCCGCTGTCGGCGTTGGCAATGTCGTGCTGCTGTTCGGTGCTTCGACCGGCCGCGACGGGATCGGTGGGGCTTCCGTGCTCGCCTCCGCCGAGCTCGGCTCGGCCGACACTCCGTGGGGCGATACCCCCCTTGGGGGGTATCAAGAGGAGGATTCTTCAGTGGACAAGCGGCCCACCGTCCAGGTGGGCGATCCCTTCGAGGAGAAGAAGCTGATGGAGTGCTCGCTTGAGCTGCTGGAGCGTGGCCTGCTCGTCTCCCTCCAAGATCTGGGCGCGGCCGGTCTGACATCCTCGGCCGCGGAGATGGCCTCCAAGGGCGAGGTCGGGATCGACATCGACGTGGCCAACGTGCCTCTGCGCGAGGCCGACATGGAGCCGTTTGAGATCATGGTCTCCGAGTCCCAGGAGCGCATGCTGTGCGTGGTGGAGCCGGCAAACGTCGCGGCGGTGCTGGAGCTGTGCGAGAAGTGGGAGGTCGGCGGGGCTCCGATCGGCACGGTCACCGACACGGGCCAGATGCGCATCTTCAAGGCGGGCCGGCCGGTCGGGTGCATGCCAGTGCGGGCGCTGGTGGACGATTGCCCGCTCTATGACTTGAAGCCCGTAAAGCCACAAGGCACGCCCTTCCCAGCGCCGCGGGCGCTGCTCTCCCAAAAACCCCCTGCCGGGGACGCGGTGGGCGTCCGCGACGTGGCCGTCGCGGACGATTGGACGGGGAATGAGCTGGCGGGCGCTCGCGACGAGGGCGCCGCCGCCGGCTGGAGCGGAGGTGAGCTGCTCCTGGCCCTGCTCTCCTCGGCCAACATCGCTTCGCGTCGGCCCCTCTTCGAGCAGTACGACTCCGTCGTGCAATCGCGCACGGTGCGCCGCCCCGAGCAGGCCGACGCGGCGGTGCTGGCGATCGCCGCGCACGGGACGACGACGCCCGCCGACGGCGTTCACGACACGGACCCCCCATCGCACCCTGAAGGGCACACCCTCTGGGGCGCCGGCAAGCGGGGGGCAGGCGGTCCGGTGGCGGGGATCGCGGTGTCGATCGACTGCAACGGGCGGCGCGTCGCGGCCGATCCCTACACGGGCACGGTCGCCGCGGTGTTGGAGTGCGCCTCGAACCTCGCCTGCGTCGGCGCGAGGCCGCTGGGCACGACCAACAACCTCAACTTCGGCAACCCCGAGAAGCCGCACATCGCCTGGCAGCTGACCGAGGCGGTACGCGGTCTTGGCGATGCCTGCCGGGCGCTGCGGGCGCCGATCGTGGGCGGCAATGTGTCGCTTTATAACGAGGGTGCCAGCGCCGGCCCCATCTACCCGACGCCCGTGATCGGCATGGTCGGCGAGCTGCCGGACGTGCGCGCCGCGGGCCGGTCGGGCTTCGCG
>JBAQGH010000058.1:0-3155 GCA_049287685.1 Solirubrobacteraceae bacterium | reverse complement strand
CTCGCCGGCCGACAGCCCGGCGCCGCGCTCGCCGAGGACGGTGTCCAGGCCGTTGGGCAGGCCGGCGATGACCTCGCTCAGGCCGGCGGCGGCTACCGCGGCGGTCAGCTCTTCGTCAGAGGCGTCGCTCCGACCGAGCCGCACGTTCTCGGCGATCGAGCGCGCGAACAGGTGCGGCCGCTGTGGTACCCAGGCAAGCTGCGCGCGCCATGCGTCGGCGTCGAGCTCGGCGAGGTCGACACCGCCGACGCACACCGTTCCATGCTCGGGCGCGACAAAGCCGAGCAACACACCCAGCAGCGTCGACTTGCCGCAGCCGCTGGAGCCGGCGAGCGCGACGACCTCGCCGGCTTCGACGTGTAGCGACACGTTGTCGAGCGCGGGCTCAGAGCGCCCGGGGTAGGAGACGGTCAGTGCTTCTACAGCAATGTCGGCGGTGGCGGGTGTTTCAAAAACCCGGTTCCCAAATTTCCCAGTGTTTTCGTGCACACCGGTTTGGGCAAGTACCGCGAACACTTGCTCGGCGGCGGCAACCCCTTCGGCACTGGCGTGGTAGTTGGCGCCCAGCTGGCGCAGAGGCAGGTAGGCCTCGGGCGCCAGCACCAGAGCGAACAGCCCGGCGCGCAGGGACATGTCGCCGCCCATCAGGCGCAGCCCGATCGCCACGGCGACCAGCGCCACGGAGATCGTGGCGAGCAGCTCGAGGATCAGCGAGGACAGAAACGTCACACGCAGGTTCGAGAGCGCGGTCTCGCGATAGCGCTCGGAGATCGCGCGAATGCTGGCGGCCTGGGCCTTGGCGCGGCCGAACACCTTCAGGGTCGGCAGCCCGGCGACGACGTCGAGGAAGTGCCCGGCAAGCCGCTGCAGGGTGCGCATCTGGCGATCCATCTTCTCGCGCGTCGCGGCTCCGACGAGCGCCATGAACAACGGGATCAGGGGAAGCGTGAAGGCGATGATCGCGGCCGAGATCCAGTCCTGGGAGACGACGGCCACAAGCACGACCAGGGGTACGATCGCGGCCAGCAAAAGCTGTGGCAGGTACAGAGAGAAGTAGCCGTCGAGCGCGTCCAGCCCGCGTGTGGCGAGCACCGTCAGCTCTCCGGTGCTTTGCATGCGCGAGCTGTCCAGGCCGAGCATCGAGACGCGCTCCAATAGCGTGCGTCGCAGTTGCGACTTCGCCCGAGCGGAGCTACGCCCAGCCGCCAGCTCGGCCGCCCAGGCGACCAGTGCCCGCGCCATGACTACGAACAGCAGGGCAATCAGCGGCCCTTTCAGCTGCGTGAGATCCTCACCATGCGAGAACGCGCCGACGACGACGTCCACAAGCAGCCAGGCCTGCGCCACGATCAACAGCGTGCGCAGGCTCCCCAGTGCTACCGACAGAAAAAGGAATGTGCGTGTAGCGCGCGCGTACTGCAGCAATCGAGGATCGAGCGCTCTCACCGCTCGATCATGACCGACGGCACGGCCGCCCTGTCAGCGTCGCGGCCCGCGCGCTCACCGTTTGCTCTGCGCACGGCCTCTCCGCGAGCGCTCCGGCCGCGCTCACCGCTTGCCTCCGGCGTTTGTCGAACGTCGAGACCGGTTCACGGTTTGCTCCCGCGCTCGGTGCCGGAGTGTGTCGCCGGTTTAGCCGGACTTCGAGTCGGCTCATCGTTTGCTCTCCGCGCTCGGCGCCGGAGCGTCGCGGTCTTTGACCGAACTTCGAGCCGACCCGCCGTCATCCGCTCCACCGTGAGCTCGCTCGATGGTGGCCAGTGAGCCCTCCATCACCTGGTTCTGGGGATTGCCAAGGCGTGCGCTGATCCAATCGATCAACACCTTCAGGCGCCCGCCGCGGACGCCGCCGAGGTAGTACATGTGCACGGTCAGGTAGGTGAAGAACGCCAGCCGCCCAGAGATTTCATGGCCACGGACTTCACACACGGCCTTGCCCCGTCCGACGACTGCCAGCGCGCCCTTGTCGAGGTAGTGAAACGGCGTCGAGGCGCCGGGCGCCCCCCCATGGATCGCCTTGCCCACATGGCGCGCCTGCTGGATCGCCACCGTCGCCAGCCCAGGGAACGGCTTGCCGCTGGGTCCTTCGAGCACCGAGGTATCGCCGATCGCCGAGATCTCGGGATGGCCGGGAAGCGTCAGGTCGGATTCTATTTGCACGCGCCCGGCGCGGTCGGTAGAGGCCCCAGTCGCCTCGGCGAGCACGCGGGAGAAGCCGACGGCCTGCACGCCGGCAGCCCAGATCACGGTCCGCGCGTCGATCCGCTCGTCCGCGCCGTTGACCGATGCGGTCACGCCTTGCGCGTCGATCGCGGTGACGCGCGCACCCTCGCGAACCGTGACCCCAAGTGAGGAAAGCTCCTTGGCGACCTTGCCAGAGAGTCGCTCGCTGAAGGCAGCGGTCACGCGCTCGCCGGCGTCGAGCAGGATCACCTGCGCGTTGCGGGGATCGATTTTTCTAAAGCCGCGCTTCATCCCGTGCTGGGCCACGATCCTCAGCTCCCCGGCCAGCTCCACGCCGGTGGGACCGCCGCCGATCACAACGAACGTCATCCACGCGCGCTGCTCGACGGGATCGCTCGCGCGCTCGGCCTCCTCGAACGCACCGTAGATCCGATTGCGCAGGTCGAGCGCGTCGGCAAGCGTCTTCAGCCCGCAGGACACCTCGCGCCACTCGTCTTTGCCGAAGTAAGAGGTCTCGGCCCCGCAGGCGACGATCAGGCTGTCGTAGTCGAGCCGCTCGCCGCGGTCGAGGAGGAGCCGGCGGCGCTCGACGTCGAGCCCGGTCGCCTCGCCCATCAGCACGGTGATGTTCGAGTTGCGCCTGAGTGCCGTGCGGATCGGGGAAGCGCACTCGCCGGCAGCCAGCCCGCCGCCGGCAACCTGATAAAGCAGTGGCTGGAACAGGTGATGGTGGGTGCGGTCCACGAGCGTCACGTCCACATCGGCACGCCTCAGCTCGTGCGCGGCCGCCAGCCCGCCGAAGCCGCCGCCGACGATGACGATGTGGCGGCGGTGTTTGCCTGGAGGGCGATGCCCCGCGCGCGCGTGCGGGGCATCGTCGTTTTGGGATGCGCTCACACTTGCTGTCTCGTGTGCGCTGCCGTGCCCCCCGCGCGCGTGGGATGTATCGTCGTTTTGGGATTGCTCAGGGG
>JBAQGH010000057.1:0-8117 GCA_049287685.1 Solirubrobacteraceae bacterium | reverse complement strand
CCACGGATGTAGACCATCCAGTTGATCGACGACGATCCCCCGAGCGTCTTGCCGCGCGGCAGGTGAATACGCCGGCGATCGGCGAACGGCTCCGGCCCGGTCGAGTAGTCCCAATCGAGCTGCGAGTGAAGCAACTGCGAGAAGGCCACGGGAACGTGAACGTTCTCGATCGTGTCCGGCGGACCAGCCTCGATCAACAACACCCGGACATCCGGGTCCTCGCTCAGCCGGGCGGCCAACACACAGCCAGCCGAACCCGCTCCAACAATCACGTAGTCATACATAAGACCCTCCTCCTAGTCATCCGGTTGGTGTGAATCCGGCCATCAGCGTCGTACGTCTCGGTGGTCTCCCTCGGGTGGCGGCGATAGCCGCCGGGCGCGTGCTCAACCACATCAGGCCGACCGAGCCCCCGCATGTTCTAAGCGCGACCCGCCCAGGCACCCGTGTGGCGCTTGCCTGGAAAGCACGCGGAAGAGTTCGAGGTTCTGGAATCGCTCGAATCGAGCACACGGGCGACCCAGCCTACACCCTCCCCACAACCAGAACATCGGCCCGATGACCAAGCCCGCCGACCCCGCGTCAGCGACCGTAGCCTGCTTCTGCACCTAGCCGCGCTCGACTGCGCTCCCCCCGGCTATCGCTGGACTGCAGCGCCACGCGGGAGGACTCCGGGCTTAGCAATCGACTCGTCTCGCTCTGCCGTCTCGCCCGTGGTGCGTATCTCCCCGCGGTCATCTTCGTCGTGTCGGCCGGATAGCTTCGCGATCTTGCACAGAGACGCCGCGACGAGGGTGGCCGGCACCAGCAGCGCGACGTATCCCAATCCGGCCCACTCCAGCAGTCCCATCGAGTATGATCCTAAACGGTCCAACTTGGGGAGCCATCGGTCGATCCGCACGGCCGGTATATTTGGCGTCGAAGGCCAGTTGTCTGGACACGGATGATCGACAACGCGCTGCGCGTCGACCCCCTCGACGACAGCGCAGCGCGCGGTCCGCTTCGGCGGGCCGCTCGTCCGTGTAGCCGTCGCGCCCAACTGATGACAGGAACTCGGCTGACGGCGCTCCTGCGCTGTGGTACAGGTCGCCCTACGGTCCGCTGATGCTGAATCGCACAAGCATCCGTGCCTGGCGGTAGAGTCGCGTCGACACGGCTCATCCAAGTCCACGAGGGAGGTTTTGGAATGTCTGATCGTTGGGGTCGTTTCGCGCCGTTGACCGGCGTGCTGTTCGCTGCGCTCGTGATCGGCGCGGTCTTCACGAGTGGTGAAGAAACACCGAAAGCGAACGCGAGTGTCGCGAAGGTAGTGGCGTATTACGCGAAGAATCGCTCGGAAGTCGAGACGTCCGGCATCCTGTTCGCGCTTGCGTTCCTCGTGTTGGTCCTGTTCGCCGGGGCGCTGCGCTCCTATCTGCGTCGCACGGGTGCGGCTGATGGACTCGGCGCGCTCGTGCTCGCCGGTGGCATCCTGATGGCGGCGGGCGCGCTCACGGGTACGGGCCTTGAATATGGGATCGCCCACAACCTCCAGCACCTGACGCCGCAGGCGGCACAGACGCTGAACTTCATCAGTCAGGAACTGTTCCTGCCGGTCCTTGCCGGCGCGTTCATACTCGCGATCTGCAGTGGTCTTGCGATCCTTGGCGGCGCGGCGCTCCCGCAGTGGCTGGGCTGGGTTGCGATCGTGCTCGCAATCGTTGTGCTCATCCCACCGGCGAGCTTCCCAGCCCTAATCGGCTTCGTGGTCTGGTCGATCATCGTGAGCATCCTCATGTACCAGCGAAGTGGTGGATCGGTGACCGCGACGAGCACCCCCGCAGCACAAGTCGCATAGCCGGACGGGTCGTGGTGCGCGAGTGGCAAAGCTCGCGTACCGCGACCACCTGCGCAACGCTTGTCTAGTGGGTGGTCTCGCTGGGGATCGCTGGTGTTACGCGCCGACCGCTGCCCCGGCGAGCCCGGCTTGTGGTGTGGGGCTGCTCGCGGGGTGTTGCGTTCCGGCTGGGCAGACTCGGTTGCGCCCGGACTCCTTCGCGGCGTACAGGGCGAGGTCGGCCTCTCGGAGCACGTCGCGGTAGCTGAATGTCTCGCCGCGGGTGGACGCGCTCACGCCGGCGCTTATCGTCACTCGACGGCCGTTGGACAGAGGCTCGGAGGCAACGGCCGCCCGCAGATCCTCGGCGAGCACGGTCGCTTCCTCAAGGTCGGCTCCCGGCACGATCATTAGGAACTCCTCACCACTGAGCCTATACACGAGGTCGTACGCGCGGACGCGCTTGCGGAAGCGGTAGGCCACTTCGGCGAGCGCGGCGTCACCGGCGGCATGGCCAAGCTCGTCGTTTATCCGCTTGAAGCGGTCGAAGTCGATCTCTATGAGGGCGACCGGCTCGCCGGTCACCGCCGCTTGTTGCTCGAGTTCCGCTGCGCGACTTTCCGCCGCCTTGCGGTTCAGCAACCCGGTGAGGCCGTCGATGACGCACTCGGTACGGTGCTCGGTATCCGAGCGGATGAGCGCAACTAGCAGCATCGCGATGGCGATGATCGTCGCAGCGGGTGCGATGAGCAGCGGCGGATCGTGAATCACCGCGCCGGGGTCCGTCGCGAACGCGACGGCGCCCAGCATCGTGAGAGCTATCACCGCGCCGATCTTCGCCAGGCGCTCGCTGAAACGGAAGAGGGTCACGATCGGGATTGCCAGCCATCCCATCGTCGCGACCTGTGGTCCGCCGGTGAGCGCAACGGCGAGGGCGATGATCGCCTCCGTCACGATCCACGCCCCGAGGATCAAATATTCGGGGCGCGTTGACTTGCCGGCCAGCCGCGTCGCGAGACCGAACAAGCCTGCTGCCAAGAGCAGTGGGGCGAGGGTCCACGGGCCGAGCCACGGAGAGCCCAGGAGCAGCGCGACCGCGAGGACCGCGAGGGCGTTACGGCGTGCCGGGGCGAGGCGCCGGTCCATGTCGAGCAGTCGGTCGCGGTCGACACCCTCAAACAGCCACCTGTGCAAGCCTGAAGCCATGCGGTGGGATCGGCATTCCGTAGCCAGCGCATTACCAAAGCGCGCTCGGCGTCGGCGGAATGAGCGACGCGAATGTAGCGCCGCCCGAGAGACTTCACACATATCCGAATCGAGCCGCCGGATTTCACACATACCCGAATTGTTAACTGTTTCTATCTCGCATACACGGATGGTGCGAACAACGAGCTGCAGGTGGCGTTGCAGCACGACGGGACGTTGTGCAATGAGGCCCGCGGTGCCCTTACAGTTCACACGCCGAAGGACGACTTGGGCCGCCCCGTCATGTAGGTAGGAGCGGCCCAGGTCCGATAACGGTTGCAAGGTGGCGAGGTGTTCCATCCAATGACGTTCTGCCTCGCGCTGGTAGTGCGGGGACCCGGAGGGTTCGACTTCGGGTCCCCACTCTTTTCGGCATCCTCAGCGCCAGCCTTGAGTCTCGGCCCGTCGCTCGCGTGACGCCGCGACGGCTGGTTGTGGAAAGCCCGTTGTTCGGGAATGCACCGCAGATCCGAACGATATGATTGGCGTGAGGAGGCGAGACAGATGTATATGGCTCGTCTCGCTGAGGCACACAATCTTGAATGGGCATTCAGGGAACGTCAGAGACGCACCGGACCAGCATTGGTCTGGTTGGCGTGTCTATCTGGCTATCGTGACAAGGAGAGGCTTATGGGACCTAGCAACAGGTCGATCGCGGCGCGGTGGGCGCTGAGCATCGTTTGCCTGGCAGGGGTGCTGGGTGCGCTGATCGGAGTATCCGCGCAGGCATCTCCGACGGCGCCCGGGCCAACGGCGCGGGCAGCCAAGACAATCGAGCTCGTCGAGAGCGCACGCTTGGAATTGGCCTCCGAAGAAGGATCGGCGCTGAGCGAGAAGGGCCGAGCGTACGGCACGTACAACGCGCCCGTGAGGGCTACCTTCACGATCCACCCGAAATCCGTGACGGCGCTCGTCACGGTCTATCCTCACGGCGGCTCGATCAGCGGGGCAGCGCAGGCCAACTACATCGTGCAGAAATCCACTGGCTACTTCGGCGGCACGTTCACGGTCACTCGGGGCACGGGGACCTACCGGCACGCATCCGGCAAAGCGCTCGGGTTCAGCGGGACGATCAACCGCTACACGTTCGCCGCGACCGTGAAAGCCCACGGCGAGATCAGCTACTAGATCGCGAGCGCCCAAAGACCATGAGCCTCGCTCGACCCGTAGCAGTCGTGCTCGCCGCCTGTGCCTTCCTGCCCGCTAGCGCAAGCGCGGAGCAGACGGTCAAGCTGCGTGTCGCGTTCGATCCCGACGCGCCGGGTCAGCGAACGACGATCAACCTCGCACTACGCCTCACAGGGCCAGGCGGCGAACCTCCGTCGCCGGTGAGGAGCTTTGACCTGCGCCTGCCGGCGAACATGGGCCTCGCCACGACCACGCTGGGCGAGGACAACTGCGATCCGGCGGCTTTGATCGAATCAGGGATTGCGGGCTGCTCGGCCAATGCTCGTATCGGCTACGGAACCGCGACCGCCGTGGTTCCCCTCGGCGCCGAACGCGTCCGCGAGACGGCAACGCTCAACGCTCTTATGGGGCCACCGGCAGAAAACCGTCTGGAAGTCCTGTGGTACGTCCAAGCTGGGCAGCCTGTCTTCGCCCAGCTCGTGCTCCCCAGCGTCGTGGAAGAAGGAGGACCACCTTACGGCGAAGAGTTGGCGACGTCGATCCCGCTGGTGCCGACGTGGCCCGAAGGCCCCGACCTCGCCCTGGAGACGTTCGACTCGTCGATCGGCCCGATGGGCCTGACCTACCATCGCCAGATCGCCGGCAAGACGGTGGCATTCCACCCGCGCGGCATCAGAATCCCACGGGACTGTCCGCATGGCGGCTACAGGTTTGCGGCGCTCGTGCGCTTCGAGGACGACACGCAGGCATCGACCACGTACCGCGTGCCCTGTGCGCGGCGCTGAATGCCGGGTGAATGAGCCGCAATCATCAGGCGATGCGGAGGAAGATCGCGCCGAGAATCACGCGGTCCTGGCGACACTACAGCTATTAGTCTCGCTACCGTGTGACAGAGCGAGCGGCATGGGAGGTCACAGACCACTATGCAACACCGTGAAAACCCGGAGGACGCAGGAGCACTCGACGGCGCCCTTCTCGAACTGATGCTCGACCACCCGCGGCCGTGGAGCGAGGCCGAACTCGCCCGCACAACAAGCCTCCCAGGTGACATACCGTCGGTGCTCGCGCGCCTCAGCTACGACGGGCTGGTCAACCGCTGGGGCGACCTCGCCTCCCCCACGTTTGCCGCCGCCCGCTTTTTCGGGATACACCATGACTGCTCCGAGCCCGACTTCGAGCGCCGCCACGAGTTTGCGGTCCTGGAAGCTCTTCTGGCCCGCGATTGCAGCGGCAGAAAGTCGATGACCCGCAAAGCGCTACTCCGCGCGATGCGGGTGAAAAAGAAGAGCCGGATCGCCTTTATAGACGCGATCGGAAGGCTGCGCGCCGCCGGGCTGCTGGAAGGGGCCGGCAAACGACTGTTCCTGTCGAGGGCGGCCTTGCGGTTCGACAAAATCGCCATATGAGCGGCGCTGTCTGCCAGCAGGCGGGCCGTGTGACCCCGCGCGAGATGCGTCCCCACACGGTCAAAGAACGCCGCCGGCTGTACGTCGTGGCGTGCGCCGCGATCGAGCGCTACTACCAGAGGTCCCTGACACTGGAGGCGCTGGCGGGCGTCCTTGCTACCTCACCTCGGCAGATACAGCGCGCCTTCGAGCAGTTTGGTGAGCGCACATTCAAAGAGGAACTGCTCGCGCGGCGGATGGGCGTCGCCGCCGAACTCTTGTCAGAACCCACGGTGCCAGTGCAAGAAGTGGCGCTGCTCGTGGGCTACCGGCGGGGAGCGCACTTCGCGAGGACGTTCCGGCGCTGCCACGGGGTGTCACCGTCAGCATATCGCCGGGCGCAGCTAACGGAGTGCTGAGCGCACGGCGACAGGGCGTCCGCGCGAAAGGGCGCGCGGGCTCAGTCCGGCCCTTTGGCGCGGGGCGCGTGACTTCGGTCCTAACGGATTCAAGTGTGTGTCAACTGTGCGTCCCGCGCAAGAGTTCCGGCGCGACACCCCTATGTTGATGTTCCTGTAACCGACAGCCGTTCCTGGGCGCCGACGGCGGCCCGATAGGTGAACGGCATGGGAGGTAAACAGGCGAGATGAACGATCATCCCCGGTCTGAGACCGACAACGAGAAGGCGGCGCTCGATCGCGCTGTGCTCGACATCCTGCTTCAAACGTCGCACCCCTGGACCGAAACCGAGATCACCCGGGCGCTCTCCGTTTCCGGTGATATCCCCGCGGCGCTCGCGCGGCTGAAGGACGACGGGCTGGTTAATCGTTGGAGCGAGTTCGCTGCACCAAGCTATGCGGCGCTCCGCGTCTTCGGGATCAACCATGACGACGACCGCTGCTCCGCGCACGAGCACCGCGACGAGGCGATCGTGCTGGAGTTGATGCTGGCCACCACCGACCGTAGCCGACCGCTCTCCCGCGAGGAGGTACTCCGCGAGCTCGCAAGCTCCAAACGAAAGCGAAACAGGATCACCGACGCGATCGACAGGCTCCTCGCGGCTGGCCTACTGGAGCGCTCCGAGGACATGCTGTTCCTGTCCACGGCTGCGGTGCGCTACGACCAACTAACAGTATGAGCAGCGCTCCAGCGCTCGGCCTCGACAAGCCTGCCGCCAGCCCGACGCGGCGCGGGATGCGCAAGCGGACCGCGAGCAAGCAAAGCGTCATGCACCTCCGCGGGCACACCCCGCCACACGGGCACCGCTCGCCGCCCACCGCGACGGCGAGCGATGTGATCGGCCAATACACCGACCGTGGCGGACGCTCACACGAGATCGTCGCCCGCGCAGGTGCGGGCGGCAGCGTGCTCGTCATCGATCGCGACGCGCTGACCTTCGGTGACAGACGCCTGGTTGCACACCTCGGCGTCGATGAGTCGGCCGAGAACGCCCGTGTGGTGTGTGAGCAGTATCTGGCGGACGTGCGTGGTCGCTGGTGCCGGCCGGTGACCGCGGCCGATCTGCAGACCATCCCCCGCCCCGAGGAAGAGGACGACCAGCATGTGGAGGCCGCGCTCGCTGAGTTGCTCGGCAGCGATCTTGTGGTCGACCCGCACGAGCGCTCCTATCACCTGGAGGCCGTCCCCAGCGGCATGTCGATCCGCGAGATGCGCTGGCAGCAGTATCCGCCGGAGGGGCAGGCCGGACTGCCGCGGGTCCTGAGCATCCGCGACGCGATCGCTGCGCTTGAGAGCTACGAGCCGATTCGTACTCTCACGCGCAAGGCGCTAGCGCGCCATCGGCGCGACCCGAAGGTATCCGTCTCGGTGCTGCGCGGTGAGATGCAGCGGATCTCTGCCAGCCGGATAGTGCTCAACCGCGGACTGCGCGAAGCGGTGCTCTCAACGGCGCGCGCCAAGAGCCTGTCAATGAGCGAGATCGCGATGCGCTGCGGGCGCGTCAAGTATGACTCGCGCCGGAACGTCAGCGGGGACACCAGCTGGCTCACGCGCAGGTTGGGCCTGAAGCCGGAGAGTGGTGAGAACTCGCCGACCCCCTGGATTCACAGCGACGTGCTGGCGCTGATTGCAAGGCAGGGCCTGGGCATCTGCCCACGAGAGGTAGAACTCGGATAAGCGCGCCACAGCAGAGGGCGTCCGCGGGAAAAGGCCCGGATGCCTCCCCTAACCGTTCACAACGTATGTAGGCACGTCAGCTAGCGACGCGCTCGGTCTCCAGGTGTGCGCCCCGGTCAACGCAGACCGGCCGTGGCGTTTGCCTCTCCTGGCGCCGAATGCGCCGGCGAGTTTGTGGTATTCCTCGGCGGTGAACGAGCAGTTGGGCACACGGACCATCAGGCAGTCTGGGCTCTATTTCAGCCATCCGGCGTGCCTTGAACACGATCCGCGCGCGTATATGCCTGAGCACCCGGACACGCCTGAGCGGCTTGAGGCGATCGAGCGGATGCTGGCCGAGCACAACTGGTTGGGCTGGGAGCGGCGTGCCGCGCCGCCGGCCGAGGTAGCGCAGCTGGAATTGATCC
>JBAQGH010000056.1:0-6257 GCA_049287685.1 Solirubrobacteraceae bacterium | reverse complement strand
GGAACAGCATCATTTGTGAGCTGAAGGTGCCCGCCCGCGTTTCCCACTCGCGTATGCGTACGCGTGGACTCGAGCATTTTGGGTAGGGTGCCCGCGTGAGCTCGCCGCTGAGATATCGCCTCGAAGTCGCCAAGGTCCTCCTGGGCACCGGCATCCTTACGCCGACGAGGCCCGACCGCGCCGTCAGGTCGGTGCTTGCGCTGAAGCGTTGGGGCCCGACGCCCGCCGCCGCCTACACGATCTCCGCCGCGCGCTTCCCCGAGCGTGAGGCATTGATCGACGAGCGCGGCACGCTCACCTTCGAAGAGGTTCACCTGCGCACCAACGCGCTCGCCCGCGAAATGCGCGCCGCTGGGATCAAAGAAGGCGACAGCGTGGCGATCATGTGCCGCAACCACCGCGGCTTCGTCGAGACCACGATCGCCTGCTCGAAGCTCGGCGCCGGCTCGTTGTACCTGAACACCGCGTTCGCCCGGCCGCAGATCACCGACGTGATGCGCCGCGAGAATCCGGCCGGGCTCGTCTACGACGCGGATTTCGCCAATCTCGTCGCCGAGGGCGGCGAAGGTCGTAAGCGCTTCGTCGGCTGGAGCGAACCGGGCGCCGGGCAGACGGACCCGCTCCTGGAAGACCTGATCGCCAAAGGTAGCACCGCCGATCTGACCCCGCCCGCGGAGAGCGGCGGGGTCGTGATCCTCACCTCGGGCACAACCGGAACGCCAAAGGGGGCGGCACGCAAACAGCCCGATTCGCTGGAGCCTGCCGCGGCCCTGTTCTCGAAGATCCCCTTGAGGGCGCGCGAGACGACGATGATCGCGGCTCCGATGTTCCACTCGTGGGGCTTCGCGCACTTCACGCTCGGTCTGCCGTTGGCCTCGACGCTGGTGTTGCGCAGACGCTTCGATCCCGAGGACACTTTGCGGGCGGTCGCCGAGCACCGTGCCACGGCGCTGGCGGTGGTGCCGGTGATGCTGCAGCGGATCCTCGAGCTGCCGCCTGAGACGATCGCCAAGTACGACACGCGGGCACTGAAAGTGATCGCCCTCAGCGGCTCGGCGCTGCCAGGGGAGCTCGCGATCCGCGCGATGGACACGTTCGGCGACGTGCTCTACAACCTGTACGGCTCTACCGAGGTGGCGTGGGCCACGATCGCAACGCCCGCGGATTTGCGCGCGGCTCCCGGCACGGCCGGCAAGCCGCCGATGGGGACCGTGGTCAAGCTGCTCGACGCGGCCGGCAAGGAGGTCCCGAGCGACGCCAACGGGCGCATCTTCGTGGCGAACGAGATGGTGTTCGAAGGCTACACCGGCGGTGGCGGCAAGGAGATGATTGGTGGGCTGATGAGCACCGGCGACGTCGGCCGCATGGACGCCGACGGGCGCCTGTTCGTGGACGGCCGCGACGACGAGATGATCGTCTCCGGCGGTGAGAACGTCTTCCCACGCGAGGTGGAGGACCTGCTCGCCGACCATGAGGGGATCGAAGAGGCCGCTGTGATCGGAGTGGAGGATGAGAAGTTCGGTCAGCGACTGAAGGCGTTCGTGGTGGCGCGCGACGGCTCGGGCTTGGACGAGGAGACCGTCAAGGAGTACGTCAAGCACAACCTGGCGCGTTACAAGGTGCCGCGCGAAGTTGTGTTCGTGGAGGAGCTGCCGCGCAACGCGACGGGCAAGGTGCTCAAGCGCGATCTGCACGAGATCGCCTGAGATCTCGCAACTGCTCCACTTGGGTATTCCCAATACGCAAAGCCCGTTTACAACTTGTAGGTTATAAAAGCGGCGTCCATCGACAGGATGCCCACCAGCCGCCGGTTTGCGCCACGCGCTCCGCACCGTCATTCAAGCCGGACAGCTGACCTGTTACTAACCTGGAGGTATGGTTGCCGTGACGGACACTCTCGACCTCGGTGGATTGCGCCTGAGCGCCGGCGAGGGGAGAGGCTTCGAGCTGGCGGTGCACGTCGAGTCGCTGACGCTCGGAGGCGAGCCGTACGAGGTAGCGCCCGCGATACTGCCGGTGAAGCTCGACGTCTCGCGCATGCTCGGCAACGGCTACGCGCTGCGGCTGCGTTTCCTTGCGGCGCTCGTGGGACCCTGCATGCGCTGTCTGAAGGACGCCGCGCCGCAGATCGATGTCGATGTACGCGAGGTCGACCGGCCCGGCGGTGGAGAGGAGCTCTCGAGCCCCTATCTGGAGGATGAGACACTCGACCTGGCCAGCTGGGCGCGCGACGCTCTCGTGCTGGCCTTGCCGACGCAGGCTCTGTGTCGCGAGGATTGCGCTGGGCTGTGCGCGGTGTGCGCTGCTGATCTGAATGATTTGGACCCCACCCTCCCCGAGCACACCCACGAGCGCCCGCCAGACCCGCGCTGGGCGAAGTTGAGCGAGCTGAAGCTCGACTAGCGTCAACGCGGCCAGTCCGAACGGCGACTAGTGCCAACGCGGCTAGTGGGCCCTAGCCCTGGTAGCCTGTTGCGCCGATGGCTGTCCCCAAGAAAAAGCAATCGCACAGCCGCACCGCGCTGCGTCGCGCCAATCACAAGATCGAGGCGCCCACGGTGAACGAGTGTCCGCGCTGTCACAGCCCGCGCAGGCCACATCGCGTGTGCCCCGAGTGCGGGACGTATGCAGGTCGTGAGGTGGTGGCGCCCGGCGCGCACAGCCACGATCACGATCACGACCACGAGTAGTCGCCAAGCATGACTGGCTCGGCCAGCCGTGGCGGCCGCGCAGCGCGGGCCGACATGCGCACGCACACGGTCGTGGCTGTCGATGCAAATGGCGCCGACTTGGGACCGTCCGAGGTTGCGGCCGGAGCGCGGCTTGCGGCGGAGCGGGGCGTACACGTGCTGCTGTTCGGTCCGGCTACCGAGCTCGGCGACGTCGGGCCGGGCGTCGAGGTGGTCGACGCGCCCGTGTCGGTCGCCAAGAGCCCCGACCCTGTGCGGGCGGTGCGCTCTACGCCCGAGGCGTCGATCGTGCAGGCCGCAAAGGCCGTGGGTGAGGGCCGTGCGGATGCACTTGTGTGCGCTGGCGGCACCGGGGCCGCCCTGGCGGCTTGCCTGTTCAACGTCAAGCGCGCGCCCGGCATCCATCGTCCCGCGCTTGCTCTGCCGATACCTGTTCCAGTATCCCCACCCACCCATGCGGTGACGCTGCTCGACATCGGCGCGAGTGTGCAGGCGCGCCCGGAGCACCTGGTCCAGTTTGCCTTCATGGGAGCGGCTTTCGCAAGCGCGGTGCTCGGCGTCGAGCGCCCGCGCGTCGGTTTGCTCTCAAACGGCGAGGAGTCAGAGCGCGGCAGCGAGCTGGTCGTGCAAGCGGGCAGGGAGCTAGCGCAACGCTCCAGCGATGGGCAGCTGCGCTTCGTCGGCAACGTTGAGGGCGGCGACATCGTCGATGCGGCGGCCGACGTGATCGTCACCGATGGCTTCACCGGCAACATCGCCCTGAAGTTGATGGAGGGTGTCTCACAGACGATGTTGCGCGCAGTCAGAGACGCCGCGACATCCTCGCTGCGGGGCAAGTTGGGTGGGATGCTGCTGCGCCCCTCGCTAAGTGGCTTTCGCGACGAAATCGATCCCGAAGGAGAGGGCGGGGCCTATCTTTTGGGTTTGCGTCGTCTCGCGGTGGTCCCGCACGGGCGCTTTGCCAGACACGGCTTCGCGCAGGCGATCCTGCGCGCCGAGCTCGGCGCGCGCGAGGACGTGATCGGCGCTACACGCAGGGCACTCGACGAGGCTGGCGCGCTGAGGAGCGCTCCTGTGTCCGGCGATCCGGCTAGCCTGGCAAGCGAATGACCCGCGAGGAAGTGTTCGTCCTGATACAGGCCCATCTGGCCGACGAGCTCGATGTCGAGCCCCAACTAATCGGAGAGACAACCCATTTCAAGGACGATCTGGGCGCCGACTCGCTGGACCTTTACACGCTCGTGCAGGAGCTCGAGGACACCTATGGCGTGAAGATCGAGGACGAGCAGGCCGCTGAGATCCTCACAGTCGGCCAGGCGGTCGATTTCGTCGTGGCACACTCAAACGATGGCTAGCGTCGAGAGCAAGGAGGGGGTGGCGCTGTTGAGGTCGCTGCTCGAGGAGCTGCCTGAGGAGCTGGCGCGGCAGGTCTTCACGCACGCTTCATGGACGGAGCGGCGCAGCGACTCCTACACAAGGCTGGCGTTCCTAGGCGACAGCGTGCTTGCGCTGGCGGTGACGGCGCACCTGTATCCGCGCCTTGAAGCTGAGCGCTTCGGGGCGGGCCGGCTCACCAAGATCCGCGCGCAGGCGGTGTCCGGCCGTTCCTGTCGCGCTGTGGCCGAACGCCTGCAGGTGGGCGAGCGTCTGCGCGCGGCCGCACCTGAGAACGGCGAGGGCAGGCTCGTGGGCTTGCTGGAGACGGAGCGTGTGCTCGCGTCGGTGATCGAGGCCGTGATCGGCGCCTGCTATTTGCACACGGGCTACGAGCGCACCGCGCGGGCCGTCGTGGAGGCATTTGCGCCGGAGATGGAGGATGCGCTGGAGCATCCGTTGGACTTCAAGTCGGCCCTCCAGGAGACGCTTGCCAGGAGAGGAGAGACGATCGCCTACGAGGTCACAGACGAGCACGGCCCGCCGCACGACCGCACATTCGTGGTTGTCGCGCTGCTCGAAGGCAAACCGCTCGGCGAGGGCCGGGGACGCAGCAAGAAGCACGCCGAGCAGCAGGCGGCGGGTAAGGCGCTAGAGAGCCTCGCCAAGGCATGAGCCGCATGGGTACGCATGGCGGCGCCGGACGGCGTCCTCAGTCGCTTATGTGCAAAGCACACTGCGCGGGGCGGGTGGGCCATCAATTCCTTGCCCGACTTGCCCTGCGTACCCATGCGGAGCCGATGGTCATACACGGTGCTCGGACGGATCACACGAGGGGTAGGGTTGCTCGATGCACCTGAAGTCGCTCACCCTGAAGGGCTTCAAGTCCTTCCCCGATCGCACCAAACTGGACTTCGGCCCGGGCGTGAGCGTCGTGGTCGGTCCGAACGGCTCAGGCAAGTCCAACGTCACCGACGCGCTGCTTTGGGCGATGGGAGAGCAGTCGCCGCTGGCCGTTAGAGGCCAGTCGATGCAGGATGTGATCTTCGGCGGCGGCCGCGGCGTGCAGGCGCGCAGCGCCGCAGAGGTGGAGATCGTGCTCGACAACTCTGATGAGACGGTCGATCTGCCGCTCTCGGAGATATCGATCGTGCGCCGGCTCGACCGCTCGGGCGATGGGGAGTATCGCCTCAACGGCGCGCGCGCCCGGCTCGTCGACGTGATCGAGGTGCTCTCCGACACAGGCCTCGGCAAGGAGACCCACTCCGTCATCTCCCAAGGTCGGGTCGAGGCGATCGTGACCTCCAAGCCGCGCGACCGACGCCTTTTGATCGAGGAGGCGGCGGGCCTTGGCAAGCACCGCAAGCGCCGCCGTCGCGCGCAGCTGAAGCTGGAGCGCACCCAGGAGAACCTGGACAGGGCGCTCGACGTGGAGCGCGAGGCGCGCACGCGCCTACGCCCGCTCAAGCGCCAAGCGGAGGCCGCCGAGTTGCACGAGCGCCTGGAGCAGC
Source organism: Solirubrobacteraceae bacterium (assembly GCA_049287685.1). Taxonomy (GTDB): domain Bacteria; phylum Actinomycetota; class Thermoleophilia; order Solirubrobacterales; family Solirubrobacteraceae; genus Palsa-744. The sequence goes on along the minus strand of JBAQGH010000056.1, from coordinate 682 downwards.
AGATGCTGCAGGCCCGTTTCGAGCTGGCCCGCGAGGCGGTCAGGGCCAGGCGAGCGCAGCTCGTCGAAGCCGAGGAAGGCGTGCAGGCGGCAAGGGCAGCACGCGAGCAGATCGAGTCGCGCTTGCGCGCGGTCGTCGAGCGGCGTGGGCGCGCGGAGAGCGCGCTGGCCGAGCGCACCGAGCGTCACGACGCGCTGTCCAAGCGGGTATACGAGGCGCGCTCGGCGCGCGAGCGCCTACAGATGCGCGGCGAGCAGGCAGCCTCCACTGCCGCGACGCTTGCCCAGCGCGCGAGCCGCATCGAGATCGAGCTTGGTGCGCTCGAGCAGGGGCCTGGCGAGGGAGGCGGCGAGCACGGCGAGCTGGCCGAGGAGCAGGCAAGCGTCGATCGCGTGTGCGCGCTGGAGACGGCGCTCGTGGAGATCGACAGCGAACGCGAACGCGAGCTGGAGCGCGAGATCGAAGGTTTGGAGCGCGAACGCGAGCAGGCGGCCGCACATGTGACCGAGCTCGAGGCCCAAGCGCGGGCCGTACGCGAGGCGCGCGAGCAGGCCGATGCGCTCGCAGAGCTTGCACGTGCCGGTTTGCGCAGACTCGAAGGCGACGCCGAGGGGGCACGGCGCGAGGCGGCGAAGGTCGGCGCGGAGTTGGCCGCGGCCAACCAGTTCCTGCGCAGCCACGC
>JBAQGH010000055.1:0-1722 GCA_049287685.1 Solirubrobacteraceae bacterium | reverse complement strand
GCACGACCTCGGGGGTGGCGTGAGCGAAGATGTACTGGATGAACTTGCGAACGTTGTCGTAGACTTGACGGCCCGCCTCGACCGCCGTGACGATCGTGGCGAAGTTGTCGTCGGTGAGGATCATCGTTGATGCCTCGCGGGCCACGTCGGTGCCCGAGCGGCCCATTGCCACACCGATATCGGCGGTGCGCAGCGCGGGCGCGTCGTTGACACCATCGCCGGTCATAGCGACCACGTGACCCTGGCCGCGCAGGGCCTCGGCGATCTGCAGCTTGGTCTCCGGTGAGGCGCGGGCAAAGATCACCTCGCGGCCGGTGGCGAGGATGTCCTTCACCTCCTGCTCGTGAAGGTGGTCGAACTGCTGTGCGTTGACGATCACCGGATCGGCGCCGCCGATCCCGACCTGGCCGGCGATCGCCGCCGCGGTCAGCGGGTGGTCGCCGGTGATCAGCACGATGCGGATGCCGGCGCGGTGGCAGCGGTCCACCGCCTCGGCGACCTCGGGGCGGGGTGGGTCGCGCATCGTGATCAGGCCGAGCAGGCACAGCTCGCGCTCGGCGTCCTCGCGGCGGGGCGACGGCCCGCTATGCGCGAGGGGCTTGCGTGCGAGCGCCAGCACGCGCAGGCCCTGCCGGGCGAAGCTCTCCACCTGACGGGTTACGCGCTCACGCTCAGAGGGCTGCATTGGATGCTCACCATCGGCCAGAAGCGCAGTGGTGCAGCATGGGAGCACTGCCTCGGGGGCGCCCTTGGTGTGCAGCCAGTCGTGGCCTTCGCCGGTGTCGATGGTGGACATCAGCTTGCGCTGCGCGTCGAAGTTGTACTGGTGAGTGCGCGTGTGCTCGCGGCTGGCCGCGTTGACGGCGGCACCGAGCGTCTGCGCAGCGATGAGCAGCGCGATCTCGGTTGGGTCTCCGCTGCTATTGCCGTCGCCATCCACGTGGGCGTTGTTGCAGGCGGCGGCGGTCTCGGCCAGGGCTGTGAGGGCGGCGTCGCTGGTGTGTTCCGGCGGGTCTGATGTCTTGGGGTCGAGCGGGATTTCGTTCGTGAGGGTCCAGACCGCGACGGGGCGCATCTGGTTCTGAGTCAGGGTGCCGGTCTTGTCGGTGCAGATCACGTCGGTGGAGCCAAGGGTCTCCACGGCGCTGAGACGCTTGACGAGCGCGCCGCGGCGGGCGAGCAGGCGCACCGCGACTGCGAGCGCCAGCGTGATGACCGGGAGCAGCCCCTCGGGCACGTTGCCGGCCAGCAGGCCGACCGCGAAAACGACGCTGTTGGTGAAGGACAGGCCGGCGCCGAAGATTGCGACCGGGACGAAGGCTACGGCCATCGCAATGGCGATTGCGGCGATCAACCAGGCGACCTTGCGAACCTGGCGCTCAAGCGGGCTCGGCTCCTCCTTGACTCGCTCGGAGAGCGCGGCGATGCGCCCCAGCTCGGTGTGCATCCCGGTGGCGAACACGAGCCCCTGGGCCTCTCCGCCGGTGGCGCTCGTGCCGCTGAACAACAGGTCCCGCGCCTCGATCCGCGGGATGCCGGTGTCGATCAGCTCGGCGGAGCGCAGCACCGGCGCGGACTCGCCGGTGAGCGTTGAGAGGTCAACCTCCACGCCACCGGAGATCAGGCGCATGTCGGCGGCGATACGGTCGCCCTCCTCGACCAGCGCGATGTCGCCCGGCACCAGGTCGGCGGCCAGGATGGAGGCTGGTGCTCCGTCGCGCA
>JBAQGH010000054.1:0-4950 GCA_049287685.1 Solirubrobacteraceae bacterium | reverse complement strand
TCACCAGCACGCAACGCCCCACACGCCAAATGCAACGCCACAAGCGAAGAAGAACACGCCGTATCCACCGTCACCGCCGGACCCTCAAAACCCAACGAATAAGCAACACGACCAGACACCACACTGCTGGAAGTACCCACACCCAGGTAACCCTCGAGCTCCCGAGCCACAGAACCAACATGCACCCCATACCCCTGATACATCACCCCCGCGAACACACCCGTCTGGCTACCATGCAACGAGCGGGGATTCATACCAGCGTCCTCGAGCGCCTCCCAAGCAGCTTCCAATAGCACACGCTGCTGCGGATCCATCGCCAACGCCTCACGCGGGCTGATCCCGAAGAACTCCGCGTCGAACTCGCACGCGTCATAGAGAAAACCACCCTCACTCGCATAACTACTCCCCAACCGATCAGGATCCGGGTCATACAACCCCTCCACATCCCACCCACGATCAGTAGGAAAACCCGATATCGCATCGCCGCCACGCACCAACAACTCCCAAAACTCCTCAGGCGAACCCACACCCCCAGGAAACCGACAACCCATACCGACAACCGCAATCGGCTCTCGCGAGCGCTCCTGGGTCTCGCGCATGCGCGTCCGAGTGTCGTGCAGCTCGACCGTGACGCGCTTGAGGTACTCGAGCACCTTCTCGTCGTTCTCAACCGACATGGTGAGGATACCTCCGGTGGGTCGCGTGAACGCCGCCACGGCAGCTCATGACTGCAGCTCCCTATCGATGAAGGCGAAGACCTCGTCCGCCGTGGCCGATTGCAACGTGTCCGCAACCTGTGTTCCGTCCTCGCCGCGGCGAGCGTCGTCCAGACCCGCGAGGATCGCCCGCAAACGAGCCGTCACCTTCGGCCGCTCCGTCTCGTCGATGGCTACCGAGGAGACGGCGAGCGCCAGCCTGTCGAGCTCGGCGTCGATCGAGCCCGTCGTTGTTGTCACCTCGCTTGCGAGTTGTTGCAGCAGGTAGGACGCCAGCGTTGCCGGGGTCGGATAGTCGAAGACGAGCGTGCTCGGCAGGCTCTTGCCGATCGCCGCGGCAAGCCGGTTTCGCAGCTCTACCCCGGCGAGCGAGTCGAAGCCGAGCTCCTTGAATGCACGAAGCTCATCGATCGCCTCGAGCGAGGTGTGTCCCAGTACAACGGCGACTTCGGCCCGGATCAGGTCGAGCAGTACCAGCTCGCGCTCGTGCTCCTCCACGCCGGCCAGTCGCCGCAAGAGGCTGCCGTCGGCCTCCCGTACGGCGGGACCCCCAGACGTCCTGACCAGGCCCCTGAGCAGCGGGGGCAGAACGTGCGCTCGCGACTGAGCGCGCAGGGCGGCAAGGTCGAGCCGCAGCGGGACGACCAGCGCCTCATCCGACGCGGTAGCGCTGTCGAACAGCTCCAGTCCTTGCGCGGCGGACAGTGCACCCACCCCGCTACGAGCGAGGCGGGCCTCGTCGCGCTCGTCGAGATGACCGGAGACCTCGCCGGCCTGGGCCCACAACCCCCACGCGATCGACACCGCGGGCAGGCCACATGCGCGGCGCTGGGCCGCGAGCCCGTCGAGGAAGACATTGGCGGCCGCATAGTTCGCTTGGCCGGCAGCCCCGAACGTACCGGCCGCTGAGGAGAACAACACGAACGCTGACAGGTCCAAGTCGCGCGTCAGCTCGTGCAGATGCCAGGCGGCGTCGACCTTCGGCTGGAGCACCCGCTCCACGGCCTCATCGGTAAGCGACTCCAACACGCCGTCCTCGAGCACAACCGCGGCGTGCACCACGGCTGTCAATGGGCGCTCGGCCGGGACAGTGCCCAGCAAACGCTGTACCTCCGCACGGTTGGAGACGTCGCACGCGACGATCTCGACGTGCGCACCAAGCGTCTCGAGCTCCGCCCGCAATCGCTCGGCGCTCGCCGCCCCCGGACCACTCCGACTCGCAAGCACAAGGCTACGCACGCCGCGCTCGGCCACCAAATGCCTCGCGAGCAACTCCCCGAGAGCGCCCGTCCCACCCGTGACCAATACCGTCCCCGCTGGATCGAGCGGAGTGGGAATGCGCAACACGACCTTGCCCACATGTCGAGCTTGGCTGACATGCCTGAACGCCTCCGGTGCACGCCGCACATCCCAGGCACTCACCGGCAAGGGATCGAACACCCCCCGATCGAACAGCTCCACGATCTCTTCAAGCATCTCCTGAATACGCGACGGGCCCGCCTCGACCAGATCAAACGCGCTATAGGCAACGCCGGGATGACGCTCACCAACCTCCGCGGGATCACGAACGTCGGTCTTACCCATCTCCACGAACCTCCCGCCACCGGCCAACAATTCGAGCGACGCGTCCACGAACTCCCGCGCCAGACAGTCAAGCACCACATCCACGCCACGACCATCGGTCTGCCGCAAGAATCGCTCGCCGAACTCGAGCGTACGCGAGGACGCTATGTGCGCCTCATCGAGCCCTCGCTCACGCAATGTATCCCACTTGCCGGGGCTCGCCGTGCCAAACACCTCGGCGCCCAGATGACGTGCGATCTGGACCGCGGCCATCCCCACTCCACCGGCGGCCGCATGCACAAGGACCGACTCGCCCGACTGCACGCCAGCCAAATCCACCAACCCGTAATACGCAGTCAGGAACGCAACCGGAATAGACGAGGCGCGCTCGAACGACCAGCCGTCCGGTATCCGCACCACCAAGCGACGATCGGTCACCGCTATAGGACCAAACGCACCCGGCATGACACCCAACACGCGATCCCCTACAACCAAACCCTCGACACCCTCCCCTACCTCGAGAACGACCCCGGCGCCCTCGCCGACGATCCTCTCGCGCGGACGTGGAGGAATCAGACCGAGCGCGTCCACAACATCGCCGAAGTTGAGCCCGGCGGCGCGCACGGCGATACGTATCTCACCCTCACCAAGCGGCCCGAGCAGCTCAGGCGCCGCGATGAGAGAAAGATTCTCCAAAGTCCCCCTCTCACCAATACCAAGCCGCCACGCGTCAGCGTTCTCAGGGACGGCAAGCACACCATCGGCGAGACCGCGTGCCAACCGGGGTACGAACACCTCCCCGGCACGCACCGCCAACTGCGGCTCCTCCAAAGCGAGCGCCCTCGCCAGCGCACCAACCGAGACACTCTCACCATCGAGGTCCACCAACACAAAACGACCAGGATGCTCAGACTGAGCTGAGCGCACCAAACCCCATACTGGCGCATCGGCAAGACCCGTCAACTCCTCACGCGATCCACACGCCACCGCGCCACGCGTCACAAACACAAGCCGCGAACCCGCGAAACGCTCGTCCTCCAAACATGCCCTCGCGACATGTAGTGCTCCGAGCACACCGGCACGAACGCGGTCGAGGACATCACCGGCGCTGTCATCTCCAACCTGAGCGCTCAGGCCACCATCCAGGCAATCCACAAGCACCGGCTCGGCTGCGGTCCCACCCCGGCCGAGCGCCTCGCCCAGCGCCTCCACGGTGCTATAAGCGGACACGTTCCCTCCCTGCGTATCGAGCATGCTCGCAAGCTCACCGTCGAGGGCGCCCAGCAACGTCCATGCGTCCCGGGCATAAGCGTCCTCATGCCTGTCGGGGAGCGCGGTCCATTCCAGACGGAATAGCCAGTCCTGCACGCCCTCATCGGCCAGCTCGAGTTGCTCGAGCGCGATCGGCTTCAGCGCTAGCGAGTCCATCGTGGCCTGCAGCTCTCCATGCTCGTCGGTGGCGACCAGCGAGATCGTCTCGGTCCCGGTAAGCCTTACCCGCAGCGTTCGGGCTCCTATGCCGTGCAGCTCTACGCCTCCGAAGGAGAACGGAAGCAAAATCCGCTGCTGTTGATCGACGTCCTGCGCGTCGTCGAGCAGCGCCAGCCCGAGGGAGTGCAGCGATGCGTCCAGCAGGGCGGGATGCACACCGAAGCGAGTCACCTGTCCCTGCTGGACTTCGGGCAGGGTGACCTCGGCGAATATCTCCTCTTGGCGACGCCACATCGCCTTGAGGCCCTGGAAGACCGGCCCATAATCATAGCCGCGCTCAGCCATGCGCTCATACAGGCCATCGACCGGTACAGCCTGCGCACCGACTGGGGGCCACGTCTCCGCGGCGAATGCCGCCGCCTCGCTCTGCACCGAGGATACCCCCGGCGAGCCCTCGACCGGACGCAACGTACCCATCGCATGCAATTTCCAGCGACTTTGTAGCGCGTCACGGCCATCGTGGGAACCGCCCTGTGGACGTGAGTAGATGCGCACCGACCGTGCTTCGGATCCGTCCGGCTCGCCGACGGAGACCTGGAGCTGAAGCGTGCCCTGCTCGGGCACCAAGACCGGTGCCTGCAGCACCAGCTCGTGCAGGTGATCGCAGCCTACATCCCGCCCTGCACGCAACGCGAGCTCCACCAACGCTGTGCCCGGCAGCAGCACGATGCCGGCGGCGGCGTGATCGGCCAGCCACGGATGAGTCTCCAGCGACAGACGCCCGGTCATCAGCAGCCCATCGCCGTCTGCAAGCGAAACGCTCGCGCTCAGCAGCGGATGAGCTACGTCCGTCTGGCCGATCGAGTCCACGTCCGTGGCGCTGGACGCGGACGATCCCAGCCAGTAGCTCTCGCGCTGGAACGGGTAGGTCGGCAACTTGACTCGCTTTGGCGAGGAGCCCGCGAACAATGCACTCCAATCGACCTCCACCCCACGCACCCAGGCCTCACCGAGGGACGCCAGAAAGCGGTCGAGCCCTCCCTGCTCGCGCCGCAGCGATCCGCCGACGAACACACTGTCCAGATTGGAGAGCGCTTGCTCGGCCGTCTCCTGTACCCCGACGGTCAATACCGGGTGTGGGCTCATCTCGATGAACGAGCGATAACCCTCACCCAACAACCCACGAGTAGCGTCATGCAAACGCACCGTCTCACGCAGATTGCGATACCAATACTCCGCG
>JBAQGH010000053.1:0-9248 GCA_049287685.1 Solirubrobacteraceae bacterium | reverse complement strand
CTCACAGCGCCTCTGGCCTTCGGGGGGCCGACGGCGGCGCGCACAATGTCCGGGATCAAGCGGTCCTCGCCCCAGTCGCCGCCGCCGATCACGTTGCCCGCGCGTGCCGTCGCCACTCTTGGCCCATCCTTGGGCGAGAAGAACGAGCGCCGGTAGGCGCTTGTGACCAGCTCAGCCGCGGCCTTCGAGCTGGAGTACGGGTCGTGACCGCCCAGCGGGTCGCCCTCTCGATAGCCGCCTGCAGACTCGCGGTTCTCGTAGCACTTGTCTGAGGTGACGACCACCACCGCGCGCACATCTGCGCAACGCCGCACGGCATCGAGCAGATTTACCGTGCCCATCACGTTCGTCTCGTAACTCTCGCGCGGAGCGGCGAAGGAGCGGCGCACCAGCGGCTGGGCGGCCATGTGAATCACTACCTCGGGGCTGGCGCGCGCCAGCTCTCGCGCCAGCGCCGGCGCATCGCGGATGTCGCACACGACACTGCTCGCCATACCCTCGCCCACTCGCGCCAACGCATACAGCGACGGCTCGCTCGGCATCGTGCCGAGCGAGATGCCTGTTACCTCGGCGCCCAAGGACTGCAACCACAGCGACAGCCACGCGCCCTTGAAGCCCGTATGGCCGGTGAGTAGCACGCGACGGCCGCGCCAGAAAGCGGCATCAGGACCTTTGCATCCAGGCATTAGCCCCACAGTGTGGCGATCGGCAGCGCGAAGATGCGCTCGGACAGGCGGAAAGGGCGCGGGCCCGTGTGCAGTACCGCTCCCGCCAGGAAGCGCTCGCCCAGCCGCTCTCGCAGCCATTCGCGCTCATCTCATTCCCGTTTTCGCGGCCCTTCTGGTCGCGCTTTGGACCACATCCGGCTCCCGCCTTGGACCAAGCGGACCACTCACCGCTCGTGTACCAACACCACATTCGAAGCCCCCTGGGCATACGGGAAATCGGCCTCCTGCGTGCTGACCACGCGGAACTTGTAGTCGATCGGGCCCGCCAGGCGGAAGCGGTAAGTCGCACGGTACATACCCCCCTTTGCGGTGCTCAGCACCTGGAACTGGCGCCACTGGCCCGACAAAGTGCGCGCCTCCAGCACTAGCTGCTTGCCTCCCGGCGGCAATAGGGCGCCTCTGAGCGTGCCGCTGAAGACGATCCTGCCATCCTGGCTGGTCGTGCGCGGGGCTATTCGCAAGCTGAGACTGGCCGGAACCGTCAGCCGCAGCGAAGCCGTGACCGCCGGAGCCGGCGCGCCCAGCTGCGCGCTGTAGGCGAACGTGAGCCTCGCGGACGGGGTGCTCGCCGGCACGCGGAAGCTGAACGCGCCGTTCGCGGCGGTTCTCGCTGTGCCGAGCGCGCGCGTTGGGGCCCGCTCGTAGGCCGGCGTGTCGAACACCTCGATGACGGCTCCCCCAATCGGGGCGGCCGCCGGCGTCGTCAGCCGTCCCGAGACGCTCTGCGCACGACCGTAGCTACCCGCCAAGCTGGGCTTCGCCGTGGCGCTCCAGCGCACCCGCAACGCTGCCGCCGCCGAGGCGTTCGTGCCGTTGTTGGGCGGCTGTACCGCGGGAACCGGGGCCGTGCCCGCCACTTGGGGGAGGATTTGGATGGGTTGGGCGTGCTGTTCGGTGCTCTGCGGTCCTTGGCCTTCGGGCGAAGGGTTGGTCGGGGCTTCCGCTCCCTTAGTGTCGTTTTTGACCGTGACGTTGCGATCCAAGGCGACCGTCGAGTTTCCCGCCGCGTTGGTCACCGAGACGACCAAGTGATGGCTGCCGTCGGCGAGAGTCGTCGTGTCGAAAGGAACGTCCGCCCTTAGGTTCTCGGGACACGGGCGCAAGTACAGGAACGCCGGCAGTCCGTCGGTCGTCTGGGCCACATTCTGGCAGTGGGCCCCGTTGCTGTTCAGCACCGTTGCGCCCACATCCGTGCCATCGACCGTGAAGACCGCTCGATACACGCCCGAACCCCCATCTTCGGCATGGAAGGAGAGGTCGTCGGTGCCAGACAGCGTCGTGGCCGTCGCCAGTTCGCCTTCGACTTCGCTTACCTTGGGCTGAGAGGTCTGTTCTAGGACGAGATCGGCCGCATAGAGGTAGACGACGGCGGCGTAGCCGTTCGGATCGTGTTCGCCCTTTTTGCAGGGCCGACCGAGTGTCCCGTAACAAGCAGCGTTCAGGTAGAGACCGGAGCCAAGATTATTCTTCGACACTTCAATCCGATTCGAGGCAGCAAAGGGCTCTTCGGCTTCTCCCTCACCAGTTTTACACGACAAATAGACACATTCGTCGAAGCTGCTTGTCTCTTCCGGACCCGACAACCAGAACTCGTAAGTCGCGTTCGCTGATGTGCCACCGTCGGCATCCCCGGCACGCCAAAGGGTTGCGCCAGCCAAGGTCTCGCCCACGGGGGGACTGAATGCCCAGGTCGCAACATCTGTATTGCTGGCATGTTCAACCCCATCCCCCAGAGCGGCGGTCAAAGCGCCACCTTTCGCGCACTTGTCTTCGGCATAGACGAAAGCACCAGTCGCGCTCCCGCTCCACCCATCCGTAGGCGCCGCTTCGCCGTTGGGCATCCGGCAGCTGTACACGTGGTACTCCCCTGCCCACGCGCTCGCCACGAACGCAAGTACGCAAAGCATCGCCAGCATCGCCGCCCCGGCCGCCATCGCCTGCCCTGTCGCCGTCTTTGCCGTCTTTGCCGTCCTCTCCGTCCTCGCCTGCCTTGTCGTCGTCTTTGCCGTCCTCGCCGTCCTCGCCTGCCCTGTCGCCGCCGCCGTCTTTACCGTCCTCGCCGTCCTCGCCTGCCCTGTCGCCGAAAACATCGCGCGCGGGTCACTGCTCCTCATCCAAAGCATCCTCAGATTCCTTTCCATCGGGGTCGAAGAAGCGGCCGTTCATGCAGCCGTCTAGCCGCATGTCGCTGGGCGGCGGCCTCTCACCCCCCTGTCAATTGACTACCAGCACGTCTTTATCGGCCCACCATGCGAGTGACCCATAGCTTTCGACCCATCCAAATCGACGGATGTTCGGGTCGATTCGGCCAGGCCGTCATCGCGCCGGAAGCACCCGAGCGCGGGCCGACCTACCGAAGCGGCGCGCGGAACGAGCGCGGATGGGCTACCCGAAGCGGATCGGCAGCTCGGCCAGGCCGTAGATGCCGAGGATGCTCTCGAAAACAGGCTCGCCGTCGAGCCGAAGCAGCGGCATCTTGCGCGCAAGGAAGCTAAGCCCCTCTTCCAGCTCGAGCCGAGCAAGGTTGGCGCCAAGGCAGTAGTGCACGCCGGCCCCGAAGGTGAGCGCCCGCGCCTTGGGCCGCTCGACGGTGATGTCAAACGCCTCGGCACTCGCCGCCACCTCGCGACCGGCGCTCGACCCACCGGCTCCGCGCACGCCGGCACCCCCCTCGGGCAGGTCGCGGTTGCCCGTAAACGCGCAGACCATCACGATCGTGTCCTTCGGAAACGTGACGTCGCGATAGGTGATCTCCTCGACGGTGATCCGGGCCGTGAAGGGAGTGATCGGCTCGTAGCGCAGCGCCTCCTCGACCGCGGCACCGGCAAGCGAGGGATCCGCGACGAGCGCATCCCACTGCGCGGGATGTTCGGCCAGCAGCCGCACCGCGTGAGCAAGCTGGCTCTGGGTCGTGTCCACCCCGCCGATCAGCACGTTCAGCACGAGGTTGACGCACTCCTCCTCACTGAGTCGGTCGCCCTGCTCTTCGGCAGCGAGCAAGGTGGAGATCAAATCGTCGGGTGGGTGGGCCCGATTCTCGCGCCGCGCGGCCACCAGAGCGCGGGCGTACTCGTAGAACTCCTCCACCGCCTGCTCGATTCCAGCGCGCTCGTTCAGCATCGAGGCGGCGTCGAACTGGCGCTGGATCCAGTTGGACCAGTGGTGCAGACGGGGAGCGTCTGAGATCGGCGCCCCCATCACGGTGGCGATCGTCTGCGAGGGATAGGGCTTGGCAAACGCCCCAACGAACTCACACGAGCCGGCGTCAACTACGGGAACGAACAACTCCTCCAAAAATCCCCGCATCGCGGGACGCCAGCGCTCCACGGCACGCGCCGTCAACGCCGGGTTCACAAGGCTGCGCAAGCGCGTGTGGTCGGCCCCGTTGACGTGCAGGATGTTGCGCTTCATCTCCTCCCACAGCGCCCCGCTTGTGACGTCGAACAGCTCGGCGATCTTCATACCCGGGAAGATCGCCGAGCGTGTCCGTAGGAAGAACTCGCCCGCCTCGCGGTCGAGCACCACGTACCCGTACGGCCCAGCCGCCAGCCACCCCTCGGCCGCCAGCTCGTTCATGGCCGTGTGAAAGCGCCCCCCCTTCAGCTCGGGGTCGGTGTAGTCGAAGCTCGCAAGCTCCAGCTCTCCGACGAGCGCCATGTCGGGATCGGTGGATGGGTGGGACTTACTTCTTCGGGTGCACCGTCTGCTTGAGGCTTGCTCCGGGTGTGAACTTCGGGGCCTTGGACGCCTTGATCTTTACCTTCTCGCCCGTGCGCGGGTTGACCCCTTGACGGGCTGCGCGCTTGACCACGGAGAACTTGCCGAAGCCCGTGATAACGACCTCGTCGCCTTTCTTCAGCGTCTTGCCGACTGTGGTCAAGAACGACTCGACCGCGCGCCCGGCATCCGCCTTGGAGAGACCGCTGTCGCCGGCGATCGCCTCGACAAGCTGGCTCTTGTTCATGGAGTGCTCCCTTTCGATTGTGTGACTGGCAGGGCCGCAGACTAGCGCGCCAGCCCACGAACTGGCTTGAGCATGCGGCGCAGCTGCTCGCGCATCAGCTGCAAGCCGCGTTCGGGAGCCACCGCGAGCGAGCCGATCGCGGCGCTCGCCTTCTCCTCGGAGAGAGCTGTGTTCGACGGCAGCTCAAGCCGCGGATCCTCACCGCAGGCCTGCAGAAAGGCCCCGAGCGTGCCCTCTTGCACGAGCCCAGGCTCGCAGTCAAACGCGCCCGCCAGCAACGCCAGCCACTCAAAGCGTCCCAACGGCGCGGCCCCACCCATGTTGTAAACGCCTTCACACCCTTGCGCAATCAGCTCGCAGGTGCGCTGCGCAAAGTCCCAAGCGTACGTGGGCGAGCGCGATAGCCCGCGCGGCGCCGGCAGCTTAGTGCCTTCGCACAGGCGCTTGGCCAGCCTCAGTGTCGGCCCTGAGCGCTCCCACACACTCCGCGGCCAGACCCCCGGCTCGCCCATGCCCCGCTCCCACTCGCTCCGGGGCCAGACGCCCGGCTCGCCCATGCCCCGCTCCCACTCGCCCTGTGGCCACACGCCCCGCTCCCGCGTCCCCTCGCTTTGCTCCTGGGGCACCTGGCGCAATGGCCGCGACAGGTTTACGCCGTACACGTCCGCGGGCCGCACGATCAGCCACGGAAGATTCGCGCGCATCGCCGCCTGCTCGCAGGCAAGCTTGGAGCGTCCGTAGGCGTTTACGGGAGCAGGAGCATCGCTCTCGGCAAAGCGCGAGCCGGCCGGTCGATAGCCGCTGTAGACCCAATCGCAGGACACGAGCACGTAGCGCGCCCGCACGGCTCGCGCCGCGGCGATCGTGTGCTCGGTGGCGAGGTAGTCAAGCTCGGCAAGCCGCGGCTCGAGCTCGAAGCGACTGAGCGCGACCCCACCGGCAGCATGCACGATCACGTCGGGATCGAACTCCATCGCCGCGGCAACGCACTGGTTGCGCTCGGCGACGTCGACCGCGATCGCCTGCACCCCGTCCAGCTCAATCGCCTGCCGGCGATAGCAGCCGATCGCCTCCCAACTCTGCTGAGCCACCGCGGCAGCCACGTTCGATCCGACCAGGCCACCGGCACCTGTCACCAACACCCGCATTTGATACGCACCGTCTCTTAGCTGTCAAATGACGGTAGCAGCCGCAAACCTCCCAGCCGCTCCGCGCCTGGTCCGCTCCGTGCGGGTCCGTCGGAGAATCTCCTCAAACGCCGTGCACGTCTCACCCCTTGTGTTTGGATCCGGGGGGTTTATTTTGGTACCAAACCTTTGCCCAAGACTTCGCGCAAGGGGGGTGTTGACGGGACCAAGCAAAATGAGCTGCACAACCCGGCGCTCATGGTCCACGAGCATCGCGCCGTACAGCTCATTTGAAAGCGCTCTAAGGCAGGAACGCGTTCGTGCCGTAGCGCGCAGGGGAGATCGGCGCGTGGATCAGGCCGGCGCCTAGCATCCAGCTCGACATGGCTGTGATGTTGGCCGACTGCAAGGTCCCAAAGGGGACGGTGTGCTCCGCGGCGAACAGCGGCAGGTACACCTTCAGCGACGCCGCGGTCAGCGCGTGCGGAAGCGTCGGGTTGGCCGCCTCCAGCTCCGCAAGGCTGCGCGACGGGTCGACAAGCGTATCTTCGTAGCCGTGCACCGTCGCCGCCACGAAGTCACGCACGAGCCGTGGATCGGAGGCGATCTCATGACGCGTCGTGAACGCGACCAGGCCAGGGTAGGAGGGTCCGCCGTACTGGGCCAGGCCAAACGCGCTCACCGGATGCCCGCTCGCGCCAAGCGTCACGCCTTCGTCGGGGATGAAGCCGGTGAAGGCCGATATCCGCCCGGCCAGCAAAGCCTGGGGACCGTTGAAGCCGACCGTGACGACGCGCACGCGACTGGGACTCACGCCGGAGGAGCGCAGCTCGGTGTCGAGCACCGCCAGATCCGAGGGCACACCGGTGATGCCAACCGTCTTGCCAGCCAAGCTCGCGGGTGAGCGCAGATGCTCGGAGGCCAGCGCGATCAGCCCCCCGAGCGGCCGCTGCACGAGCGCCATCACCGCCTGCGCATCGCCGCCACCCGCGATCAGCGAGGCCACGTCGCTGCCGTCGGCCAGCCCGAACTGTGCCTTGCCGGCGTCGATCAGCTTCAGCGTGTCCTGCGTGGATGTCGGTTCGACCACGCGTAGGTCGATGTTCTCGCGCTTGTAATAGCCGGTGGCCAGCGCCCGGTAGATGCCGGCATGCACGGCATTGGGCGTGAAATCGAGGATCAGCGTTGCCTGAGTGGGATGCGCCAGCGGCGCCGGCACGACGTGAACGGAGACGCTCGCGTTGCTGCTCGTGCTCGAAGAGCCGCACGCCGAGATCGTCGCGGCGACGGTCAGCGCCAGTGTCGCCAGGACGGCTTGCCCCCAGCATGCGCGGGCGCCCTTCAAAATGGCGTGCCCCGTGCGCGCGGGCGCGGCGTGGTGCCACGCCTTGCTTATTAGAAGGCCGCGCGCGCACGCGGGGGAGCAGGCGAAAATCAAGCCTCTCCACCCCGGCAGACGCCGCGATGGCCTCCCCATGAGGCGGTATCTTCCATTCACGTGACGGGATCCTCTCAAACGCATGTCGCAGGTCGGGAGGCCCGCACGCTATCGGGCGAGCCGGTCCGCGAGCTCTACACGCCCGAGGATCTGCCGGCCGGCATCGACGACCCCGCGCACGACCCGATCGGCCGCCCCGGCTCCTACCCGTTCACGCGCGGCATCTACGAGTCGATGTACAGGGGCCGCTTGTGGACGATGCGCCAGTTCGCGGGCTTTGGCACCAGCGAGGAGACCAACGAGCGCTTCCACTACCTGCTCGCCCACGGCCAGACGGGCCTCTCGACGGCATTCGACATGCCTTCTCTCATGGGCCACGACTCCGACAACGTGCGCTCGCTGGGAGAGGTGGGCCGCGAGGGCGTGGCGATCGACACGACCGAGGACATGCGCACCTTGTTCGCCGGCATCGACCTGAACGAGGTCTCGGTATCGATGACGATCAACGCACCAGCGGCGATCATGCTCGCCTTCTTCATCGTCGCCGCCGAGGAACCAGACCCGGCCGTCCCCGGCGCGGGCGGAGACGGATTGGGGCCCGCCCACCCGGTGGAAGCTCATCGTCTGTCGGGCACGATCCAGGCGGACATCCTCAAGGAGTACATCGCCCAGAAGGAGTGGTGCTTTCCGATCGACCCCGCGATGCGCCTGTGCGGCGACATGATCGAGTGGTGCACGCGCCACATGCCACGCTGGCACCCGATCTCGATTTCCGGCTATCACATCCGCGAGGCAGGCTCCACCGCCCAGCAGGAGCTGGCCTTCACGCTCAAGGACGGCCTCACCTACGTGGAGCAGGCGATCGCGCGCGGTCTCGACGTCGACGATTTCGCGCCGCGTCTGTCCTTCTTCTTCAACGCCCAGATCGACTTCTTCGAGGAGATCGCCAAGTACCGCGCGGCACGGCGCATCTGGGCGCGCGAGCTGCGCGAGACGTTCGGCGCCAAGAACGAGCGCTCGTGGCTGATGCGCTTCCACACGCAAACGGCCGGCGTGTCGCTGACGGCCCAGCAGCCGCTCAACAACATTGTGCGCACCACGATCGAGGCGCTGGCGGGCGTGCTCGGCGGGACGCAGTCGCTGCACACGAACTCCTATGACGAGGCCTTGGCGCTGCCGACCGAGGAGGCGGTGCGAATCGCGCTGCGCACCCAGCAGATGATCGCGCACGAGTCCGGCGTCGCCAACACGGCCGACCCGCTCGGCGGCTCCTACTTCGTCGAGGCGCTGACCGACGAGATGGAGGCCCGCTGCTACGAGTACTTCTCGAAGATCGACGAGCTCGGTGGCATGGTCGAGGCGGTCAAGCGCAACTACCCTCAGCGCGAGATCGCCGACGCGGCCTTCACGCTGCAGCAGGACATCGACGCCGGCGAGCGCGTCGTGGTCGGCGTCAACCGCTTCCTCGAGGGCGACGAGGGCGAGCCCGAGATCCTGCGCATCGACCCGGCGCTGGAACGCAAGCAGATCGACCGCCTACAGTCCGCACGGGCGCGGCGCAGCGGCGCCGAGGTGGAGCGCACGCTCGCCAAGCTGCGCACGGCGGCAGACGGCGCCACCAACCTGATGGACCCGCTGATCGAGTGCGCCCGCGCCGGCGCCAGCGAGGGCGAGATCGTCGAGTCGTTGCAGCAGGTCTTTGGCCGCTACACAGAGTCGCCGGTCTTCTGACGTCCGTTCTGCCGCAAACCTGCTCTCGGGAACACCGCCTTCCCTGGAAACCCATGTTCCGCAAACCCCTACCCCAACAACACCCCCTTTCCCGAGACCCCATGTTTTGCAAAATCTCCATCCCAACAACACCCGGCGGTGTCAACCGGTGGGCGCAACGGATCCTGTGAGATGACCCAGGAACCGAGACCGGAGGTTGTGGATGCGTGGGTACTTGAGCGAGGAGCAGAAGCAGCTTGCTTTCAAACTGCGAGCGAGTG
>JBAQGH010000052.1:0-8394 GCA_049287685.1 Solirubrobacteraceae bacterium | reverse complement strand
CCTCTGCACGGCGGCGGCGGGCTGGGACGCTGCCGGCTCCCTGAGCGCATCCAGCAGCCGCCGTGCGCTCTGCGCGGCATCCTGGCGTGCTGAGGCCAGGCGGCGCAAGGCCTGCTGCGCCTCATCCAGGGCGTCCGCGACCTCTCGGTCATCGGGGTCGGTGAGCACACCGGCGATCAGCGCATCCGCGCGCGTGAGCGCCTCTGCGGACCGGATGTCCTGCCAGTCGCGGGGGGTGAACGCCCCCGCCGAGGCGTCGCTCAGCGTCCGCTCGAGCGCGGTCAGCTCCAGGTTCGACGGAAGCCGGCCGGCAAAGCCCGCCGCGAATGCCCTGAGCAGATGCCCCCGTGCGTCGCTGCCGCGGCCCTGAAGCCTCCGCAGTCCCGCGGCGGCGAGCGCGGCGTCCGCGTCGCGATAGGCGCTGTCGATCAGCTCGGCTGTGCGCTGCTTGAGGTCGGGGACCTCAAGGCCCGTGGTGGCGAGCAGCTGCAGGTAGCGATCCTGCGGTGAGGAGGAGACGAGGCTCGCGATCGACTCCTGGGTCAGCGCGCAGCGCGGAAGCTCGGCCCGTGGTGCGCCAGTGACCGTGGTGGTCGGCTCCCCGGAGGCGGTGATCGTGAACTCGCCTATGCCGTCGCGCGGCAGGTGGCGCGCGTACTCGGCGGCGTCGACGTCGTCGGGCTGCCGCTGTGAGCGTCCGGCCCAGGCGAGTTCGAGCGCCTCGATGATGCTGCTCTTGCCGCTGCCGTTCGGCCCGTGGATCACCGACACGCCCGCCAGGTCGACCGTCGCGTACGCGAAGGACCGGAAGTTCTCGATCTGCACCCGATCGATCGGCGCGGGCGCGGGCAGCTCGGGCGCCTGCGCGCTGTCGCCGATGAGCTTGGCGGCGCTGTCACGGGCGGCCTGCTCGCGGTGGGAGGCGAACATGTCACCCAGCGCCATCGCGGTTTTGTGGATCTCCTTGCGCAACGTCTCCCAGAACCGCTGGACCTCGCCTCTTGAGATCTCCTGGCCGAGCATCCTTCGGCAGCACGGCAGCAGCGGCGCGAGAGCGACATCCAGGCGCTCGTCATCCCCCAGGTCCCGCTCGCGTATGAGGTTGACCTCTACGCGGCTGAAGAGGGCGTAGCTCTCCGCGAGGTCCTCGGCTAGCTCGCGCAGACACCGCTCGCCCTGCTCATCGACGATCGCGAGGATGACCGGTGTGCCGTAGGCCGCGGGACCGTCGCCGGCGAGCTGGTGGCGGATCCCCGAGCCGGCGAACAGAAGCTGGCGCCAGGCGCCGATGTCCTGTGCGGCGTCGAACTCGGCGATCAGCGCGAGCTGGGATGTTGTGGTCTCCCACGCGACGCCCGTCACGAGCGCGAGGGGCTCCCCGAACGGGGAGATCGGGCCCTCGCGGGTCTGGAAGCCGACGTCAGCCAGGCGCTCAAGGACACGCTCGACGGCGCCGCTCATGGGACGGGCACCTCCCGGCCCGTGGCGAGGCTGACGCCGCGCCAGCCGGCCGGACTCTCGGCGACGATGACGCACTCGAGGCGTTCGGGCCACGGCAGGGTTTCGCGCGCGGTCTGCAGCTCGCCCGCAGGGCGCGCGCCGCCACGGAGCGTGTCGAGATCAAGGCCGCAGGGGAGGTAGGCGACGCCACGGGCCGGGTCGGTGAGGAAGGAGTGGTTCTCGAGCGCCTCGCGGGTGCTCTCGGGCGCGGCGCGCCCGAGCGTGGCCCGCAGCTCCGCGCGAGTGCGCAGGGCGCGCACCGTGGTGTCCCCGTCGAGCCGCAGTGGGACGTAGCCGTGCCGGGCGGCCGACTGCAGGTTGGCTCGCTGGTTGAGGTCCTCATCCTGGGAGGGGCGCAGGAGGTATGACCAGCGGAGCATGACCGGTGCCGCGACGCTCAGCGCCGCCATCCGCGGGTCCAGGGTGCCGGGGAGCGTGAGCCCGCCGGATGTCATGGCCGGCTGGAGATGGTGGTGCAGGGTTTCGGTGAGCAGCGCGAGCAGGGTAGCCGTGGTCGTGGCGGGACGGGTGCGGATCTTCGTGATCGCTCCAGGAGCGGACGAGGAGTCGCCGAGCCCTGCGTGAATGAGGCCGTGCAGCTGTGGGGTGTCCGGCTGGGGGTCGATGACGATGATCCGCGGTTCGCCGCTCGCCGATGAGGAGGCGTACACGTCGGATAGGAGACCGTACAGCTCGCCGACGATGTCAGGGTCGCCCGCTGAGAAGCCGAGCAACAGCAGGATGCTCGTGCGCGCCGCATGGCGGAGATAGTCGCGGGCCCATATGTCCTGGCGCCAGTTCAGGAGCTGGCGGCGCCGTATGACTATGCGGTCCTCGGGGTGGTTGCTCGCGGCGCGGTCCACCTCGTCGCGGTAGTGCGCCGCGCAGCCGTGGAGCTTTCGCAGGGCGAGCGATCCAGGGCGCACGGTCGAGTTGTTGCCCTCTGGGTCGGCGATGAGGGTTACGTGGTCACGCCATCGGCCGCCGGGGGTGGCGCCGCGGGCGAGGGTGAACCCCTCGGTTTGCAGCCCGGCCTCGTAGGCGCAGTCGTAGTTGAGGGTGACGGCGTCCGTGTAAAGGTCCTCGCGGGCGAGCCTGGCGAGTACCCGGTATCCGCAGAAGTGATCGTCAATGTCGTGCGCGGGCGGCCACAGTGCGGGGTCGGGTATCCCGAGGGCCTGCACGACGGCGGTCTGGTTGGCGGCGATGAAGATCTCTTCGGCGACATCGGCCATGTCGGGCTGCAGTCCGGCGGTGTGCGGGTCAAAGCTGGGGTTCGCGTAATAGTCGTCCCGGAGGTTCTCGCCGATGTGGCCGGCCAGGGGCATGCCGCAGTCATAGGATCCGCCGGCGCCGATGAGCGGCAGTACCGTGTGCCCGTCGAGCTGCCTGGCGAGCGCGCGGAGATCGTCAAGGACGCCGGAGTCCAGGGCCGCGGCGGCGTCGAGATGCTCCTGCAGCGTGAGGATCTGACTGGGGTCGTGCGTTTGGACGGTCACCGCGCTCAACCCGCCAACGGGCGCTGCGTCGCGGGAGGACGGCCAGCGGAATCCCCTTCGTTAAGGGTCAGGCGGGGTTTGGAGCGCGTCATGGCTCGTAAACGCTACCTGCCTGGGTGTCTCGCAGCGGCCGCCGAACGGCCCGGTCGCCGCTCTGCGTTAACTTGCTGTGAGTGCCTACATGACGACGAACGACGATATCTCCGAACTCAATTCGCATCGCCGAAGCCCGACGAGGTGCTCGACTTCGACGATACCGTCGCGATGTTGGAGGGAAGATCGGTGAGACGGTCGAAGTGTCGGCCCACCCGGGTGACGACTCCTGCGACCTGACTACAGGAATGAGCATGAGCGGGCGGATCGAGTGCGTCGAGCCTTCCACACTCCACCCGGGAGAGGTGCTGCACGTCCGACTCAAGCGAACGGACGAGCCGTCCGGCCTCAGCAGCCCATCGGTCCGGCTCGACCGACGGAGGTTCATCCGGGCGAATCTTTACATCGACGCCCTGGTCGTCCTTACGATCTTCCACAGACACCTCGTGACCGAGGTGGAGATCTACGAGTAGGCGCGCGGCGGCGGGGAGGCGTCAGGTATAGCTCTCATCGGGAGGTGGCTCCTCATCGTCCGCCTCATACGCATACCTGACAAGCCTGCGCATCTCCGCCTCGGCGTCTTGTGGGCGGAGCCAGCGCCAGGCGCGTCCGACGAGCCCGGTGGGTTTCGCGCGAACGCCCACGACACCGATCATGCTTGCTGTGAATGCCGCTGCCCAGGAACGCTCGGCGATATAGCCGAGAAACTCTCGGTCGTCTGCCGACACCTCCGCGTCTAGAGGGCCCGCATGCCCGCGCTGTTCAAGCCGTTGAAGCGCCTCGACGGCGCCGACAATCTCATACCAGTCCTCGTCGCGCTTGATGGTCCCGGCCAGCAGGTCGGAGTGCTCAGGCCACCGCGCCAAAGCCTCGTTGATCTCCACGGCGATCATGCCCCACGGCGCTGCGCCATCGTGGCCGGCTTTGAGAACGAATCGGCATCGAGTGAGTGCCCGGGCCAACAGACGACCCGCCTTGCGGGCGGCCCAATCCTCGCGGCGGCGCTCCATGAGCCAGGCCGCGCCGCCCTGCATCACGGCGCCGACGATGACGCCCACCAGCCCGAAGATCGCCGCGGTCATGGCTCTCAGGCTAGATCTCAGTCCGGTCGGTCCGGATACAAACGGATGCAGTTTCGACCCGCCCCCAGCGATGCACAGCGGTACTTCGGCCACGGCGCCCTGGACTGCACCCGCGCCGCAACAAGGGGATTTGGGGCTGTAGAGCGGACGGGGAATCGACGAGTCGACCTCGCGTTCCCGGCTTCGGACCCCACAACGTACGCAGCGTACGCAGCCCCGCGACCACTCGGCGACCACAAGCGGGGTGGAACGCCGCAAATCCGTGGCTTTTCTTCGCACCCCTTCGCACCCTCGCGGAGTGAGAATCCCCTGCAAGGGTGCGAAGTTCGCGTCACTTCGCCCCTATGCCTGCCAATGGAGACGCCGGGAATCGAACCCGGGTCCGCAGTCGCGTATGAATGGCTTCTACGAGCGTAGCCGGCGCTCTAGTCTCGTCTCCCGCTAGCCTTGCCGGCCGGGTTGCGGGGGACCAGCCTCCTTTTGTGTTCCCGGGTCAGCGGAGGCGGGCCTCACCGGGTGAGCCTACTTTCTGATCCCGAGGATCCCCGCCATAGGCGAGCGGGGCTCGAGACCTCGTGCCTTAGCTATTGACTAAGCAGCGAGGGCGTACTCGTGAGAGTCCGCACTTATGGTTTTCCCGGGTGTTTTACGAGGCCGCCCGGGACCTCGACTCGCGACCATCCACACGAGCCAACCGCGTCGAAGCCTGTCGTCCCCGTGGATGCGTACCTGTCGCAGTGTAGCGTCCTGTTCATGCGCGGCCCCGCGCGCGGCATCGCTGTTTTGGCGAACACCGCTCGGGCCACCAATTTGGGCGGCCGGCGGTAAGCCGCCCGGAAGCAGCTTCACCACGTACACAGGCACGACACCGGCGTGACAGGCACGGCGCTCATAGGCACGGTGTACACAAGGCACCGCGCTTAACGAAGTCGACGCGGTCCCGGGCCGCTTTGAGGAACCTTTCGCCGGTCGGCCCGAAAGCCTTCCGACGATTGGTGGCGCGGCCTCACACCTCGGTGGCCTCGCTCTTTGCGGCTCGGGGGTCCGCGTCTTCATCCAACGTACGCCTCTCGTCGAGCTCCGTCAAGAGGGTTCGCGCGCTTTCCCCGCACATTCCGAAAAAAGCGTTTCCGATGGCAGACAAACGGCTTATTAGGCGCCGCTTATGACGGCTGCGACAATGGGTGGATGGACGGCGAGGTGCCCCTGGCAAGCGAGACTCCCTTCGGAGCACCTCGGCGCCCCCTGCGCAAGAGGATCGGCAGCGCCTTTGCGGGCCTCGCCGCACTTGCGGCGAAGTTCGGCGCCTACCTGAAGACGGGGCTCTTCCTGCTGCCGAAACTGGCCTTGCTCAGTACCGCTGGCACCGCGCTGATATCGATCGCCGCCTACAGCCTGCTGTGGGGCTGGACGTTCGCCGCCGGCTTCGTTGCCCTGCTGTTCGTGCACGAGATGGGCCATGTGATCCAACTCAAACGCGAGGGCCTCAAGGCAAGCACACCGATGTTCATTCCCTTCCTGGGCGCGGCGATCTTTGCGCGCTCGCTCGGCGACAACGCGCTTGCCGAGGCGCGCGTGGGCTTGGCCGGGCCGATTCTCGGCACGCTCGGAGCGGTCGCGGTAGCGATTGCCGGAGCGCTGACCGGAAGCGACCTGCTGCTCGCGCTCGCCTACATCGCGTTCTTCCTGAATCTCATCAACCTGATCCCGGTCGTGCCCTTCGACGGTGGCCGCGCGATGGCCGCCGTGGCACCCTCGATGTGGTTCGTGGGAATCGGTGGCTTGGTTGCGATGGTCTTCCTGCTCGGCAATCCATTCCTGCTGATCTTCATCCTGCTCGCGCTGCGCGAGATGCCGCGCCGCTGGCGCCAGTTGAGGTCGCACTCGATCGAGCAGGCCGCCTTCTACCGCGTGCCGCGTCACAGCCGGATCGCGATCGGGCTCGTGTACGCAGGGCTGATCTTGGTGCTTGGAATCGGCATGTCCGAGACTCACATCCTCGTCAGCGCCGGGCACAGCTTCCGAGCGATCTGAGCTCGACCACCAAGCGGTCGCTCCAGCTGCGCGCTTGGCGGACTGCGTTCGATTCGAATCTGTAGGCTGTCGTCGGGGCAGGACGGGACAGGGGCATATGCCAACGCGACGGGATTTGGGTTTGCATGGGACCTAGAAGGCTGACAGCGGCCATGCTCGCCGCGACTACTGTGGCTATTGCGGGCTGCGGTGGGTCGGAAAAGCCGCTGACGCACGCTGAACTGGTGAGCAAGGCCAACGCGATCTGCAAGACCGTTACAGCGAAGTTCGCGACCAGGAGCGCCAACTCTGTGCAGGACATCGCCCGAGTAGCCCCCGAACTAGCTGACTTCGAGCAAAAGGCGCTGTCTGAACTGAGCAAACTCGTTCCTCCCGCCGATCTGGAGAGCGACTGGAAACAATTCATCGCTAGCGCCGAGATGCTTGCCGAAAACACCTCGAAGCTCGGCGAATACGCGAAGGCGAACAATCTCAAAGCAGCCGGGCAGCTGATCCGCTCCAGCGAGACGACTCAGCGCCAGATGCAGGCGATAGCCAAGCGCAATGGCTTGACCGAGTGTGAGCAGGTGGCCTGAGCCAAACCGAGCTCCCAAGAAGCATACGTCTCTTTCGCCGAGCGCCCAGAGCTTTTGCTACACGAGCCTGTCAGCGTCGCGCTTCCCTGATGCCCCGTTCCATCTCGCGCTTGGAGTCACGCTCGCGCATGGTCTGGCGCTTGTCGTAGAGATCCTTGCCGCGAGCGAGCGCGATCTCGACCTTCGCGTGCGGGCCCTTGAAATAGATGCGTGTCGGCACGAGCGTGAGGCCGCGCTCTGAGACGCGCCCAGCGATGTCCTCGATCTGCGAGCGATGCAGCAGCAGCTTGCGCGGACGCTCAGGATCGTGGTTCTCGCGCGAGGCTGGGAGATACGGGGGAATGTGCACCGACTGCAGCCACAGCTCACCGCCTCGGATCGAGGCGTAGCCGTCCTTCAGCTGGGCACCGGAGGCACGCAGCGCCTTGACCTCGCTGCCCTGCAGCGCGATGCCACACTCGACGCGGTCGGTGAGCTCGTAGCGATAGGAGGCGTAGCGATTGCTCGCCACGTCGCCGGCGCCGATCTTGCGCTTCTTGCCCTTTGCCTTGGCCATCAGGCGAGACTAACGAGCCGGGGCGAGATCGACTCGCCCGGCTGAGGCGTCCACCCTGACAACACGCACGTCTACCGGATCGCCGAGCCTCAGCATCGCGCCTGAGCGCTCGCCGCGCATGATCGTGGACTGCTCGTTCAGCGACCACCACTCGCGCTCCTCCCCCACGCTGAGCAGGCGCACCGGCAGCATGCCCTCGTAGATCGGACGCACCCGACACTCAACCCGCACATCGGCGCCGGCATCGGCATCTCTCCCAGCGACATGCCCCCCACGCGCGCGGGGGGCATCGCCAAATGCGACAAACGCCCCCACCCCGATCAAGCCCGTGACCTCGCCCGCGAAGACTTGGTCGTATCCCCCATCCAGCAAGACATCTTCGAGCAGGAAGCAGGCCGCGATGTCATCGCCCTTGTGCTCCAGCTTTGCGGCGTCGCGCTCGCGCTCAGATGTCCATTCGCCCAGCTCTACGAGCTTGCGCGCGCTTGTCATGCGTTTCCCGGCGCCGACGGAGGACAGAAGCGCCCGGTGGCAGACCAGATCCGGATAGCGGCGGATCGGCGAGGTGAAGTGGCAATAGCAGGCCGAGTGCAGGCCCGCGTGGCCGACGTTCTTCGGCGAATAGCAGGCCTGCTTGAGCGAGCGCAGCACAAGCGAGGAGAGCGCAATCCGGCCGATTCCAGTACGACGCACGTGGGCGTCGACACGACGCGAGATCTCGCCGACCAGCTCCGCTGCCTGCGCCGGGAACAGCGGGTCTGGCAACGGTGGCGTGGAGACGCCCAGCGAGGCCAGCTGGGCGATGAGCGCGCGGATTCGCTCGGGGTCGGGGCGCTCGTGGACGCGGTACAAGCACGGTACCGAGGCCTGCGTGAGCTGACGCGCGACGGCTTCGTTTGCGGCGATCATCAGGTGCTCGATCAGGCGGTGGGACTCGGTTTGCGCACGCGGGCGTATCTCGGTGACGTTGCCGCGCTTGTCAAAGGAGAACTCGGGCTCCTCGGAGTCGATCACAAGCGCGCCGCTCGAGTCGCGCGCCCGCTGCAGCTCTGCGG
>JBAQGH010000051.1:0-3244 GCA_049287685.1 Solirubrobacteraceae bacterium | reverse complement strand
GGTGACGACGATGGAACGCTCGACGGTTGCGCCCTGCTGGCGGTAGACGTGTTGGGCGTAGGCCAGCCGTAGCGAGTCGAGGTGCTCGCTGGCGAGCTGAACTCGTCGCCCTGATCCGTCGAGGGTGATCGTCACGCCGTGTTCGTGGACGTGGCTGACTTGGCCGTGTGTGCCGTTCTCGATTCGGGGCTGTCCGTGTGGCCGGTGCTGGGCGTTGAACGCGATGAGGTCGCCGTCGCGCAGGCCGTAGTGGATGTTGGGGAGGGCGATCTCTTGGTGCCCGAGTTCGCCGCGTTCGGCTCGTAGATGTTGCGAGCGGGCGTTGAGGCGGTCGATCTCTTGGTTTGAGGCGTCCGCGATCAGCGCCACCGAACGGATGTCATCGTGTTCGCTCGTGAGCTGCCCCCATGCTTGGACGGCGTTCTCGGCTGCAAGGTCGCGGGTGTCCGCGAGATGCAGCCGTCCAAGGGAGTGGTAGTGCGCCATCGCGCGCTCGGGTTCGCCGGCGCGTAGCGCTCTCCAGGCTTGCTGCTCGCCAGCGTCGCTGGTGCGGTAGATGTCCGCGAGTTCGGCGGTCGGTGCGTGGCCGGTGAGCCTGTCGAACATGCCTCCGGGGCCGATCGAGGGGAGCTGCTTGCTGTCACCGGCCGCGATCAGCTTCGCCCCTGAGCGCTCGACGAGCTCGGTCAGGGCGTGGAGGCGAGCGTGATCGACCATCCCGGCTTCGTCCAAGACGATCGTTGTGTCCCGGCCGATCTCAACTATCCCCATGTTTGCGCGGGCGACGAGCGCGTCGAGGGTGAGTGTCTGCCCGGTGAGGGCTGGGCTGTTGGCTCCCAGGCGCTCGGCTGTAGACCCGGATACGGCTATGCCGATCGTGTGGTGGCCGGCTTGTTGCTCGGCGCGAGCGGCGGCGTCGATCACGACGCCCTTCCCGGTGCCGGCGGGGCCGACGAGGACAGCAAGGCGCTCCGATCCGGTAAGCATCTCCAGAGCTGTGCTTTGCTCGGCGCTCAATGGTGCGCCGATGCGCTCGGTGACCTCGCGTGTTGCGGCGGCGCGTGTTCGCTCGCCGATGTCTCGGCCGGCTGGCTCAGCAAGCAGCTCTGCGCGGCGTTCGATCGCTTGCTCCTGAGCGCGCACGACAAGCGTGGTCATTCGCCCGCCCTCCAGGGTGAGCACTCGCCGGTCGCGGATCATCTCCCTTACCACGGTGAGCGCCTGATCGGGTGGCATCTCTCCCGCTGTCTGCTCCAGCGCGACGGCGTGCAGGTCGCGTGCGTGGAACACGGCTTGCTGCTCTGTGAGCCGCGCCTCGATGCGGTCCTCGATCGGCCGCTCAACCTTGGGCCGCTCGGGCGCCCCGATCAGCCGTACGGCCTCGTCGGGGCCGAAGTCGTGGCGACGACCCGTCTCGCTCCACACACGTTGCAGGTCGGCGCGCGTGGTCAGCTCCTTCGCCCGGCGGTTCTCGAGCGCGAGGTTGCGCAGCTCCCCGCGTTCCGGCGCACGGCCGTAGCGGGCACGGAACCGCTCGGCCGCCCGTGCTACCTCACGGGAGCGCCCGGAGAACTCCTCGATCAGTGTCCGTGGCACTTGGAGCGGCTGGGCAGGGCCGCGTGTCGAGGTCGCCTCGACGGCGTCGGACGCGGAGTCTGAGGGGGCCGCGCACGCCGATTTGATCGGCCGTCTGCACGGTCCTGTGGTTGTGGACGGAAACTCGTTGGCCGCTTTTCGCGACTCAGGGTCCTTAACCATGATGGCCGCCACCAAGCCACCACCGGACGCGCCCGCGCCAGCAGCCGCGCCTCTCTCGCCGCTTCTTGATGCAACGGAGGCTGGGCGGTTGCTGTCGGTACCCGCGTCGTGGGTGCTCGCTGAGGCACGAGCGAACCGGATTCCGCATGTGCGGCTCGGTCGCTATGTGCGGTTCAACGCGGACGATCTGGAGGAATGGTGGCGAGCGCGGATGCGGGGGCCGTGGCGTACGCGAGGTGCAGCCTCGCGTACAGCGCGCTCGCTGCTTGTCGATCGACAGGCAGAGCAGGGGAGACGTCTTGACTAACGAGACGACTATCGCGTTGAGGCAGCCGCAGCGCCCGCTACCTTGGGCGGCCGATGGTGGTGCGCGATCAGGGAGACGATGAGTGATGGCGACAGCGAGGAAGATGACCCGACGGCCCTACGGCGCTGGCTCGCTCTACGCGCGTGGGGGCGTCTGGTATGCGCATTGGCGTGCAGACGGTGGCCGACAGGTCAAGCGTCGTGTCGGCCCGATGCGCGTCGAGGGCTCGCGGGATGGCCTGACACGCAGCCAGGCCGAGGCAGAGCTGCGTCGGTTGATCGCGGAGACGAAGCCCGCCCGGACGACGACTGGCGATGCGCTGACGATGGCCGAGCTGGGACGCCGTTACCTCGCGAATCTGGAGCGTCAAAGCCGCAAGAAGGCGACGACGACGGCTGTGGAGTCGATCCTGCGCGTTTGGCTTGAGCCGTTCTTTGCGGAGCGCGATCTACGCCGGATAACGGCCCAGGACGTTCAGGATTTGATGACGATGATGGAGAAGGGCGAGAGGCCCGGACCGAAGGCGAAGGGGGACCGTCGCTATGGGCGTCCTGTCGGCGCAAAGTCGGTCCGCAACTACATCGGCTACCTCTCGGCGCTGCTTGGGTTCGCCGAGCGCAAGGGATGGCTGCCCGTGAACGTCGCCCGGCATATCGAGCTGCCCGGCAAGCCCGAGAGCGCCGAGATCAGGTTCCTTGAGCCGCTTGAGGTACGCGCGCTCGCCGACGCTGCTGTCGATGGGCCTTACCGCGAGATCGACCGTGCGATGTATCTCACGGCCGCGATGACCGGCCTGCGGCAGGGCGAGCTGGTGGCGCTTCGGTGGCGCGACGTGGACTGGACCGCCGGTCGGATAAGGGTTCGCCAGAACTACGTGCTGGGCGAGTTCGGCACCCCGAAGTCCCGTCGCTCGACGCGCAGTGTTCCGATGGCAGACGAGGTTGCGGGAGAGCTGGATCGGCTCAGCCGCTCAGTGGAGGAGAGCGGCGGCGATGCGCTCGTGTTCGCCGATCCCCACACGGCCGGGCCGCTCGACAAGGCGGCGATCCTGCGGCGCTTCCGCCGGGCGCTCAAGGCCGCGCAGCTTGAGCTGTCGCATCGCTTCCACGATCTGCGCCACACGTTCGGTACGGCGATGGCTGGCACTGGCGTTCCCATGCGGACCTTGCAGGAGTGGAT
>JBAQGH010000050.1:0-17994 GCA_049287685.1 Solirubrobacteraceae bacterium | reverse complement strand
TCGCAGCCCGCCGCGCGGCATCGCGCACGGGGGCACGTGTGAACACCGGGCGACCGCGCTCCAGATATAGACGCACAGCGCTCAGCGCCAGCTCGCCAACCGGGACGAAGCGGGTCTTGGAACCCTTGCCCTCGACCCGCAGTTGCTCGGCGTCATAGTCGACGTCCGCGACATCGAGCGTGACGATCTCCTCAGCCCGCAGGCCGCACGCATAAGCCAGCTCGAACAGCGCACGATCGCGCAGCTCGAGCGGGCCGCCGGCGGGGATGGAGTCGAGCAGACGCGCAACCTCCGGCGCCTTCATAACACGCGGCAAGTGAGAGGCGCGACGCGGCGTGGCGAGCAGGTCGGCAGGGCTCTGCTCGATGTGACCGTGCTCGCGCTGGCTGCGAAACAGGGCACGGATCGCGGCGAGCTTGCGTGCGGTTGTCGTGGCCGAGAGCTCACGCTCGGTGAGCATCGCCAGATAGCGACGGACATCGCGAGGACCAACGGCTGACGGTGCGATCCCTTGGGCGTCGATCCAGCAAGCGAACTGCAAAGTGTCGACGGCGTAGGCGCGTCGGGTGCGCGGGGCGGCATTGGTACGACGCAAATCCTCGTCGAGCAGCGCGAGCGCTTGCAACCAAGGTCCGCTGATGCTTGGGGCTGTCTCAGCTATCGCAGTGCTCATCACCACGCCTAATTCGCCGTGGCGTCCAGGCGCCCTGCCGAGATCTGGTCCAAGTCGCTGCCGGAGATCGCGCGATGCCCTCCCGGCGGATCGCTCAGTGGGGGCTGACGAGCGTCGAGGAGGGCGCGCAGAGCACCGGCACCAGCAGCTGTGCGAGCTCGGGCCAGTCATGCGCGCCGAGCACATCCTCGACCTCGCACAACTCGGCGTTCCATGGGTGCAGGATCGTCGCCGCGGCGATCCCATGCTCGATCGCGGAGCTGATGTTGAGCGGGCTGTCGTCGACCAGAATGTCGATGTCTAGCTTCACGCAGCGGCTGATCTTGTCGTAGGAGCAGCACAGATCGTCAAACGGGAGTCCGAGCTGCTCCAGCCAGCGCGCGGTAGCCGGCGCGCATGCGTTCGCACGATGACTGGTGATGTGGATGAAGTGACCTTGCCGGCTCCATTCGCGGATCGCCTCGACGGCACCGGGATAGGGACGGCCGGCGAGGATCGTCTCCTCGCTGTGGCTCTCCTCGATGCACAGCTCCAGCTGATCCGGGCGCAAGCGAGTGATGCCCCAGGTGAACTGCTCCTCGTAGGGCAGCTCGATGCCGAAGCGCCTCCGGGAGATCTCCGAGAGGACATCCCAATAGTGGTGCAGGGTCGAGTCGACGTCGATGGCGATGCGCATGGGCAGTAGATTATTCACAGATGAGCGGCGTAGGCACTCTCAACGGAAGCGAGGAGCGACAGTCCTATGGCCCGGAGGGACGCTCGAAGTGGCTGGACGTCGACTGGCGCGAGCACCAGCGCTGGGTAACGGTCGACGGGAACCGGGTCAACACGATCGATATGGGCGAGGGCCCGGCGATCGTGTTCGTGCACGGGCTCTCGGGCTCTTGGCCGAACTGGCTCGAGCAATTGCCTGTGTTCGCTCGGGATCACCGGGTGATCGCGATGGACCTGCCCGGCTTCGGCCATTCGCCGATGCCGCATGAGCCGATCACGATCTCTGCGTATGCGCGCACGCTCGACGGACTGCTGGAGACGCTTGGGGTAAGCGCCGCAACCGTGGTCGGCAACTCGATGGGCGGGTTCGTCTCGACCGAGCTTGCGATCGCCTCCCCGCAACGCGTGGAGCGTCTCGTGCTCGTGTCCGCGGCGGGGATCAGCACATATCGTCACCGCGACGTCGAACGGCTCGAGCCATACCTGCGCCGGCTGGCGCCGATGATCGCTCTGTACACCGGCTGGACAGCGAGCAGATCCGACTGGGTGGCGCGTCGTCGCGGACTGCGCAACATAACCTTGGGTTTCGTGACGCGCCATCCCGGCCGGCTGCCGGCGGCGCTCGCGGCCGAGCAGCTGCGCGGCGCCGGTAAGCCCGGCTTCCTACAAGCGCTGCGTGCCAACATCGACTATCCGATCTCCGAACGTCTGCCAGAGATCGCTTGTCCGACGTTGATCGTCTGGGGCGCTGAGGACAAGGTGATCCCGGCTACAGACGCAAGCGTGTTCGAGGAGCTGATCCCCAATTCGCGCAAGGCGATCTTCGAGGATACGGGCCACATGGCGATGCTTGAGCGTCCTGCATCGTTCAACCGGCTGCTGAGCGACTTCATCGCTGAGTAGCCACTCGGCGCATCGCGAGGAGCCGCTCGGCACAGCGGCGTACTTCAGCTCGTGACCGCGCCCTCGGCCGCGGACCCGACGAGCTTCGCATACTTGCGGATAGCCACGTCGATGTGCTCATCGGCGCGCGGCGGCTGAACGTAAGCGGATAGGCGCTCGGCGATCTGCTCGTCGGTCAAAGCGACGTCGATGCGACGCGCTTCGACGTCGATCGTTATCTCATCGCCGTCAGCCAGCGCGCCGATCGGCCCGCCCCGAACAGCCTCAGGCGCTATATGAGCGGCCATGAAACCGTGTGTGGCGCCGGAGAAGCGCCCGTCGGTGATCAGTGTGACGCTCTCCCCCAGCCCCTCGCCGACGATCGCGGCGGTGACGGCGAGCATCTCGCGCATGCCGGGACCGCCCGCTGGGCCCTCGCCGCGGATCACGACCACGTCTCCTTCGGCGATCTCATGGGCGAGCACCGCGGCCATGGCAGCCTCCTCCCCATCGAACACACGCGCTCGACCGATGTGGTGGCGGCGCTCGTGCCCGGCGAGCTTGACGACACAGCCGTCAGGGGCTACGTTGCCGCGCAAGATCGCAAAGCCACCGGTGGGCTTCAACGGATCGCCGAGCGCTCGCACGACCTGTTGACCAGGCGTTTCGCTCGCGAGCTGGGCATGCTCGCCGATCGTGCGGCCTGTGACGGTAATCGCATCTCCCCGCAGCACACCGGCTTCCTGAAGGCGGCGCATGACGAGCGGGACGCCGCCCGCCTCGTACAGGTCCGTTGCTACGTACCGGCCGCCAGGTTGCAGGTCACAGAAGAGCGGCGTCGCGTCGGAGATGCGGTCGAACTCCTCGATCGACAACGGCACGCCCATTTCGCGAGCGACGGCCAGCAGGTGCAGCACGATGTTGGTCGAGCCGCCGCTCGTCGCACCCGCTGCGATGGCGTTCTCTAGCGCTGGCTTGGTGATGACCTGGCTGGGACGCAGCCCTCTGCGCAACACATCCATGACCAGCTCGCCGCAGTCGACGGCCACCTGCAGCTTGCGCCCGTCCTCGGCCGGCACCATCGAGGAGCCCGCCGGCGAGATGCCAAGCACCTCGAAGGCCATCGCCATCGTGTTGGCGGTGAACTGCCCGCCGCATGCGCCCGCGCCGGGGGACGCGACCTCCTCGAGATCGTGCAGCTCCTGCTCTGTGATCTTGCCGGCCGCATAGGCGCCAACCGCCTCGAACACCTGTTGGATCGTGACGTCCTCGCCCTTGTAGCGGCCGGCGCGGATCGAGCCGCCGTAAAGCATCAAGCCGGGGATATCCAGACGCGCGAGCGCCATCACCGCACCGGGGATCGTCTTGTCGCAGCCAGAGATCACCACCAGCGCGTCGAAGGCGTGCGCGGAGGCGACCAGCTCGATCGAATCGGCGATCAGCTCGCGCGAGACGAGCGAGGCGCGCATGCCTGAGGTGCCCATCGTGATGCCGTCGGAGATGGCGATCGTGTTGAGCTCCATCGGCGTGCCGCCCGCCGCGCGGATGCCCTCCTTGACCTTCGCGGCAAGCACCCGGTTGTTGAAGTTGCACGGCATCGTCTCGATCCAAGAGTGGGCGACTCCCACGATCGGCTTGGCCAGGTCCTCGGCGGTGTAGCCGATCCCGTGCAGATAGGCGCGCGCGGCCGCACGCTCAGGCCCCTCGATCAGGGCGCGCGAGCGGTGCTTTACGTCAAAAGCCTCCGATGTGCTCACAGCGCGGGAACACTACCGGCGCGACGTGGCGCTCGCCTACGTGACTCGGTGCGCTCACGCTCCCAACACGCGAGGCGAACGAGATCGCGCCTTGCCTTGGCGACGCGAATCTGACGTCCTGGGAGGTGCATGTTGGCCTGTTCGATCAGAGCGCGCTCGTCGGCCGTGAGCGCCATCCACTTGGCCAGCACGTCGTCTGAGTCCGGCAAGCGAGTGTTGCCAAATGGGCGAGTGCGATCTGGGAACTCGATGCAGTACTCGCCGAGCATGTGGTTTGTCGAAGGAACGTAGGCGAGGATCGGCTTGTGGGGATAGATGAGGTAGGCGTAAGGTTGCGCCTCCAGCGTGCCCCACATGCGCAGGAAGCCGAGCTCGCTATACATGGCCCAGTCCTCCTCGTTGACACACGAGCGCAAGAGCGCGCGTGCACGTTGCTCGGCGCGCAGTTCGCGGCCCGGATCGTATTCGTCCACAAGCTGGGGGCGCTTGTGTCGCGTGCTCTCCGATAGGCGTAGACGCGCCCGGTCGATCGAGCGCTTCAGATATGGCAAGGCCAGCACCGAGAGCAGCATCATCAGCATCAGTGCCGCGGTGCCGAGAGCGAGCGCCATCAGCCGCCTCCGGCGGCACGTGGAAAGAAGATCACCCGCTCGGCGTCTGCTGGGACATCCTCGAAGCTGCGTACCAGCTCTGCCTCGCGCCTTCCCGAGTGCGTGGATGTTGGGACAGCGGCCCACATGCCTGCGTCGAGTTCACGGCTGAAGGTCTCGAGCAGCTCGCTGTACTGCTCGGGCACCGCGACGTCGCCCTCAGCCAGCACGACCTCACCATGACCGGGCTTGACGCGTAGCAGCTTCATGCCTTGCGATTATGGCAAAGACGAACAGAGCCCATTCAGCCCTGGTCTTAGGATGAGCGCATACGAGCAAGACCGATCACGTCGACTGGACCAGAGCCCTTGCCGATGTCGCGCAGACCGTCCGCGACAGCCTCTCCCGCCAGTGCGCGAGCTATGAATGCGGCTTGCAGCGGTGCACGTCCCAACGCCAGTTGGGCAGCGAGCACGGAGGAGTGAGTACATCCGGAGCCGTGTGCTGCCCCGTCGCGATATCGCTCGCCAGGAATCTCGACGGCCCCCTCAGCCTCGGCGCCTCGCTCTAGAAACAGATCGATCGCCTGGGCACGATGACCGCCGGTGAGCACGACGATTTCGGGGCCGAGCGAGGAGACCGCGTGTGCGAGGGCGATCGCCTCACCGCGTTCGCTCGCCGGCGTCGTCTCGAGCTCCTCGCTCCGTATCGTCTCGACCTGCTCGCTCGGCGTCCTCTCGACCTGCTCGCTCGGTGTCGCGTGCACTGCGTGGCCGGCCAGCACGCGGGCCTCAGGAATGTTTGGCGTCACAACGCTGGCGCGCGGCAAGATCTCGGCTACGAGCGCGCTCTCGGCGTTGCGGTCCAGCAGCCGGGCGCCAGACTCGCTGAGCATCACCGGATCGACCACCACAGGCGTCTCGGCTGGCAACTCGTCCAGCGCGAGCGCCACCGCATGGACGGTCTCGACGCTGCCGAGCATCCCCACCTTGACGGCGTCCACGCCGATGTCCGCGACCACAGCGCGAATCTGAGCGAGAACGATCTCTGGGGGGAGAGCGTGAACGGCGTCGACGCCGAGCGTGTTCTGTGCCGTAATCGCGGTGATCGCGCTCATACCGTGGACCCCGCAACGCGCGAAGGCCTTGAGGTCGGCCTGTATGCCCGCGCCACCGCCAGAATCCGATCCGGCGATGCTCAGCGCGCGAGGAGTGCGTGCGATGTCCGGCATGCCCTCGCGGCGCGTCAGGGCACGCGTGGGCGCTTACGCGCGGGGAAGATCGCATAGCTGCCGATCGCGCTTACGAGCAGCCGGCCGTCCTCATGGTGCACGTCGCTGCGCAATACGGCGTTCGTACGATTGCGCCGGTCGAGCTCGGTCTTACACACGATCTCGCCCTCTGTCGCGGTTTGGATGTAGTTGATCGAGATATTGAGCGTCGCGATGTGCTCATCCTCGGTCGTGTGCGGCCATAGCGTGGAGCCCATGCAGTAGTCGACGAGCGCATACGTGACGACACCCGAGAGCAGGCCGCCCGCATTGATCAGCTCCGGGCGGATCTCGAGGCGAACCGTGTCGGCGCTGTCCCAACGCATGCCCATGAAGCCGCTGACGCCATCGATGCCGAAGCGATCGGCGCTCCGTCGGCTCGAGTCCTCGTGTCCGGCGATTGAGTTGCTCCGCCCCCCAGAGCCACTCCCTGGGACAGTGGCTGAACGGCTGTGATCACGTTCCTCCGCGAAAGCCTCGGGCGTTCCTGCTGAGTCGCTGGGGTTATCTGGAGTGTCGTTCACGGGGATGCGCTGACGTCGGACTGGTGAGCCCAGGCCAGGATATCCGCCCACCAGGCAGCTCATGTGCAGGCGCGACACCTAGTTGACCGTGAATTGGCACAAATGTGTGTTTTTCGTCACATTTTTCGCCGTATGGTCGATGCATGACACCCGAGAGCCCGTCTCCACCCGAGGCGCCCGTACCCCGTGACCCGCGACGTGCGCTGGGCACACTCGGCGAGGACCTCGCCGTCAGCCATTTTCGGCGACTGGACTTCGTGATCGTCGAGCGCAACGTGCGTACCCGTCACGGGGAGATCGACCTGATCGCGTTCGACGGCCGAACGCTGGTTTTCGCCGAGGTCAAGACGCGCAGGGCCAGCAACCGTCGTCGTGGCCTGTGCCCCGAGGACCAGCCACTGGCCTGGCTGAAGTTCAGCCAGCGCTCACGCCTGAAGCGGCTGGCCTGTGCCTGGCTGTACGAGAACACCGCCGCACGCCCTAAGGCGCACACGATCCGCTTCGACGCAGTCGGCGTAATCGTCGACGGCTCAAACCGTCTGCTGCGCCTCGATCACATCGAGGGGGCTTGGTGAGACGGCCGAGGTTCCTATGAGTTCAAAGGGCGATTTCAAGAAGATCAGACTACGAGCCGAAGACCAGGGCTGGCGCATTGAGAAAGCGCAAGGAGTACTGGCTGTTCTTTCCTCCGGGGGAAGATCAACCACCATGCAAGATCGCCGGCACACCCTCGTCTTCGCGATCGCTTGCAAACTTCCTCGTCTGCATGAAGAAAAAGGGGTATAAGAGATGATCGTGGAGTATCGAACCTGGACCTCAGTAGCGAACGTACCGTTTAGCGATGAATCGATTTGGCTACCGCTGACGAGGCACTTGGAGCGCCAGCATTCCGAGATGGGTCCAGTCGCTACCTGGGAAGGCGATGCGTCGACGATAGTGCTGGTCCTTGCTGACGACCAACCCGACAGGGCAGCTGCGGCGCAAAGGGCAGCCGATATCATCGGCGAAGCGCTGCGCTCAACTGGGCTCGCCGACCGTTTCCCATCGGTATTCCAAGTAGAGCCGGCAGGCGATCTCGTCCCAGCCTAGTCGGACTTTTTCCCGGCCAAATACTGCTTTGAGTTCCTTGAGCGACCTGCCTCACCAAACAACAGGACTAGAGGCCTATCGGACGGCCGACCGCGAAGTACCCCAGACACCGACACAGGACCTGAAGCACACCGAACTAGCGAACGAGGCGCGGCAACTGATGAAGAATCCCGCCTATATGCTGGAAGTGCGCGAAATCGCTGCCGAAATGGCGAAGCTTCGTTTTGGGTTGGAAAGCACTCACAGCGCCAACTGCCGGTAGGCAGTCGACTGAAACGACATGCGGTGCAGCGGCGAGACGCCTTGGCGGCCGATCGCCTCGCGGTGCACCGGCGTGGAGTAACCGACGTGCTCGGCGAAGTTCCAGCCCGGATGCAGCTCGTCGGCGCGATGCATGTAGCGATCGCGCGTGACCTTGGCCACTATCGAGGCGGCCGCGATCGCGGCGCTCGTGGCATCGCCGCCCACGACCGGTCGCTGCCGACGCTCGAACTCAGGCACGGCGAAGCCATCGATCAAGCACATCACCTCGCCTGGGACGCCGCGCGTCACGCCCCTGATGGCGTCGCGCAGGGCCGCCAGATTCGTCTTGTGCAGGCCTCGTGAGTCGATCCCCTGCACACAGCGCGAGACGACGGTTACGCGCGCGGCGATGCTGAGCACGAGCGGGTAGAGCTCCTCGCGAGCCTCCGCTTTGTGCTGCTTGGAGTCGTTCAGCGTCGCGAGAGCACGCAGCTCACGGGTCGTGAGCTGCTCGTAGTCGAACAAGACCGCCGCGGCGACGAGCGGACCGGCCAGACAGCCGCGTCCGGCCTCATCCGCGCCGGCAACCATGCGCACCCCCAGTGCACGGTCGAATGCAAATAGGCGTTGTCCGCTCTTGCTACGCGCGCGACGGCGAGCAACGCGCCGAGAGTAGGGAGCCCTGGATGAGCTTGTGCGCTTGGAGCGTGAGCCCTTAGAGGGAGCCGATGCGGTCGGGAGGCCAGTAGGTGGCGAAAGCCCCTCCGATGATCCAGCCTGTGGGGACCGGTCCCCAAAATCTGCTGTCGTCCGACTCGCCACGATTGTCCCCCATCATGAACCAGTGACCGGCGGCTATCTTGATCGGCTTGGGGAAATCGCACTCGGAGGAGCTCCCGCACGGAGCGATGTATGAATCTTTCTCTCGGACGAACTGACTCGTACCCGCTGCCTTACGAAAGACGTGGCCGTCCTTGACATAGATTTCGTCTCCTGGTCCCGCGACGACCCGCTTGATGAAGTTGACGCTGGCCTCTTCAGGCTCAGGCGTGGCGCAAGCCGCGCCGCCGGGGGTGACCATATGAGGCTGTGGTCCGCAAACTTGCTGTTCGGCGTCCTTCGGCGGATGAAATACCATGATCTCGCCCACGTGCGGTTCTTTGAAGTGCATGTCAAGACGGTTCACAAGCACCCGTTGACCTACTTTCAAGGTCGGTTCCATCGAGCCGCTGGGGATCCGATAAGGCTTGACGATGAACGCCTGTATCGCGAGCGCCAAGCCGATCGCGACCAGCACGATCACTATTAGCTCAACAATCGAGTTCGTTCTGGACTTCGGCTCACCCCTGTCCTCAGTCCGCTTCACCGAGGTGGGTCCTTCCTTCACGCCGAGGGCTCGCCGGCTCCAGTGTCGCCGGCGTCGGAGGGGGAGTCGGCTTCGTCCTTGGCCACCGTCGACGCATCTGCGTCTTTCTCCGCGGCTGTGTCCGTCTCGGGAGCCCCCTCATCCGATTCGGACGTCGGCGCGGCGGAAACGGACGGCTCGTCCGGAGCCTCCGTCGAAGTCGTTGCCTGCTCGGCTCCATCAGCCTCTGCGGCAGATGCCTGTGCCCCGGCGTCTCCTGCCTCGATTCCCTGCGTCTCGGCGACCTGACTCTCAGCTGCCGTCTCTGCCGCGGTCGCACCCTCGGCGTCCGTGGCCTCCGTCGGCTCGTGCAGCAAGCCCGGTTGAACTGTCTCCTCGGGCCCGGTATAGCGACGCTCGCGCACGCGGGCACGCTTGCCGACGCGGTCGCGCAGATAGTAGAGCTTGGCCCGTCGCACATCACCGCGGGCGGCCACCTCGATGCGCTCGATCTTGGGGGAGTGCACGGGAAACATACGCTCGACCCCGACGCCAAAGGACTGCTTGCGCACGGTGAAGGTCTCGCGAGCTCCATGGCCTTGACGCTTGATGACCACACCCTCGAACACCTGGATACGGCGACGAGTACCCTCGATGACCTGGAAGTGCACGCGCACACGGTCGCCCGGCCCGAAGTCGGGGACGCGGCGCAGCTGCTTGCGCTCAATGCTTTCGATGACAGTGCTCATGGCAAAAAGAAGGCGCCGAGTGAGCGGAAGTCGCTGCACTGCCCGACGCGCCCGCGAATGGTAGCGAACCCCGCCCTATGGAGCGCCGTTCGCTCCTACTCCTCGTGCACGACTCTGCTGCAGGCGCCACTCACGGATACGCTTGTGGTGACCGGAGAGCAGGATCTCAGGGACGCGCCAGCCGCGGTACTCAGCCGGTCGCGTGTAGTGCGGATACTCGGGCTCACCCTCCAACGCCCCGCTGAACGACTCCTCGACGACCGAGTCGACGTGTCCAAGTGCACCTGGCAGCTTGCGCAAGACCGCGTCGCAAAGGACCATCGCCGCCGGCTCGCCGCCGGAGAGAACATAGCGGCCGATCGATAGCGTCTCACTCGCAAGATGCTCGACGATCCGCTCGTCAAAGCCCTCGTAGCGCCCGCACAGCAAGGTCAAGGCCGGCTCGGCCGCGAGCTCCTGCACGTAGCTCTCGTCGAGCAGCCGCCCTGTAGGGGCAAGCGCGATCACCCGTCGACGCTTGCGTAGCTCAGTCGCGTCGATGCCGTATTGAGCTTGCATGGCCGCGTCCATCACGTCGACGCGCAACACCATCCCAGCGCCACCGCCAAAGGGGGTGTCATCGACCTGACCGCCACTCAGTGGCGTGTGCTCGCGAAAGTTCACGTAGCGCAGGCGCGAACCCCCATCGAGCGCGTTGCGCACGTGGCGCTGGGCCCCGAACCACTCAAACCACTCCGGGAAGAGCGTGAAGATGTCAATCTCCATCAGTCCTCTCCCAGAAACGCCATGTTCACGTCGATGCGCCTGCGCTTTGGATCGACGCGACGAACGGCGTCGCTCACCATCGGCACGAGCAGCCGACCCGTCGAAGAGCCTGCCGGCTTGTGCTGGCCGTCAGCCTCTGATGCGACGAGCCTTACTTCCAAGGCCTCGCACGAGGGAAGCTCCATCAGCCCGATGACCGTGCCCACGTATCGTTCGCCGTCGACGACCTCGCAGCCCGCCAGCTCCTGGGCCCACCACTCCCCCTCCTCCAGTGCCGGCGCCTGTGCAAGCTCGACCGTTAGCTCGCGCCCTCGCAGCGCCTCGGCGGCTGGACGATCCTGGACATCCTCCAGGCGTACGATCGGGTGCTGGTCCGTGCCCGCGCGCCTGACAACGGTGCACGTGTGATCGTCGAGCCTTACCGTCGTGCCAACGACAAGCAATCGCGGACGCGCGCCGGTGACGTAGAAGCTGCCGTCGAGACCGTGGGCACGACCAACGCGACCGGCAGGAACAGCGAGCGCCCCACCGTCTCCATCGCTCGTCTTCTCGCCATCTCCCGCCAAGGGCGCTCCGACATCGTCGGCCGACGTTGTGCCTTCGTTGCTCGCCTTGGGATCGCCAGCGCCGGCGCTCACCTCGCTGCTCCTAATCGACTATGTCGACGAGCACGCGGCGCTTCTCGTTGACTGCGGACGCCTTCACGACCGTCCTCAACGCATGAGCGGTGCGCCCGCCGCGGCCGATCACCTGCCCGTAGTCCTCATCCGCGACGCACAGCTCGAGCACCACCGTGCCGTCGTCCTCCTCGAACTGCTCCACCGACACCTCTTCGGGACGGTCAACCAGACCTTGGGCCAGGTACTCCAACAGCTCTCTCATCACCTCGGAGGACATCCGATCACCCGCGGAGCATGCGGCTGCTAGCTGATGCCCTGAATGCGCAGCAGCTTCGCAACCGTGTTCGACGGTTGTGCGCCACGCGCAAGCCAGCTCTTTGCCCGCTCCTCGTCAATCACGATCGTCGAAGGGTCTGTCTGGGCGTTGTAGTGGCCGATCGTCTCGATCACGCGCCCGTCGCGCGGAGAGCGCTGATCGGCGACGACTACTCGCCATACTGGGTTCTTCCTTGCGCCCACACGCGTGAGCCTAAGCCTTACCGACACGGTTTCCTCTCTGAGTGCTTTCCAGTCCAGCTAGAGAGCTTAGACGGTTCGGGTGACCTTAGACGGTTCGGGTGACTGGCGAAAAGGATCGAGGAGACGGCCGAGGACCGACAGACACCGCACACCGATCCCTATCAACGAGCCTGCCTCATCAGCGCGCCGACATCCGGCATCTTGCCGCGGCTCATGCCACGCATCATCTTGCGCATCTGGCCGAACTGCTTGACGAGCTGGTTGACCTGCTGCACGTTGGTGCCCGAGCCGCGTGCGATGCGCAGGCGACGCGAGCCCTTGATCAACTCCGGGCGACTGCGCTCCTCGGCGGTCATCGACAGGATGATCGCCTGGATGCGGTCGAGCTCGCGCTCGTCGACCTTCAGGTTTTTCAGCTGCGCACCGGCGAAGCCGGGGATCATGCCGAGCAGGTTCGTCAAAGGGCCCATACGGCGGATCGTCTTGAGCTGGTCGAGGAAGTCGTCGAGGCCGAACTCGTTGCGCCGCAGCTTGCGCTCCAACTCAGCCGCCTGCGTCTCGTCGAACTGACGCTCGGCGGTCTCAATCAGGCTCATCACATCGCCCATGCCGAGGATGCGCTGAGCCATGCGATCGGGATGGAAACGCTCGAACTGGTCGAGCTTCTCGCCGGTGGAGGCGAACATGATCGGCTTGCCCGTGACCGCCTTGACCGACAGCGCCGCGCCGCCACGGGCGTCGCCGTCGAGCTTGCTCATGACCACGCCGTCGAACTGAACGGCCGCGGCAAACTGCTCGGCGACGTTGACGGCGTCCTGACCGGTCATCGCGTCGACCACCAGCAGCACGTTGTGTGGTTTGACGGCATCGCGGATCCCCACGAGCTCGGCCATCAATGCCTCGTCGATGTGCAGGCGTCCGCTCGTGTCGACGATCAGCACGTCCTTGCCCTCTTCGCGCGCACGCCCCAGCGCCCATGCGGCGATCTCGACCGGATCGCGTTCGGTCCCCTGCTCGTATACAGCCGCGCCTGCTTGGGCACCAACCTTCACGAGCTGATCCACCGCCGCGGGACGGTAGACATCGCAGGCCGCCAAGGCCACCGAGGAGGAATGCTCCTCGCGCAAATAGCGCGCCAGCTTGGCAGTCGCGGTCGTCTTACCCGAGCCCTGAAGGCCGGCCATCAGGATCACGGTCGGCGGTCGTGGCGAGAAGCTCAGGCCTGCCGAGGCCCGGGTGGGTGGGCCCCCCATCAAATTCGTCAGCTCATCCGCGACGATCTTGACGACCTGTTGGCCCGGGTTGAGCTTGCCAACGATGTCAGCGCCGAGGCAACGCTCCTTCACATCGCTCGTGAAGCCCTTGACGACCTTGAAGTTGACGTCGGCCTCCAGCAGCGCAAGACGGATCTCGCGCATCGCCCCATCGATGTCGGCTTCGGTCAGCGTGCCACGCTGGCGCACGTCGCCCAGGGTGGCCTGCAGCTTCTCAGCTAGGGAGTCGAACATCAGACCGTCAATTCTGGCAGCCCAGTGCGCCGGCGCAGTGAAAGCTCATCCACGCGGGCACGCGATCGTACCCAGAGCCTCAATCGCGCTCTGGGGTGCCTGCGGATGGTGGCTGCTGTCCAGAGCGACGCGCGATCGCCTCACCGATGCCGCCAAACGCCTCGGCGAATTCCGAGGGGATCACGAACACCTTGTTGGAATCGCCTTCGGCCAGCGAGGGCAGCATCTGCAGGTATTCGTAGCTGAGCAGCTCGCGTGAGGGTTTGCCGTCGTGGATCGCTTTGAAGACGGTGTCGATCGCCTTCGCTTCGCCCTCGGCGCGCAGTACGGCGGCCTGGCGATCACCCTCGGCGCGCAGCACCACGGCCTGCTGTTGGCCCTCGGCGGTGAGGATCTGTGCCTGCTTCTCACCTTCGGCGGTGAGAATCGCCGCGCGACGGTCGCGCTCGGCGCGCATCTGCTTCTCCATCGCCGCCCTGATGTCCTGCGGCGGGTCGACCGACTTGATCTCCACGCGGTTGATGCGTATACCCCACTTGCCGGTGGCCTCGTCCAGCACCACCCGAAGCTGCGTGTTGACGCTCTCACGGGCGGTGAGCGTCGCCTCGAGCGACAGTCCACCGATCACATTGCGCAAGGTGGTGACGGTCAGCTGCTCGATAGCCTGAAGCGGATTGGCGACTTCGTAAGTGGCCGAGCGGGGATCGGTGATCGTGAAGTAGAGGACCGTTTCGATCGCAACGACAACATTGTCTTCGGTGATCACAGACTGCGGCGAGAAGTTGACCACCTGCTCGCGCAGATCGACCAGCGGCTTTACGCGATCGACGAACGGCGTGACGAGCGTCAGACCCGGCTCGAGCGTGCGGCTGTAGCGACCGAGCCGCTCCACCACGCCCGCCCGTGCCTGAGGAATGACCCGGACCGTGCGCGCGGCCGCGATCAGCGCGAACACGACCAAGACGGCTATGACGATGAGAGCGACCATAAGGCTTATTCGTCCTTTCTGTTCCGACTTTCTAGAGGTTACCTATGTCGGCTAAGCGTCTGAGGGGTCGATGGTCGAGCGAGGCTAGATTCCACATACCCACCCACCCACGAAATGTGCTGGCCGATTGGAGATCCCATCGATCTCCAATCGGTACATGAGTGACCGAGGACGACGCCTCGCGAAGCGCCAGCGGCCCCTCAGTGCATCACAAGCGCCGTCGCTCCGCGTATTTCGACGACTTCGACGCGTTCTCCAGGATCGAATATCTGATCTTCGTCGAAGCTGCGTGCCGTCCACACCTCGCCGTCAATCTTTACGCAGCCGACACCCTCGTCATTTGCGATCCGCTCCAGGACGATCGCCCTGCGACCGATCAGTGCTGCCGCACCCGTGCGGATCGACGGGGGCAGCCGGCGGTGGCGCTTGGCCACTGGTCGCAGCGTCGCGAACACAAGTCCCGAGGAGAGCAAGAAGACGATCACAGCGAGCAGAGACCCCACACCCAACAAGCTCACGACGGTCGCAAGGGCCGCTCCGGCGGCGAACGGCGCCAGGTAGAAGCCGCCTTGGTGCATCTCCCCGATGCCGAGGATGCCTGCGAGCACCAACCACAGAATCCAAGCGTCCATGACTTGATTATGAACGCATCTCGCGGTGCCGCAGATTTTGAGACACGTTCTATGCCTCCGCCACCAAAGCGCGCGCGAAATCTTCCGCGTCGAACGGGCGCAGGTCCTCGAGTTGCTCGCCAATCCCGATCAGCTTCACCGGCAACCCGAGCTCCCGCGCGATCGCGAGCGCGATCCCGCCACGGGCGGTTCCATCGAGCTTGGTCAGCACGACGCCACTGACACCGGCGGTGGAGGCGAACATCTGCGCTTGGCGCAGACCGTTCTGACCGGTGGTCGCATCGACCGTCAGCAGCGTCTCGTGCGGCGCCCCCTCGAGTTGCCGGGCGATCACGCGCCTTACCTTCGCCAACTCCTCCATCAGATCGTCCTGAGTGTGAAGGCGCCCGGCGGTGTCCACGATCACCACGTCGATTCCCCGCGCTCGCGCTTGGGCGAGCGCCTCGAAGGCGACCGACCCCGGGTCTGAGCCCTCAAGGCCCGTGACGATCTCACAGTCCGCGCGACCGGCCCACCCTTCCAGCTGCTCGGTGGCGGCCGCGCGAAACGTGTCGGCGGCAGCGAGCAGCACACTCATTCCCAGCTCCTTGCGCAGATGCCAGGCGAGCTTGCCGATCGTCGTGGTCTTGCCCGTGCCGTTGACTCCGACCGCGAGAATCACCGTCGGCTTGGCGCGGATGTCGATCTTGTC
Source organism: Solirubrobacteraceae bacterium (assembly GCA_049287685.1). Lineage (GTDB taxonomy): Bacteria > Actinomycetota > Thermoleophilia > Solirubrobacterales > Solirubrobacteraceae > Palsa-744. The sequence continues at coordinate 2,435 of JBAQGH010000050.1, read as the reverse complement.
GTGCTCGCTGCGAGCGGTGTCCGCAAGCAGCTCGATCAGCCGCTCAGACAAAACCTCACCGCTGGTCACGCCACCTTCGGTGGCTTCTCGCTCGAGCGTCTCGACTACCGCGGCGGTCGTGCTTGCACCCACGTCGGCCATGATCAAGGCCTCCTCCAGGCGTTCCCAGGTGTGCTCGTCGAGCGTGGCAAATAGTGTTGCCTGGATCTCCGATCCAAGCGCTTGCCGTGTCTTGGAGAGGTTTTCGCGCAAGCGCTTGAACAGCCCTCGACGGCGTTCGCCTCCCTCCCCAGGCTGCTTGTGCCCTTCAGGGTAAGCCTGGGCCGAGGCCTGCGTGGGTTCGTCGGTGATGAACAGCTCAGACCAGTCGCGTGGCATCGCCTATGCGACCGGAGCGACCCGCGGCGGGTCCTCCACCACGGCCACCTGCGGCGTCGGCTCCTCCTTTGGGAGCCTGCGCGAGAGCACCTTCGACACGCCGTTGTCGGCCATCGAGACGCCATACAGCCAGTCGGCGGCCTCCATCGTGCGCTTCTGGTGGGTGATCACGATGAACTGAGCACGGTCGGCGTAGCGGCGCAGCAGCGTCAGGAAGCGGTCGAGGTTGAGATCGTCGAGCGCGGCCTCGACCTCGTCGAGCACGTAGAAAGGGCACGGTCGCGCCAAGAACACAGAGAACATGAACGCCAGCGCTGTCATCGACTTCTCACCGCCGGAGAGCAACGACAGCCGCTTGGTCGACTTGCCGGCCGGGGTGATTTCGATCTCCACGCCCAGCATCTCCTCGGCGTCCTGCAGCTCGTCGGCGTCAGCCTCGATCTCCGCCGCTGCCTCGGCGTCGGGCGCCTCGCCGTTTTCCGGCGCCGGCTCGCCGCCGAGCACGGCGCGTGGAGCCTGCTCGTCCTTGACCAGGCGCAAGCGTCCGCTGCCTCCCGGGAACACATCGCCGACGAGCTCCTCGAAGTTGCGTGCCGCGGCGCTGAAGGTCTCGTTGAAAGTCTCATGAATCTGGCGGTCGGTTTCGCGTATCACGGCCCGCAGCTCGCGCAGCGCCGTCTCCAGATCGGTGCGCCGCTCCTCGAGCTCCTCGACGTGAGCGACCGCCTCGGCGTACTCATCCTGGGCAAGCGGGTTCACAGGACCGAGCTGCTCACGACGACGCGCCAGACGCTCCAGGCGTGAGCGCAGCGCCTGTTCCTGCTCCTCACCGAGAGGTTCGACTGGCTCCGCTTCGGACTCTTCCAATTCGGACTCCCCCGCAGCGCCGTCTGGGGTGTCCTGTGACTCATCCGCACGCTCACCGTCCAGCGCGTCGGGAGCGTTCTCATCGCCTGGCTGTGTGCGCCCCGAGCCCGGCACAGGCAGCTCCAGACGCTCGCAGACCTCGCGCAGCTCCTCCTGAGCCTCGGCCGCCTGATCGCGCAAGCGCTGGGCGGCCACCTCGGCCCCGGTCACGGCCTCGCCCTCGACGCGCAACGCCGCCTGAATCTCGGCCTCCTCCTGGGCGCAGGCACGTAGCTCGGCGGAGACCTGCTCGCCCGCGTCACGGTCCTCGCTCAGCAGCGCCTCTATCTGCTCCAACAGGCCGGTCATCGCCTCGCCCGTGCCGGCAAGCACCGTCGCGAGGCGCTCGGCGCGCGGCGTGAGCTCGAGGTCGGCTGTGCGCTGGGCTCGCAAACGCTCGATTCGCCGTGCGCGCTCAGCCCGTTCCGCATGCCTGCGCTCGGCCTGCCTGCGCTCAGCCGCCAGCTCACCTTGCAACTCCGCGCGACGCACCGCCAGCGGTCCCTGCTCGGGCGCGGCCTTACGCTGCTCGATCAACCAGACCGCTTTGCGCTGAGCCTCGGCCACCTCACCCAGCAGACGCTCGCTGTCGCGCAGCGCACCATCGGCCTGATCGCGTGCCAAATTGGCCTCGCGTGCCTGCTCGAGCGCCTGCTCGACCGCCGTTCTGGCCGCGTGCTCGCTGACGACGGCTTGCTCGCTCTCGGCGATCAGTCGATCGCGCTCGTTGCGACGTGCGAGCACGCGCTCGGCTCCGCCCTCGGTCACTTGGCGCAGCTCGCCCCAGCCGGCAAACATGACCCGCCCCGAAACAGTACTCGCGACACCTCGGAAATCCTCGGCCACATCCTCCAGACGCTCGACCACCCAAGCATCGGCAAGCAACCTGTGAGCGAGTGCCAGCACCGGACTCGATCCACCCAGCAGGTCGGTCAGACGCAGCGCGCCCGCCGCCGGCGGCTTGCCGGCCGGCTCAGCCGAGCGCCCGCCGCCCTCCTGGGCGACGGTCCGGCCCCCACCGTTTTGCCCCGCCGGAGCCTTCTGCTCTGCAGAACCATCGCTCTCGCCTGCCGCCTCTCCCGCGAGCAGGGCAGCGCCGCCGTCGGGGCCGACCCCGTCGAGCAGCGTGCGGGCGCCGTCCATGTCGCGCA
>JBAQGH010000049.1:0-9504 GCA_049287685.1 Solirubrobacteraceae bacterium | reverse complement strand
GCGGCGAGTGCGGCCGGCTAGCGGCCGGCCAGGCCGGCGGCAGCGCGCTCGGCGCGGGACAGGCCGTTTGCGCGTCCGAACAAGGCCACAACGGTGGGCCCAGAGCCACTGACGAAGGCCGTCTCCGCGCCAGCCTCACGCGCCTCCATGAGCGTCTTTTCGATCGCTGGGCACAGCCTCACGGCTGATGCCTGCAGATCGTTGTGCAAAAGGAGTGTCTCGGCTGGCAGGGCCGAGCCGAGCTCGAACGCTTTCACCAGTATTTCGCGATGTTCCTCGAGATTGCGCGCATCGCGGGCGATGCCAATCCGATCGGCGGTGGCATATACCTCGGCCGTGGAGAGCCCGGAGCCGTGCGCCAAAACCAGCACGCCAAGTGGCGAGACGGGATCGGGGAGTGGTTGCAGCTGCTCACCGGCGCCGGTTGCCAGCCAGCGCCCTGGCGCCACCTGCGCGGGGACATCCGCACCCAGCTCGGCAGCAAGCACGAACAACAAATCCAAATCCCCCAGCCCCGAGGCAGCTGTGGCCAGGCGCAAGGTGGCCGCCGCATCCGCGGAGCCACCGCCCAGGCCCGCGGCTATCGGTATGCGCTTGTCGATTTGCAGCCGCAGCGGGGCCGCATCCCAGCCCGTGACGGCGCGGAACAGTTCCAGCGCACGCGCCGCGAGGTTCTCGCCGGCCACTGCCTCGCACACAACTTCGTCGTGCTCGGCGCCGGGCGGCGCAGCTTGCAATACAAGCTCGTCGGCAAGCGAGATCGACTGCATCACGCTCGCCAGCTCGTGGCGCCCGTCGGGGCGGGTCGGACCGACGAACAGGCCCAGGTTGATCTTCGCGGGAGCCAGCGCGCGCAGCGGCAGGGCAAGCGGCGACCCGTTCACAGGCCCAGCACCTTCGCCAGCTCGACGAACTCCGCCGGCGCTAGGCGCTCGGCGCGCTCGTCGGCTGGGTGGCCCAGCTCGACCAGCGCCGCGCGGATGCCCTCGCGCGTGTGGTGCGTCCCCGAGAGCACGAGCGATCTCGCCAGCGCCTTACGCCGGTGCGCGAAGGCACCGCCGACGAGGCTGCGTACCGCGGGCGTCGGTGCGACAGCCGTACGAACGATCTTCACCAATACGGAATCCACGTTCGGCACCGGGCGGAAGACGGTGCGCGGGATCGCCCTGACCACTTTCACCTCGCCTGCCAGCTGTGCCAGCACCGAGCTGACGCCGTACACGCCGCTCCCCGGCGCCGCCGCCAGCCTCTCACCTACCTCGCGCTGCACCATCACCAACCACAAAGCCACATCTTCGAGCTCCTCGATCGTGCGCAGGATGATCCCGGCGGCGATCCCGTAAGGCAGATTGGCCACCATCTTGGTCGGCGTTGGTTGCATCGCGGAAAGGTCGCTGCGCATGGCGTCGCCCCACCACAACGAGACGTTGTCGAACTCCGCCACGCTGCCCTCGAGCGCACCGCGCAAGCGCTCGTCCAGCTCCACCACGTGCACCCTGCTCACGCGCGGCGCGAGATACGCCGACAGGACCCCCTCTCCTCCTCCGACCTCCAGGACCACATCCTCCGCCGACAGCTCCGCCTCACGCCCGATTACCTCCAGGATGTTTGGGTCGCGCAGGAAGTTCTGTCCCAGCTCTCTGCTGCGCCGACTGGCCCTACCCGCCGTATGGGTACTCACCATCCGAAAACACGCTCGGCGTTGCGCTCCACCGTCGCGTCGAGCTCGGCCAAGGACACGCCGCGCAGCTCGGCGATGAACTCCGCCGTGTGTGCCACGAAAGCGGGCTGGTTGCGCTGTTTGCGCACCACCTGCGGACTGAGATACGGCGCATCGGTCTCCACCAACAAACGCTCGGCCGGCACGCGCCGTGCCGCGTCGGCCAGATCCGCGGCGCTTTTATAGGTGACGTTGCCGGCAAAGGAGATCATGTAGCCGCGCTCGACGCACTCATCGAGGCGGTCGGGCATCGAGAAGCAGTGAATTACGACACTCAATCCATGGGCCTCTTCGGCCAGCTGTGCGAGGGTGTCCTCGTCGGCGTTTCTTGTGTGGATTGTGAGGGGCGTGCCTGTACTTCGGGCAAGTGCCATTTGGGCGGAGAACGCGCGCTTCTGGTCCTCCCTCGGTGTGTCTTCTCGGTAATAGTCGAGTCCCGTCTCGCCGATCGCGATGCAGCGCGGGTGCGCAGCCAGCGCCTGCAGCTCGGCCAGGTCGGCGTCGTCGAAGCCGCGCGCTTCGTTGGGGTGGCGGCCAATGGCCGCGTACACCTGGGGAAAGGCCTCGGCGGCCGCGAGCACGGCGCGACAGGAGGTGCTGTTGGTGCCTACGGTCAGCATGCGCGTGACACCGGCAGCGACGGCCTGCTCGACCAGCTCGGCGTCGGGCTCCTCGCACAGGTACAGATGAGTGTGACTGTCGATCATGAGCTCTTGGGGAACAGAGGCTCGAGCTTTTGCGCGTAACGGATTTCCCCTTCGCCAAAGCCGGCGCCGCCGAAGGAGATGTCGGGGGCGTCCAGCGCGTCGAGCAGCTTCTCGGTGGCGTCGGGAAGGTATGGATGCAAGAGCACGGACACGACCCGCAGTCCCTCGGCGAGCGTGCGCAGCACGCGGTCGAGGTCCGCCGCGCGCTCAGGGTCCTTGACCAGCTGCCATGGCGCCTGCTCCTCCACGTAGCGGTTCAGGCGGCGCACGCGCTGCCAGATCTCGTCGAGCGCGTTGGTCAGCTCAACGCGCTCGAGCAAGCTTGCCACAAGCTCGGGCAAGCCGGCGAAGTCCTCTCCGAGCAGCTCATCCGGGTCGCCCACGTCCACGACGCCGTCGCGGTAGCGCGCGATCATCGCGATGCTGCGACTGACGAGGTTGCCGTAGTCGTTGGCCAGCTCCGACTCGTAGCGCTGCTCGAAGGATGCTGTGGAGACCGAGCCATCCTGACCGAAGGGCACGTCGCGAAGCAGGTAGAAGCGCAGCGCGTCAGAGCCGAAGCGCTCGATCACTTCGAACGGGTCGAGCACATTGCCGAGCGACTTGCTCATCTTCTCGCCGTCCATCAGCAGGTAGCCGTGCACGAATACGCGCTTTGGCAGCTCGATCTCGGCGGCCATCAGGAGCGCCGGCCAGTAGACCGTGTGGAAGCGCAGGATGTCCTTGGCGATCAGGTGCACGTCGGCAGGCCAGAAGGTGTCGGTAAGTGTCTGCGAGGCGGCATGCCCCCCGCGCGCGCGGGGGGCATCGCGGTTTTCGACACCAACCGCCGCCGTGCTCTGCTGCGCCGCGATAAGCCCCTTTTCGGGGACAGGCGCATAGGACAGCGCCGAGTAGTAGTTGAGCAGCGCGTCGAACCACACGTAGAAGACGTGCTCTTCGTCCCAAGGCACCGGCACACCCCAAGTGAGCTTGTGGCGCGTGAGCGGCACGTCGCGCAGACCCGACTTGATGAATGACAGCGCCTCGTTGTAGCGGCTTCGTGGCGCCACGAAGTCCTCGTGCTCGGCATACAGGCGTTCAAGCGGCTCTTGGAAGTGCGACAGCGCGAAGAAGTAGTTGTCCTCCTGCTCGCGCGTCAACTTCACATGGTGGATCGGGCACAGCTCGCCCTCGTCGACTTCGTTCTCGGCCTTGAAGTCGGCGCACTTTGGGCAGTACCAACCTTCGTAGGTGCCCATGTAGACGTGCCCGTTCTCGCGCACCCGTGAGAGGACGTCCTGCACCACTTGCATATGCTCTGGATCGGTGGTGCGAATAAAGAAATCGTTGCTCGCCGCGATCTTGGGCGCCAGCGCCCGGAAGCGCTCGGAGTTGCGGTCCGCCAGCTCCTGGGGCTCCACGCCGAGCGCATGTGCGGCATCGGCCACGGGCTCGCCGTGCTCATCGGTTCCCGTCAAGAAGAATACGTCCTCACCGCGCTGGCGATGGTGGCGCGCCAGCACGTCGGCGGCAATTGTCGTATACGCATGGCCCAGGTGGGGGGCCGCGTTGACGTAGTAGATCGGGGTGGTTACGTAGAAAGAAGACATACCCTCCCAGGCTACTGGCGTACTGCGACGGTACGCGGCGCGGGCAGCCTCAAGAGGAGTCCGTGAGCGCCTTGTACAACTCGTTCGCGGCGATCCCCGTGAGCTTGGCGATCACGCCTGCCGCCGGGCGTGTACGAGCGCCGGCGTCTACCAGTGCGCGTAGCGCCGTCAGTGCCTGCTCGCGATCGGCGCTCCCTGCCGCGGCGGCTCCCACGACAAGCACGATCTCCCCGCGCGGGGGATGCTCGCCATAGAAGACCGCCAGCTCAGCCGCACTGCCGCGCCGGACTTCCTCGTGCAGCTTGGTCAGCTCCCGGCAGACGGCCAACGGGCGGTCGGGATCGTGCTCGGCGAGCACCGCCAGCGCCGCCGCAAGACGCTGGGGGGACTCGAACGCCACCAACGTCTGCGAAGCACCGACCAGCATTCGCTCCAGCTCAGACCTCTTGCGCGGCAAGAAGCCGACAAACGACCAGTGCTCTGAGGGCAAGCCCGAGGCGACGATCGCCGTGAGCACACTGCTCGGGCCCGGCAGCACCTCAACCAACAGTCCGGCCTCGATGCAAGCCCGCACGAGCTTGTAACCGGGGTCCGATACGAGCGGCATCCCGGCGTCGGACACGAGCGCGACCACGGCACCCTCGCCAATCCGCGCGACGAGCTCCTGCGCTCGCTCGCGCTCGTTGTGCTCGTGATAGCTCACGAGCTTGCCCACGATCTCGTAGTGGTCCAGTAGCACGCGCGTGCGCCGCGTGTCCTCACAGGCGATCGCATCCGCATCGCGCAGGGCGTCGAGCACGCGTAGCGTCACGTCGACCAGGTTGCCGATCGGGGTCGGACACACCACCAGCCGCCCTACTGCGCCATCCGGGGTGCTCATCCGAGGAATATAGGGTCCCGCCGCTCGCCGGCGAACTCCCATACGAGTCCCTCGAGGCCGGGCCCGCGTATGCCCACCTGTCACATCGCCCAGGCATCGGGCACAGTGACCGCAGTCCAATGACCAGCGACCCGAACGACTGACCACAGACCCGCGCCCCCGCGACCCAACGACTGACCCAGACCGTGCCACGCGACCCCAACGACAAACCGCAATACAAGCGCTACCGCGCCGTACCCCGCCTGCCTACCCTAAAGGGCACAAGTGGACAGCGCGAAGACGCGCTGGAAGAGAAGGTCACCCCGAGGGGACCGCGCCGACCGCGCAAGCCCGGTGAGCAACCCGCAGGACGCATTGCACCCCCGCGCGCGCTGGGGGCAGGCGCAAATGCGACAAACCAGCGCCCCTGGCGAGAGCGCATAACCCCCAAGCGCATAATCCTGGGGCTGGGCGCGCTCGTCTTCGCTTGGCTTGCGCTCTCGCTGGTTCTCTTCCTGATAAGCGCCCACTTCGAGCGCACCTCGCTCCCGTCCAACGTCGCAGGCGTGCTCGATCCCTCCGGCTTCCCGTTGACATCGGCCAACAACATCCTCGTGCTCGGCTCCGACCGCCGCCAGAAGGACAGCAAGGAACCGGGGGCGGAAACGACCGGGTACGGACGCTCAGACACGATCATGCTGATCCGCACCGGCGGCGGGCACGCGGCGCGTCTGTCGATCCCGCGCGACACGGTCGTCGAAATCCCCGGCCACGGCCTGCAGAAGATCAACGCGGCGCACGAGTACGGCGGGCCGGCCGAGTCGGTGTCGGTGATCAAGCACTGGCTCGACATCCCGATCAACCATGTGGTGGAAGTCAACTTCGAAAACTTCCCGCAGCTGGTCGACGCGATGGGCGGGGTCGCCTATAGCGGCGGTTGCATCACCTCCAAGCTCGACGGCGGCTCCTCTGACGGCGGCTTCACCCTGCGCCTGAGCACTGGTACTCATCACATCGATGGCAAGCAAGCGCTCGCTATCGCCCGCACACGCGAGAACCTGTGCGCTCCTGAGGAGACCGACATCCAGCGCGAGGAACACCAGCAGGCATTGTTCAACGACATGAAGGACCAGCTGCTCTCGCCTTCGAGCTTTCTGCGCTTGCCTTTGATCGCCTGGAACGCGCCACCGGCGATCATCTCCGACATGAGCGGGGCGGAACTGCTCGGCATGTTCGCGGCGCTGGCCGTGACCGGAACGCCGCCGACACAGGTACTCAAGCCCACCGGACAGACCACGCTTCCGGAAGGTGGGGAAGGTCTGACTGTCTCCGAAGTTGCCCGCCGCGCCGACGTGGCGCGGTTCATGGCCGGTTGAAGACCCACGAGGGGAACAACAGCTACACACGGTAATGGACCAAATCGCGAGTTCCCAAAACGCTGGCTCAATTCGTCAGGGACCTGATTAATTTGGTGCCTAACCAATGGGGAGAGGCCCCAATTAAGCACCCCTTTTTCGAGACATCGACAAACAAGACAACATCAACAACGGGTCAAACCGACGTTTTCGAGACAGTCAAATGCGAAACGTGGGCGCGGGCGGGCCGGATCAGCGCCTATTTCGCGGCTGCGACAGGCTTGGCGTCGGCTTTTTTCTCGGACTTGCCGATGGACTCGCTCTTCTTGCTGTCGCTCTTGGCGGCGGAGTCGCCTTTGGAAGAAGAGTCGCCCGCGGAGGAGGAGTCTGAGGAGGATCCCTCGCTCGAGGAAGACTCCCCCGAGGAGCCAGAGGAGGACGAGTCGCTGGAAGCTGCGTTCTCGCGCTGACGCTTACGCGTGCCGTAGTCGGTGTTGTAGAAGCCTTTGCCCTTGAAATGAACCGCCGGCGCGTGCAGCACACGCTCGACCGGGACTCCGGTCTCGGGGTCAATGGTGAGCGTGTCGTCGCTGAAGGACTGCTGCAGCTCGAACGTGCTGCCGTCGGGTCGTCTGTACTCGTAGATGGGCATGAGCCGTGATTATAAGAGGGTGGCTGCGCTGTCAGTCGCCGGGGAGCGAGTGGGCGCGCCCGCGCGTCAGTCGGCGACAAGCGAGCGGGCGCACTCGATGCCCGCCTGGATCGACGCGCTGAAGTCGCGGTCGGGCTCTGAGATCATGCGCAATGCGAAGCCGTCGCCGAGCGAGAAGAGGATGTCCGCGACGGCGTCCGGCTCGGCGTGCAGGCGTAGCACGCCCTCACGCTGTGCGGCGGCCAGCATCCCAGCCAGCCGCTCGCGCGTACGCCGCAGCAGGCTGGCGTACTCGACCGCGATGTCGGCGTTGCGCCTCGACAGCGTGAACAGCTCGAACACCAGCGTCACGAAATCGGGGTCCTCGCGAATCGTGTCCTGCAGGTTCTGGGCCAGCAGCGCGACGAAATCGTCGGCCGTCTGTGCACCCGCCAAGCGCTTCTCCAGCGCCTCGATGCGCAGCTCGCAGTCGCGGCGCGCCGCCTCAACGAGCAGCTGCTCCTTGGTACCGAAGTAGTAGTGCAACAGGCCACGTGATACGCCCGCCTCGCGCGAGACGTGATCGAAGGTCGAGCCGGCGGCGCCGCGCCGCGCGACGCTATGGCGCATCGCCTCGACGATGCGCTGAGCCTTCTCGCCCGAGAGCGAGCGTGTCGACGAACCGCTCGGCTCGCCGACATCACGACTCGCAGCCGCGTCCTGGACCTGAGCGTTGTCGGTGTCAGCGGTTACGGTGTGCGTCATATCTAGGCGATGTGCTGAGCATCCATGCTCACGCGGCAGGCATATCCGCGGGAGCCGGAGGGGCCTCCTGCGCCGGCATCGTGGTGGAGCTGTAGTCGAACTCCTCCTCGGCGCCAAACAGCAGATCGAGCACCTTCGAGCGCAAGTCCTCGCTCAAGGCCAGTGCCAGGACCGTGCCGACGACGATCAGCAAGAGGGCGCGCCCGAGGCCGCCTTTGCGTTTTGACTTGGACGCGGGCTGCTTGATCGAATACGAAGCGTCGCGCAGCGCAGCTGCCGCTTCGGAGAGCTCCTTCTGCAGCTTGCGATCCTCGAGCAGCGCCTTGCCCGCCGGCTTGCCGTTGCTGACACGCCCGTAGGCGCTGCGTCCTGCCGCGTATGCGGCAAGCAAGTTGTCGCGCAGCTGCTCGTCTTCGATTAGACGTTTGAGGTAGTCGCTGGAACGCACCGCCTCGCTTGCTTTGCCGATTCTGTCTTTTGCTGCCATTTGGCCACCGCCTCTACTCATGAGCTTTGAAGATTCTGTCCAATATACCCCCGTTGATCGGGGCCATACTCTTTCCGTTTGACGTACCCGACACATGAGAAGCTAAGCGCGTGCCCACCTTCCAGGCTACAGCCGCCTTCCTCGGCGGGCTGCTGATCGTCGGCGCGCTGGCCTCGGGACTGGCTCAGCGCTCGTTCCTCTCGCTTGCCGCTCTGTTCGTCTTGGCCGGATTTCTGGTCGGAGACGGCGGCCTGGAACTGGTCAGCTTCCGCGCCCAATCCGGGTTTGTGGAGGACCTGGCGTTCGTAGCCCTGATCGTGATCCTCTTCCGCGACGGCCTGGAGGTCGAGGGCGAGATGCTCCAGCGAGCTTGGCATCTACCGCTGCGCAAGCTCGCCATCGCCATGCCGCTCACGGCCGGGATCGTCGCCGTGGCGGCGCACCTGCTGGTCAAATTGTCGTGGACCGAGTCGCTGCTGTTGGGTGCGCTGCTCTCACCAACCGACCCGGTGCTCACCTCGAGCATCGTCACCAACCCGCGCGTCCCCCGTCTCGTGCGCCATTCGCTGAACCTGGAGTCCGGCCTGAACGACGGTCTTGCGCTGCCCGCCGTGCTGGCCTTCCTTGCCGCGCTCTCAAGCGTTTCGCAGAACTTCGTGTGGTGGCGCTTTGTCTTGCAGGACATCGGCCTCGGACTGGTCTTCGGCGTCGTGCTCGGCTATCTCGCCTCGCTGCTGATGCCACGCGAGCACAAGCGCCCGCTCGAGCACCCGATTCCCGCACATCAGAAGTCGCTTTATGCGCTTGGAGTGGCGTTTGCCACTTATGGCGTGACGGTGCTCTCCCCGCGCGGCAACGGCTTTATCGCCGTGTTTGTCGCGGCGATCGTGCTCGGCGTGCGCCGCCCCGACCTGCGCCGCCATTTCGAGCAGCGCGCCGACGACCTCGTCGAGATCGTCAAGCTGGGCATCTTCGTCGTGTTCGGCTCGCTATTGACACTGGACGCGCTGGCGAGCAGCGGCTGGATAGCTCTGGTGTTCGTGGCAGCCACCTTCCTGATCGCCCGCCCGCTTGCCGTTTGGATCGCTCTGATGGGCACGGATACCGACAGGCAGACACGCTTGTTCATGGGCTGGTTCGGCCCAAAGGGTGTGGCGACGATGACCTTCTCGCTGCTCGTGCTCGACCAGCACATCGCCAATGGTCAGCGCATCTTCGACCTGGCCGCACTGGTCGTGTTCTGCTCGATCGTGTTGCACGGGCTGACCGACACGCCGGGGGCGAGCTGGATCGCGCGGCACGCGGAAAAATCAAATCCATAGTTGGGGAAGGGAGGGCCGCATGCGGCCCTCCCCCGGACGGTACATGTACCGTCCGGCCGGGGGGGG
>JBAQGH010000048.1:0-28426 GCA_049287685.1 Solirubrobacteraceae bacterium | reverse complement strand
AGTGGCAGCAGACGGCGCTCGGCGTAGAAGGAGATCCAATCCGCGCAGGGCTCGTTGGGCAGGCGCAGCGAGCCAAACCGTGCCTGCATGTCCAGGCGCTCACCGAAGCCCGGATCGCCGAAGTTGGGCGACCCTGCCGCATGGATCAGCGCCAGGCCACGCCCCAGCTCCTCGGCGCCCTCGGCACTCAGCCCGCCCGGCTGCACCCACTCGAGCGCCAGATAACCCTCAGCCACCTCGATCACTCCAGGCACCCGCAGCGCGCCGGGTTCGGCCAGCCACTCCAGCCCCGCCGCCTCAAGCGCGTACTCGCCTTCGCCAGCGTCCGAGCGCGTCTTGACGAACGCCTCCCCTCCGTTCAAGCGCACGTGCCAAGCCTCGTTGATGTCGCCGCCGCCCACACGCCGCGGTTCGGCCGCTCCCACCGGCAGGCTCACGCTAGCTCACCCGCCCGTACCGAAGTGCTCACGGCGTCTCGGGGAAACGCATCTGCGCGAGCAGTCCCTCACAAGCTGCCTGCACCTGGTCGAGCACGATCTCAAAGCCACGCTGGCTGTCGTAGTAGGGGTCGGGCACGTCCAGGTCGGGCAGATCGGCGCTGGCAGGATCGAGCTCGCGCAGCAGCCTGACCTTCTCCCGCGCGCCCATATCCGGCGCCAGCTGACGCAGCGCGTGCAGGTTGGAGCCATCCATCGCAAGGATCAAGTCAAAGCGCTCGAAGTCCTCGGTGCGGACTTGGCGAGCGATGCTCTGCAGCTCGATCCCGCGTGCCAATGCCGCCTTGCGGGCACGCGCGTCCGCCGGCTCGCCAGTGTGCCAGGCGCCGGTCCCGGCGCTGTCGAGCTCGATCTCATCTTGTAGCCCCGCGTCGGCGACGAGCTTTGCCATCACACCCTCCGCGGTCGGCGAGCGGCAAATGTTGCCCAGACACACAAACAGAACTCGCATTTACGCGCTGTGCCTCGAAAGGCACGCCCATCCAATCCCAAAAATAACCTGCGAGTTATTTTCGGGGGACAGCTCCCGCGAATTGAGCCGGCTACTCATCGCCGATCTCAAGCACCGCCAGGAATGCCTCTTGGGGCACCTCCACACGCCCAACCTGCTTCATGCGCTTCTTGCCCTCCTTCTGCTTGCCCAAGAGCTTCTTCTTGCGGCTGATGTCGCCGCCGTAGCACTTGGCAATCACGTCCTTGCGAAAAGCCTTGACCGTCTCGCGGGCGATGATGTGCGAGCCAATCGCAGCCTGGATCGGCACGTCGTACTGCTGGCGCGGGATGCGCTTGCGCAGCTTTTCGGTGAGTGTGCGGCCCATGTCGTAGGCCTTCTCACGGTGCACGACCATCGAGAGCGCGTCCACGGTGTCGCCGGCAAGCAGCACGTCGAGCTTGACGAGGTTGGCCGGCTTCATGTCGCTCAGCTCGTAGTCGAGCGAGGCATAGCCGCGCGTGCGCGACTTCAGCTGGTCGAAGAAGTCGAGCACGATTTCCGCGAGCGGCAGGTCGTAGCTCATTTGCACGCGCTCGGGCGAGAGGTAGTGCATGCCGGCTGGCTCGCCGCGGCGTTCCTGACACAGCTCCATCACCGCTCCCACGAACTCGCGGGGCGCGATCACCTGCGCCTTGATGAACGGCTCGCGGATCTCGGCGATCGTGCCGGGGTCGGGCATGTCGGAGGGGTTGTGCACCTCCAGCTCCTCACCATTGGTCAGGGTGACGTCGAACTCGACCGATGGCATCGTCGCGAGCAGCTCCAGGTCGTACTCGCGCTCCAGGCGCTCGCGCACGATGTCCATGTGCAAGAGCCCGAGGAAGCCGCAGCGGAAGCCGAAGCCGAGCGCGTCGGAGGTCTCAGGCTCCCACGAGAGCGCGGCGTCGTTGAGCGTTAGCTTCTCAAGGGCGTCGCGCAGGTCGGGGTAGCGGTCGGAGTCGATCGGGAAGAGGCCGCAGAACACCATCGGCTTGACCTCGCGATAGCCGGGCAGCGGCTCGCTCGCGCTCTGCCCACCGCGCACCGCGGTCGTAAGCGTGTCGCCGACGCGCAGGTGCGTCACGTCCTTGATGCCCGTGATCAGATAGCCCACCTCGCCAGCCGCAAGCTGCTTGACCGGCGTCATCGTCGGCGAGAAGAAGCCGATGTCGTCTATCTCCGCGTGCGTCCCGGCCGCCATCGCCCTGATCGCCTCACCCTTGCGGAACACGCCATCGACGACTCTGATGTAAGCGATCACGCCCCTGTACTGGTCGAACTCGGAATCGAAGATCAGCGCGCGCGGAGGCGCATCCGGGTCGCCTGAGGGCGGCGGCACGCGCCGCACCAGCTCGTCGAGCACCTCCGCCACGCCCGCACCCGTCTTGCCGCTGATCTCGAGGATCGCCTCCTCTGGCTCACCGATCAGCTCGGCCACTTCACCCGCCACCCGCTCGGGCTCGGCACCGGGCAGGTCGATCTTGTTTAGACACGGGATCAACTCCAACCCGGCCTCCACCGCGAGATAGGTGTTGGCCACCGTCTGCGCCTCCACGCCTTGGGAGGCATCCACGACCAGCAGCGCCCCCTCGCACGCGGCGAGCGAGCGCGACACCTCATACGTGAAGTCAACGTGGCCGGGCGTGTCGATCAAGTGCAGCTGGTAGGTCTCTCCGTCAGAGGCGGTATAGGCGACCTTCACCGCCTGCGCCTTGATCGTGATTCCCCGCTCGCGCTCCAAGTCCATCGAGTCGAGCACCTGGGCACGCATAGCCCGCTCCTCCACGGCGTGCGTCAGCTCGAGAATGCGGTCCGCCAGCGTCGACTTGCCGTGGTCGATGTGGGCGATGATCGAGAAGTTGCGTATGCGGCTTTGGTCCATGGGCCGCTACAGCGTAGATGGCCCGCCGTCTGGGAGGGGATGGGAGACAAGATCCGCTCGTCTCCGCAGGATGGCCGTCTGACCGGTCGCCGCGCCCGTTGGACGAGACCGCGGCGCGATAGCCTTAGAGATTCGGCGGATCGCCCACTCGACCGGAGCCTTCCACCCCTTCGGGGGACAGGCGGGCTCGAGCCAGGCAACGCGTCCCCTCGGGGACGGCCAGTCCAGGTGGTTGGGAGTGTCATAGCCGCCCAGGCATAAGACACAAGTCCTGGGACGTAGTAGTTCAATGGCGATCTATGACCGGACCAGGGCCGGGAGGGCGAGAGCCTTCTCGGCCCTTCGTCTTGCGTACGGCGCCGGCGCGAGGCGACTCGCCGGCGGCGTCACGCACGTCCCAACTGGGCCATGATCAGGCGCTGCACCTGACGGGCCTCGGGTACGCGCATCGCGAGCACCGCCCGCGAGTACACCCACAAGCCCGCGAGAGCCGCGGCCCCCACGCTCACGATCTGCGCCGGCAGCGACACGCCAAACAGCGCGTGGAGCACGTACCACACGCTGTAGGACACGCCCGCGAGCAGCGCCGAGGCCGTGCACACTCGCACCGTGATCATCGTCGTGCGCGCTCCATCCAGGCGTCCGTTGAAGCCGGTGCGCACGCGGGTGGCCAGCAGCGCGGTCATCACCACGTTCGCCACGAGCGTCCCAATCACGAGCCCCGCGATCCCCAACGGCTTGTACAGGCTGAGGCTGACGATGATGTCCACGATGATGTTGATCCCCGCCAGGCGGGTGGGAATCCACGGGCGCTGCACCGCGAAGAAAGTGCGTGTCAACAGCAGGTTCAGGCCACCGAAGGGAAGGCTGAAGGCAAACCAGAACAGCGCGATTGACACCAGATGCGTCGACTGCGCGTCGAATTCACCGCGCTGGAAAAGCAACCGCACGATCGGGGTCGCGAGCACCGCCATGAACGCTGCCGCTGGGATCAGCAGCAGGTTGATCTGGCGCATCCCCGAGGCGACGGTGCTGCGCATCGCCGCAGTGTCGCGACGAGACGCCATGCGACTCATCGTCGGAAACAGCACAGTCGCGACCGCGACGCTGAACATGCCCTGCGGCAGCATGTACACACGGAAGGCGTTTTCGATCGCGCGTGGGGCTTCGTCGGAGACGAGCGTGCCGAAGGCCGAGTTGATCAGCTGGTCGAGGTTTACGATGCCGAGGCCGATCGTCACGGGCATCATCAGCAGGAACACGCGGCTCACACGCGGGTCGTGCCAGTCGATCGTCATCTGCAAGCGGAAGTCGATCCGCGCCAGTGCCCCGAGCGCCATCAGCATTTGCACGCCCGTGGCAACCAGCACGCCGATCGCGAACGCGTAGATGCTCGCTTCGCCGTGGAAGTGCGGATGCAGCACGACAAGGAACACGATGATGATCACGTTCCATATCGCCGGGGAGATGGCCTGGAGCGTGAAACGGTCGTAGGACTGCAGGATGCCCAGCAGCAGCCCGGTAAGCCCGAGTAGGAGCACCACCGGGAATAGCACCTGTGAGAGCCCGACCGTGAGCGCGACGGTCGCACTTTCGAACTTGGGCCCCGTGAACAGCGGCATGATCGTGCCGGCAGCGAGGATGAAGAAGGCCGTGACCACGCTCAGTGCGATCAGCAGAATCCAAAACAAGGTCGAGGCGAGCCGGAACGCCTCGCGCCTCTTGCCCTGCTGCAACAGGTCGGTGAAGACGGGCACGAAGGCGGCCGACAGCGCCGCGTTGGCAAACAGCTGCGCGACGAAGTTGGGCACCAGAAAAGCGATCGTGTAGGCCGATGCGGCGGGGCTGGTACCGAAGTAGCTGGCAAACGCGATCTCACGCAACAGCCCCACGATCCGCGAGAAGCCCGTCACGATCGAGAACATCGCGGTGTTGCGCGCGATGCTGTGCGGAGGCTTGGGCCCCGCCGCTTCCTCTCCCGTCTCAGAGCTCACAGCCACGGGGCGCTATAGTACGGCGCTGCGCGGCGCGCCAAGGCAGTCTGCCTAGGCCCCAGCGTCCTTTTCACATGGCCAACATCGCATCCCAAAAGAAGCGCATCCTCCGCTCCGAGCGCGAGCGCATCGAGAACCGCCAGTACACATCGGCGATCAAGACGTACTTCCGGCGCCTGGAGGCTCTCGCCAAGGAGAGCGACAGCGAGGCCACCGAGGCCGAGCACCGTCGCCTCGTGCGCACGATCGACAAGGCCGTCAAGCGTGGCGCCTTGCATCGCAACACCGGCGCACGCAAGAAGTCCCGCGCGGCCCGCGTTGTCGCGGGCGACAGGTCCTAGACCGCGCTCAGCAACGCTGGCCGTTGGCTCGGCCAGGCACCAGCGAGCTCAACCGGTATTCGGCGATCCGCAGCACCGAGACCCAGTCCGCCAGGGCGCCCAGCGTCCTGGCGGGATCGCCGGTGTGGGTCAACTCGGCGGTTGTACGGGCGATGCGCCTGCGCCAAACCGCGCGCTTGAGCGCACGCGGCGCCCGCTGCGCAGCGGCCGCGTATGCCCGACCGCATAGGCTTTCCCAGCGCGACGCTGCGGAAGCCGACCGGTGATCGGAGGCGGCTGCGCTCCCAAGCGGCAACCGCTCCCAAGCGACGTCGCGTGAGTTGGGAATCGAGTGCAGCAGCAGGTCACAGCACTCGCGCGCGCGCCGGCAAGTCGCCGCGTAGATGAGGGGCCGAATGCGCGCGAGCTCGGCATCCACCTCCCGCTCAGGCTCACGCACACGACGATACGCGGCGAGCGGAGGATTGGCCTCGACTTCCTCAAAGCCAGCGGCGCTCATCAGCTCACCAAACAGATCGAGGTAGACCCGGTTCTTGTCGTGGTGGTCCCCGTCATAGGTTATGGCGCCAAACGCGTTGACGCAGCACAGCAACCCCCCGCGGGGGATCCGGGAGGCAAGCTGGGCGATTGCCTCCTCGACGTCGTAGATGTGCTCGAGCACGTCCATCGCCGTGATCACGTCAAAGCGCCGGTCCGGGAGAGCACCCGCATCGTGGACGGAGATCTCCAGATCGCGGACGGCGAAGCGCCGTACAACGACGTCGGTGTTGCGGAGCGAGACGAGATCGGCGTAGTGCGCCTCGAAGCCGTGCCGTGCGTAGACGATCGCGTCGTTGCCGAAGCCGCCGCCGAACTCCAGCAGCGAGGACCTCGCCGCACCCGAGCGTAGCGAGCGTTGGATCACGCGCAGCGCCTCCGGCACCATTTCGGACTCGCGAAACCGATAGGGCTTGGAGATGCGGATGAAGGAGTGCTCGAGGTCGCCTGTCTGCAGCTGGGCCCACTCCTCGGCGGTCCCCGGGTCCACCCTGCGGTAATACACGTCGAGGAACCGCTCGAAGCGAGGCCTGATGACGTCAGCGGGCATCTCGTATAGCTGTGCCAGCTCCTGCACATAGTCCTCGAGCACCTCGCCGTCACGCCGGGCCCCCGGCCGGTATGCGGCGAGCGCAAAGTAGTCGCGCTCACGCATGCCACACAGGTTAGGAGAAACAGAGCATCCAGGTCAATCCGATAGAGGCCACCGTTCCAGCCTGTGGGATGAAGCTCCCTCCACATGGCAGCCCACCAGATCCCACCGGATACAAGACCCGAGAACGTCCCATCACATGTGAGAGCCGAGGACCTTCTCAGGCGGTAACCGCGAGTATCGCGCGCATCGCGAGCGTGTCCTCATCCAGTGAGGACAACGGCGTGCGCGTCTGGCTGAGCGGAGCACCCCCGCGCGTGTTCAGTTCGAGATCGGCGATCCGACAGACCGCCGCGCGCAGCTGCTCGGGCTCGGTGCGCGCCACGTCGGCGATGAAACGGTCCGCCGCGCGAGGAGGCATGCGCAGGGTGCGCTTGATCTCCGCGGGCGCCTCGCCGGCCTGGAGACGCACCGACACCGCCTCGGCGTCGCGCAGGCGCTGGGCCATCAGATACACGAGCCCGGACAGACGCTCGCCCTGGACGCGCAGGCGCAGGTAGGAGCGCACCGCTTCGCCCGCGTCGCCCCCGACCAGCGAGTCGGCCAGCGAGAACGCGCGATGGGCGGTCGAACGGGCGGCCTGTTGTTCTATGTCCTCGGCGCTCACCCTGATCGGGCCCTCGCTCTGCTCGGCGGCCAGCGCCAGCTTCTCGAGCTCGCGGAGCAAGCGCTGCTGGCGCTCGCCCACCTGCGCCACGAGCGTCTTCGCGGCAAACGCGTCGAGTGCGAGCCCGAGACGCTTTGCCTGCTCGCGCGCCCATGCCGCCAGCTCCCACGGCTTGATCGTCGCCTCGGCCACGATCTGGCCCTTGGCGGCCTTCACGGCTGTGTGCAGCGCCGCGGGAGCCTTGCCGCGACCCTCCTCGCGTGCGAAGAACGCGATCGTCGTGTCCGGCGGCATCGCCGCCATCGCCGGCTCGATGTGCTCGGCGACCTCGGCCTCCTTGAAGCGCTCGGCACCGTCCACCACGATCACGCGCTGCCCCATCGCGAAGGTCATCGCCGAGAGCGCGAATCCCACCGCTTCAGGCGTGCCCGCGTCGCCGCCCAGCACCTCCACACTACCGGCATCGCCATCGGATTCGGCCAGCGCCTTCAGGCGCGAGCGACGCTCAGCGATCGCGCCGTGATCATCGCCGTGGATCAGGTAAGCGGGCTTCAGGGCGGGCACTGCTACGAGTCTAGTCTCGTAGCGGACAGTCCCAAGACACTCTTTTCGATCGTTCGATCGGAAGAGACCGCCAAAATCGTCGGGGGTCATCTTCAAGCTGTCAGGCGTGGACGACAGCACCGTCATAGCCGGCGTAAAGTCGCCACAAGGGCATACCGTCGAGCTGACACATGTGGTCTGGGCCCTATGTGTCCCCAGTCACACTTATCCCCTCGCGCCAAGGACGGCCTAGGGGCGCGTCACGACCTGCCACCACCACGACCGCCAGTCTCGCCTCCGCCGTCGCCGCCCTTTCCTCCAGCAACGGGCTCTAGCGCGATGCTCCCGTCTGGATAGATGGTGTGCTTCCAGCCGCCGCCTCCCTGACCCCCGCCGCCTCCGCTTTCCGGGCCGCCAGCACCGCCTGCTCCACCGCCTATCGAACCGCTGCCGCCCGCACCGCCCCGACCGCCCCCTAGTGGCGGCTCTCCCGACGTACCGCCCTGCGCCACGGCTTCGTCGAGGATTGCCTTCTGTCCCTTGTGTTCGTAGAAAAGGCGGCGAAGCAGGTGGTTCATCTCCGCGTCGTGAGGGCGCTCTGACGACTGGTTGTCTGTCTGGTGTGCTCGTCGCTTCAGTACCTCTGCCAGTATCCAGATCAGCGTTGATGCACCTAGTGCGCCGACGAGGATAGGAACCACGGCACTCCCGGACGGCTTGGTGTCCTTGACGGTCGAGAAGAGGAGCAGGGTCGCAGCGCTCAGACCGAACACAGTTGTCGCCCCGCCTTGTAGATAACGCATGTTCCTAAGCCTAGATCAGGCACACGATGACTTTCGTGGCCGCTGGCCGCTGGCTACAGTCCCCGTATGGCGGATGACCAGCACGACCAAGAGTCGGAGGACACGGAGCGACTGCCCCGCACAGGTCTGCGAGTCCCCGTGCCCAAGCGCAAGGACGTGATGGACGCTATCCGTAAGGTCAGCGAGCCCGAGCCGCCCGCCAAGAGCAAGCAGCCTCCCTCACGCCCCACCTAGCTCGTCAAGCAGCGCTCCGGGCTCCACGTCCAGACCCCGAGCTATGCGCAGGATCGTCGTCAGTCGAGGCTCTCTGGAACCACGCTCCAAGCGTCCAATGGCCGTGGGATGCACGTCGGTCTTGTCGGCGAGATCGTCCTGAGACAGGCCGTGCTCGGCACGTAGCTCACGTAGCCGCTGGCCGAAGGCGACGCTCGCCGCACGCGGGTCCTGATCGAGATGGTCCTCCATCCGCCCATGCTCGACGCTGGATGCCAATCGGTCCAGAGCGGTTTGGTAGGGAGCGCTTTGGTCTGATATGATTCCGCATGATGAGACGCTCGTTCGTCGGCTTTGCGCTGCTCGCGATCACCCTCGCGGGCTGCGGCTCTACCACCAAGCATCAATCGCAAGGATCGCTGTTCAACATGGCGACCCTCGAAGCGAATGTTGTCCAGCGCCTCAATGAAGAAGCCAACGGCAATGCGCGCGTCGTAAGCGCGACGTGCATCAAGACCGGCGAAACGACTGCTACGTGTGGGTTGAGCTATGCAGAAGGCGCAAGCTACTCCGAAGATGGACCGCAGTCGATTGAAGTCGCTATCTCGCCTAATGGCCGGTCGTGGCGGACGGCACATTGAGCTTCGATAGAAACGCCGAAGAAGAAATCGAAGCCGAACTCGGCTAGACAGTCGGGCGATCCGTCAAATCGAGAGGCTCGGATGGACGTATCAGTGCATCCTCATCAAGACCCTGCAAATACACAAGCTGCTTGTACCAGGGGTCAAGTTCGACGTACCTTCCCCGACCGCCGCGCCCGTTCCGTATGCGCTTGAGCTTTGCAGAGAAGCCCTTGGAGAACGAGAGCACTTCGACCCCCAGCCCTTGTTGAGGGCACGCTCAACTGTATCGAGGAACCCTCCGTCGCCAGACAAAAGCACCATCACGGCAGCCTGCTCGCGATCAACGATGCTATTCATCATCTCCAGCTTGAGTGCTTGATCGACACCCTGCTCTTTGCCGCTCTCGGCTCCCCGCTCCTGGAGATCAATAATTACCCCAGCCTCACCAAGGCGCTGCCAAAGCGAAGCCAGTCCTGGTGGCACTGAACCAACTGCAACAGCCTTCTCGACGGTTCGCCCAGCGGCGGCGAAATCGTAGACCTTTTGAAAGCTCAGCCGGGCATCGAGCCGGTGTCCGGGCTCTAGGCCACCCTTCTTGCCGTCGCATGTGTCCTGCGCCCTGCAAAACAGGTTGGAGTGGTCCCAGAAGATATGTACCGTCTGGCTGTCCAAGGGACGCCGAAGCTTAGCGGGCTCTGGCAGGGGAGCCCGAGCAACGTAGACGGCCATACCGCTGGTCTACATGGGCTCCGCCGCTCGCTCAATGAGCGTGTGGAACATCGCACGGCAGTCGTGCCGGTGGCTGTAGCGCCAGCAGAACTCATTGAGATAGCCCTGTAGCCACTTGTGCGACACGAGCTTGTAGTTGCCCCGGATGCCGGTCTTGAGGTTCCCGAAGAATCCCTCGATGGTGTTCGTGTGGATTTCCCCGTCTACGTATTCGAGCGCGCCGTGCCGGATTCGGCTGTGCTTGGCGAAGTGCTTGTGTAGCTGGTTGTAGGCGGGCCACTCGTCGGTCATGACGATCGACTTGGGGTCCACCCACTCGATTGCCTGTTCCCTGAGTCGTGGCCCGCGCCGTGATGGTAGCACCGTGGCCCTCACGCGCCCGCCGCGCTCCACGGCGGCGAATACGGTTGCTCTCCGGCGTTCGGCGAGCTTCACACCTTCCGAGATTGCGTTCGGGCGCTTGCGCGGACCCTGGAACTTGCGGGGCTTGCCGTCCACGGAAGTCTCGTCAATCTCCACAGCGCCGGACAGCGGCTCGTCATCGTCGGCCATCAGCTTGTTGCGGATCAGGTTGAACATGCGCCATGCGGTCTTGTAGGTCACGCCCAGCTCGCGCTCCAGATGCTTCGCGGACACGCCACAGCGAGTGCTCGTCATCAAGTGGATTGCGTAGAACCACAGGTGCAGCGACGTGGAGGACTTGTGAAAGATCGTCCCGGCCAGCGGATAGAACTGGAAGCCGCATGTGCCACAGACGTAGCAGGGGCGGGTCTTGACGCGATGGAACCGTCGGGGCTGAGCACACTTAGGGCAGTCGGCTGTGTGGCCGTCCGGTGCGTAGCGCTGTCGCCACAGGTGATACAGACAGGCAGCATCATCGGGGTAGTCGCGCATGAACTCCATCAGCGAGTATTGAGAGGTCGAGGCCGAGCCTCTTGTGGGGTTATTGCGGTCTGACATTCAAGAAAATCGAATCATGCGAATCGGACGGACCTTGTGCAGATTGTCACTAACTGCTAGAATATGGTTCCCCGCCGAGGTTGCGCATGAAGCTGTCACCTTCCCTCGGCGGGGCTTGCCGGGATCACAACAACCTCTTTCTATCACCCCAGAATTGGCTTGAATACTGGTGTGTCAGGTAGTTAGCAGGCCGAATTGCGGCATGTACATCAGGCCGGGAACGGTGCCTCCGAACTACAGGAGGACCGCTCGGAGGGCTGTGGCCGAGCCAAGACCGATTGAAACGGAAATTTCCCGGCCACGGGCCTCGGAGGGGTGCTCCCGTGCCTCCCTAAATATTTCCTAAATCTTGAAGGTCGGGATAGTGCTCAGCTAGTGAGAGACATAGCTTGTGACGCCTTGCCGAGGCTCCTTAGAGTGGACCAAATTCGCCAGGGAGAGGACGACATGGCCCGAGTAGCCCCGTACCACACTGCCCGCCCCGAGACAGGAGGCGAGCGCAACGTCTACCACCACGACAACGAATGCCCGCGCGGCAAAGAAATCAGCCAGCAGGACTTACGGAGCGGGACGGATGGTAGGCCGTTATGCAAGGTCTGCAAATAGGCGCAGGCCGTCGGAACGTCAGCTCCCAATGCGGGCCTTCGGGTTCGCCAGCACGGCTGACTTGCCAATAGCGGCGAAGTTCCGCGACGGGTAGTTCCCGCCGGACGACGACGGCAAGGGCACGGAAGCCCTCGCTGTTGTCCCCGTAGAAGCGTATGGTCGGCTCTAGGAAACAGTGTCCCTCGCTGCCTTTGCAGGACATGCCCTTTGAGTCAAGCCAGTCCACGTAGGGCGCGATGCCCGGATCGAGCGTCGCCAGCCAAGGCTCGCGTCGTGCCTGCTCTGTGGGACCGTAGCTCACATGAGGGTTTAGATGCGCGGGGCGCCGCGCCTAAATCATTCCTGTGGATCAATGGCGCGAGGGGATAAGTGTGTCCCCAGTCACACAGCATAACCTCCCGAGGCAAGAGACTGGCTGGACAGCCAAACTGAACGATCGCTGGGAGGCTCGACGATGCAGACCTTCATGCTGAAGCTGGACCGTTGGCTGCGCCGTCGCCGCGGGTTCGTGATCGGGACGTGGCTCGTGCTCGTGCTGGCCGCGGTCCCGTTTGCCGCGAAACAGAGCGAACGCCTCTCCGGCGGCGGATACACGATCCCGGGGTCGGATTCGCAGAAGGTGCTGCAGCAGCTGGCGAAGATCGCTCCTGGCGCACAGGCGGCGCGGCTTGCGGGTGTGATCGCGCCCACGAGCGGCGCCAGCGCGAGCGAGATGCAGGCGGGACTTGCGCGCCTGGGCGCGGCGACGCAGAGCACGGCGCACGTGAGCATCTCCCCGGCGGTGCGCGCGCAGATCGAGCGTGAGATCGTCGCGGCGGGTGCGCATCAGCGCACGATCGTGGTGCCGTTCGAGATGTCCGTCAACGAAGAAGGCGCGACCAACGTGGCAACGAAACTGCGCGGGAAGCTGGACCTGAACGGTCCCGACGACGGCCCGGTTGCCCTGCATCTCGTGGGCCAGTCAGCCCTGTGGGCGGGGCTTCAGGACCTCTCCAAGCAGGATCTTGCAAAGGCGGAGCAGACCGGCTTTCCGATCGTCGCGCTGATCCTGGTCGCTGTGTTCGGCTCGCTGATCGCCGCGAGCTTGCCACTTGCGCTTGGGCTTGTGTCGGTGCTGATCACCGGCGCGATCATCTACTTCCTCTCGCTGACGATGGAAATGTCGGTGTTCGTGACGAACATGGCGTCGATGATCGGGATCGGTGTAGC
Organism: Solirubrobacteraceae bacterium; assembly: GCA_049287685.1. Taxonomy (GTDB): domain Bacteria; phylum Actinomycetota; class Thermoleophilia; order Solirubrobacterales; family Solirubrobacteraceae; genus Palsa-744. The sequence goes on along the minus strand of JBAQGH010000048.1, from coordinate 15,758 downwards.
CGTCGACTATTCACTGTTTGTGCTCGCGCGCTATCGCCAGGAGATCCGGGCCGGCGCCGATCCGGTCAAGGCGCGCGCGACCGCACTTGCCACTTCCGGCGTGGCGGTCATATTCTCGGGAGCGACGGTTGTGACGGCGCTCGTCGGCCTGTATCTGGTGCGCGCAGCGGCGATCCGCTCGATGGCGCTCGGCGCGATCGTCGTCGTGACCGTGTCCGTGTTGGCCGCATCGACCTTGCTGCCGAGCATCATCTCGCTGCTTGGCGAGCGCACGCACACGCGGGGACGGGTGTTCGCGTGGATCTCCGCGAGGCTGCCTAGCCCGAAAGGCTTTTGGGAGAGCTGGACGGCGCGCGTGACCCGCCGGCCCGCGCTGACGGCCGCCACCGCGGCGATCGCGATGCTCTCGCTGGCCTCGCCCGCCTTGCATCTGAAGACGACCGACGGAGCCCTGCGTCAGTTCCCGAAGGGCAACGAGACGCTGCGCGGCTTCCAGGCGGCAGCGGCAGTCGCCGGCACTGGCGCATCGACTCCGTTTGAAGTGATCGCTCCGAAGTCGGAGGCGGCCACCGTCCGGAACGTGCTCGACACCGACCACGAGGTTCTCAGCGTGGCGCCGACGATCCTCTCTAGCAATGGACAGGAAGTCTTGATCCGCGCGACGCCGCACCACGACGGCGAGTCGCCGCAAGGGCAGGAAGCCGTGAAGCGCCTGCGCTCGCACCTACCCGCGGGCGCACTGCTTGGCGGCGACGCCGCTTATCTGGCCGACTACCACGCGGAAGTGATCGGCTCGATGTGGAAGGTGGCGTTGTTCGTGATGACGGTGACCTTCTTCGTGCTGATGCTGTTGTTGCGCTCGATCGTGCTGCCGTTGAAGGCGGTGGTGATGAATCTGCTGTCGGTGAGCGCCGCCTACGGCGTGTTGACGCTCGTGTTTGGCTCGGTGGAAACGTTGATCCTGCCGCTCGTGCTGGCGGTCGTGTTCGGCCTCTCGATGGACTACGAGGTGTTCCTGCTCAGCCGCATACGCGAGCGCTATGCCGCGACAGGCGATACGCGCCGTGCGGTCGTCGAAGGGCTGTCTTCGAGCGCGCCCACGATCACGAGCGCCGCCTTGATCATGGTGTGCGTGTTTAGCGTGTTCGCGCTGACCGGCGTGCCGTCGATCAAAGAGCTTGGCCTCGGCTGCGCGCTGGCGATCGCGATCGACGCGACGATCGTGCGACTGGTGCTCGTGCCGACGGCGATGGAGCTGTTTGGCAAGTGGAACTGGTGGCTACCCCACGGCGTGGCGCGCATCCTGCCCGATACGTCGATCGAGGCGCTCGGCCAAGGCGCGAGCGTTTAGACGGACGCTGGGCAAGCGATGCAAGGACGTACCCTTCGGGGCATACCCATTCTGGGCACAGGCAGGCAATTCGGGAAGTGTGCTCTGCACACGACCGACTGAGGACGCCACCGATCGACGATCGATGGGATCGCCGATCGTCCAGCACCGCTCAGCGTCCGTCTAGCGGACGACCAAGTTCACAAGCCGCCCCGGCACCACAATCTCCTTGACGATCTCGCGACCGTCGATGTGCGTGAGCACGTTGGGCGCGGCAAGGCACAGCGCCTTGAGCTCCTCCGCGCTGGCGTCGCTTGGCGCTTGCACGCGGTCGCGCAACTTGCCGTTGACCTGACAGACCAGCTCGTACGCCTCGCGTTCGAGCATCTCCGGGTCCGCTTGTGGCCACGGCTGCTCCCAGACACGCTCGCCGGTGAGCATGTCGTAGATGTCCGATGACAGATGCGGAGCGAACGGGAACAGCAGCGAGGCCGCTGTAGCAAGGCCGAAGCGCAGCGTGTCGAGGTGCAGCGTGTCGCGCATGCGTGAGCAATCGTTGAGCAGCTCCATCACTGCGGCGATGCACGTGTTGAAGCCAAAGCGACGCATGTCTTCGGAGACCTTCTCGATCGCCCAATGGGCCTTGCGCACAAGCTCCAGGTCATCGCCAGCCGGCGAGCCGTTGTCCGAGCCGAACGCCTCGACCGACGGCAGCGGACCCTTCTCCCCGCGCTCGGCCGTGTCCGCCGCAAGACGCCACAGTCGCGCAAGGAAGCGGTGCACGCCCTCGACACCCTCGTCAGACCAGTCGGCGTCCTGGTCCGGTGGGCCAACGAACAGGATGTAGCAGCGCGCGGTGTCGGCGCCGTAGCGCTCGACGATCGATGCCGGGGAGACGACGTTACCCTTGGACTTGCTCATCTTGGCGCCGTCCTTGGTGACCATCCCCTGCGTGAACAGCGCCTTGAAGGGCTCCTGGAAGTCGAGCTGGCCGAGGTCGGCGAGGGCCTTCGTGAAGAAGCGCGCGTACATCAGGTGCAGGATCGCGTGCTCGACGCCACCGATGTACTGGTCGACTGGCATCCACTGCCGCAGCGCGGCCTGATCCCAGGCCGCCTCTTCATTACGCGCATCGCAGTAGCGCAGGAAATACCAGGAGGAGTCGACGAACGTGTCCATCGTGTCGGTCTCACGGCGAGCCGGCCCGCCGCACGACGGGCACTCTGTCGCTACCCACTCCTCGGCGCCCGCCAGCGGCGAGCGACCGTGGGGCGCATAGTCCTCGACGTCGGGCAGGATCACCGGTAGCTGCTCCACTGGGACGGGCTGCATACCGCAGTCCTCGCAGTAGACGATTGGGATCGGACAGCCCCAGTAGCGCTGGCGCGAGACCAGCCAGTCGCGCAGGCGATAGTTGACCGACGCGTGGCCCTTGCCCTCACGGTCGAGCCACGCCACGATCGCGGTCAGCGCATCGCGGTTATGCATGCCGTCGAAATCTGGGTGGGAGCTCACCAGCGGACCGTCGCCTGTATAGGGAAGCCCACCCACCCGCTCACCCTCCCACCCGTGCGTGTCCCCCCCATCGTCCGGTACCTCCTCGATCACGCGGCGGATCGGCAGTTCATACGCACGCGCGAACGCGTAATCGCGTTCGTCGTGGCCCGGGACCGCCATGATCGCTCCGGTGCCGTACTCCATCAGCACGTAGTCGGCGACGTACATCGGAATCATCTCGCCGTTGACGGGATTGATGACGCTGCGGCCCAGCGCCACCCCCGTCTTCGTCTTCTCGATCGAGCCGCGTTCCTCACCGGACTCGGTGAGCACCTGGTTGATGTAGTCGCGCACAGCCTGCTCTTGAGGTGTGCCCCGCACCAGGCGCAGTACATCCGGGTGCTCGGGCGCCATCACGAAGAAGGTGGCGCCGAACAGCGTGTCCGGGCGCGTCGTGAAGACCGGGTAGTCGATGCCGAGCTCCTCGCAGCGGAAGGTGACCTCAGCGCCCTCGGAGCGGCCGATCCAGTTGCGCTGCATCGTCTTGACGTGCTCAGGCCAGTCGATACCGTCGAGGTCGCCCAGCAGGCGCTCGGCGTAGTCGGTGATGCGAAAGAACCATTGCTCGAGCTGCTTGACTTCGACCACGGCGCCGCAACGCTCGCAGCAGCCGTCGACGACCTGCTCGTTTGCCAGCACCGTCTGATCGTTTGGGCACCACTTGACGGCGGCGTCGCGCCGGTAGGCCAGGCCCGCCTTGAACAGCTCCAGGAAAATCCATTGCGTCCAGCGGTAGTAAGAAGGTTCGTGCGTGCCCAGCTCGCGCGACCAGTCGATCGAGATTCCCCACGAGCGAAACTGACGCTGGAAGGAGGCAATCGACTCGGCGGTCGAGTCGCGCGGATGGACTCCAGTCTTGATCGCGTGGTTCTCGGCTGGCAGGCCGAAGGCGTCGTAGCCCATCGGGTGCAGCACGCGGTGGCCCGTGCGCCTGTGGAAGTGCGCTATCGCATCGCCCACCGCGTATTTCTTGAGGTGGCCGATATGCGGCTCCCCGCTCGGGTACGGCAGCATCTCGAGCACGTAGGAGGCGGCGTCCTCGGTCTCACCCAGGACGGCCTCGTTTGAGACCTCCCAGGTGTGCTCGTCGGCCCACACCCTCTGCCAGCGTGGCTCGATCTCCTGCGGGTGGTAGCGGCGCTCTGCCATTGGACAGCGCAGGTTAGCGGTCGGCCCCGGACGGTTCTCTGAAAACGCCATGCCCCCCGCGCGCGCAGGGGGCATCGTCATTTCGCAAAGGTCCTCCCCAGCATCGCCCGCGGCAGGCGGTGCGTGCCCTGCGCGAGAGGCACCAAGACGAGCGACACCCCCGTGCCACCCGCGCTCAGCCGACTTGCTCGAAGCGCGAATGGGCCCGCACAGCCTCGACGATCTCCGCTGGGGCCTTCTCGGGCGAACCCGCGTCGAATGGTGGCTGCGGGTCGTACTCGAGACCAAGCTGGATCGCCTGAGCCACCTGCTCGCCGGCGATCTTCGCTGCGAGCGAGAGTGCCATGTCGAGCCCGGCGGTGACCCCAGCCGAGGTGGCGTACTTGCCGTCGAAGACGACCCGCTCGGGCACTACTTCGGCGCCAAGGCCACGCAACTCATCGAGCGCTTGCCAGTTGCTGGTGGCGCGCTTACCCGCCAACAGGCCCGCCGCGGCCAAGATCAACGAACCCGTGCAAACCGAAGCGGTCCAGGTAGAACCGGTGTCGGCGGCGCGCAGCCATGCTCGCACAGGGCCGTCTTCCATCAAGGCCGCCTGCCCCGGCCCGCCCGGCACCACCAGGATCTCGGGGGCGGGGAGCTCATCGAGCGGGGCATCTGCCAGCAAAGCGAGTTGTCCTGTATCGGTGCGGTACGCCTGAGCGTGCTTAGCTACGAACGTCACCTTGGCGCCTGGGAGACGACTGAGCACCTCATACGGGCCCACCGCGTCCAAAGCCGTGAACCCTGGGTAGACGAGTATCGCGATCTCCATCTTTTGCCTCTCTTTTGGGATTGGATTTGGATGGGCGTGCCATTAGCGGGAACACGCCTGCATGCTCACGCGGCCGCCGTTTCGTCGGAGGGCGATCCGCTCGGGTGGAAGCGGCGGCGGTACTCAGCCGGTCCGACGCCGAGTGCGCGCAGGAACGAGCGGCGCATCGTCTCCGGGGTGCCGAAGCCACATGTGAGCGCGACTGTGGAGACCGGCTGTGCGCTGTCCTCCAAGGCACGGCGCGCAGCCTCCAAGCGGATGCTCTCCACATACCGAGCAGGTGTGACCCCGGTCTCTGAGCGAAACAGGCGCGCGAAGTGGCGCGGGCTCATGTGGGCACGCTGTGCGAGCGCCTCGACCGAAAGCTCGCCTGCCAGGTTCTCGACGATGTGACGACGAACATCGCGCAGCGGCTCACGCACCGGCTCTTGCGTGGCCAGCGTCGCGCTGAACTGTGCCTGGTTGCCTGGGCGGCGCAGGAACAGGACAAGTTGACGAGCGATCGCGAGCGCGGCGTCGCGGTCGAGGTCTTCTTCGACTAGAGCAAGCGCCAGGTCCATTCCCGCCGTGACGCCGGCGGACGTCCAGATCGGGCCGTCGCGCAGGAAGATCGGCTCGGGGTCGACTTGTACCCTCCGATAGCGCTTGGCAAGCTCTTTGGCAGCTGACCAGTGGGTGGTCGCGCGCCGGCCGTCCAGCAGTCCCGCGGCGGCCAACAGGAAGGCACCCGTGCAGACCGAGGCTGTGCGTCGGGCGCGCTTGGAAGTGCTTACGATCCACTCGATCGTGGCTGGGTCCTTGCTCGCCGCGTGTGAGCCGTAGCCCCCCGCGACGATCAGCGTGTCGAGCTGCCTCGGGGTCTCGGAGAAGCTGCCGTGCGGGACGACCTGGAGCCCGCTGGATGTGCGCAAAGGAGCGCCGTCATGACTGAGGACCGAAACCTCATATCCAGGATCGTCTCGACCGACAGCTTCGATCAGCGTCTGCGCCCCGGCGAACACCTCGAGCGGGCCGGTGACGTCGAGGCTCTGGACATCGGGGAAGGCCAGGATCGCGATTTGGCGTGGCGACAGACGCGGGGGCATCGTTCGATCATGCCTGAGCGCGTACCTGTCCGCAAGGACAGATTTCCCACGTTTTCTGCCAGGACCAATAGACGTGGTCCTGTCGTTAGGGAGAAACGGTGGCCGAGGTACTCAGCACCTGGCCCTGGGCTCCAAGTGCTTGTACCGCGAGGTAGCGCGGGGCGCTCGGGCTTGTGATCGCCGTCTCGAAGCCGCTGCGCGGAGCGACCGCCAATGGCGAGAGCGCATGAGAGCTGGTCCCGCCCAATAGAGCCCATTGGGTGACGGTCGTGGCTCCGTTCCAGCTGGCGTAGGCGACTACGCCCTCGTGAGAGCCAGAGCGCACGACGAGCCGTGGCGGCTGTGTTGGGTCGCCTGCCCAGGGGAACTTGAGCACCGTGTAGGACTGGTAGAGCGCCGGAAGATGGGCGTCGAGGAGCAGTTTGCCTTCAGGGGCGAATTCCGAGAAGTACGGTTCCTGACCCCAGCCGACGAACCAATTGCCGTCGGCCTGTGGTTGAAAGTCGCCCTGGCTCGGAGCCGAAAGCGACGGCTTGTGGCTGAAGCTCAAGACGAGAGTTGCCGTCATCTTCTGGCGGTTTAGCGAGAGCACGATGACGCGCGATTGCGAGTGCACCTTGGGCGTAGCGCCGTTGTCGAAGAAGGAGATCGTGCCGTCGGGCTCTTCACGCACGTCGTGCTGGTATGCCGGGGCCGCGCCGGGGCCCATCGCAAAGCTCGATTGCTTGCCGCCCAGACGCCAGGCCACCTGGCCTCCGCTCGCTTGCACCTCGTATGCGGCCCACGTGTTGCGCGAATCCACCAGTAGATTCGAGCCATGTTCTGAGACCGCGTTGATGTGAAACCAGTCCCATGGAGAGAGTGGCGTGCCACCACCGCCGATCGGCATGTAGGAGTTGGTGGGAGGGACGTGGTCGAGCGCGTGCCACTCGAAGCGAACGAGGCCCGTGCGTAGATCTATCTCTTGAAAGAGAGTGTCCGCGACGGCGCCGTTGGCGGGTCCGCCGTAGGCGCTTAGGTTGCAGCGAATGGCATCGTAGACAGTGAACAGGGCTGTGCCGCGCGGCGAGATCGCAAACGCGTGCAGGTCCGGTTGGTAGCCGTTGCCGGCGCGTACGATCGCGATGTCTTTATAGGAGCTGTTGGCGATCACCACCCCGGCGTCGCGCTGGCCTCCGAACACGAGCGGGTCCTGCCACCATGTGAGCACCTGGTGGCCTTCGTATTCCTGCACGCGCAGGTCCGCCGCCCGCTCTCCGCTCGGTATGGGCTTGAACCACACGAGCTTGCCCGAGCCATCAAGGATCATCGGTCCGTACTGGCCCGGTCCTGCATAGGGCGCCAGGAAGATGTCTCCGGGGGCCCGAGAGCCCGTGCTCGTCGTCACATCAACAGTGGGCGGCCGCAGGTCAGGACGCGAGACGAAGTACTGGAGCTCGCTTGGCTTCGGCGCGGGCGGCGGGGGCGGCGGTGTCTCCAGCGAGCGACTCACGCTGTCCACTTCGGCGACGGTGAAGCGCCATGCGATGGGCGTGCTGGAGGTGAGGCCGCGCAGGGCGGCGTGGACCGTGACGACCTCGCCTTGCGTGAAGGGCTTGGTCGGCACGAAGCTCACGCCGTCGCCTTGGGAATAGGCCAGCAGCCGTCCGTTGTGAGTGCCGCTGCGCGAGCCGGAGACCGTGACATCCGTGATGTCGGCTGACGGCGGGCCAAGAAAGCTGATCTGGGTCAGATAGGAGGCGTCGAGCGTGTCGGGTGCCGGCGTGACGGTGACAGCGCCGTTGGCCAGCGCGGCAGACTCGTTGAGCGTCGAGGGCACGCAGCTAGGCGCTGTCGTGGCGGCGCGGCTCTCTGGTGCGGCGAAGCCAAGTGCGACGGCGGCGAGGAATGCGGCTGCGACGCTCGCCTGGGCGACTCTGATGCGGAATGACAAGCGCGAGAGCATACGCGGGACCGAGACGATGGGCGCCGGCAGGAAGCCTTACCATGGGCCGATGGAGTTGGGTGAGGCACCGCAGCGCGTCCAGGGCATAGTCGACGCCGCCGAGCGCGCGGCACGAGAGCTGCGCGAGCAGGCCGAGGAGCGTGCCGCCGAGAGGATCGCCGAGGCCGACCGCGCCGGCGCCAACCGCGTGGAGGCCGCCGAGGCGGAGGCACAGGAGATCCTTACGCAAGCCAGGGCGCAGGCCGAGCGGACGCGCAACGAGGCGGTTGCGGCTGTCGGAGAGATCCACGCCGAAGCAGGGCAGGTACTGGCGAACGCGCAGTCGGCGGCTGAGCAGGAGCTGGCGAGCGCGCGCAAGCACGCCAACGGCGAGCTGGCAGGTGCACAGCAGGAGGCGGCTCGCCTGTTGGAGGACTCTCAGGCGCAGTTCGAGGCGACGTTGACCGGCGCCAAGGATGAGGCCGAGCGGATGCTCGCGAGCGCCCGGAAGCAGGTCGAGCAGAGACTTGCCGAGGGCGAGAAGCAGCTCTCCGTGCAACGTGCGGCGGCGGAGGAGCAGGCGAGCGAGATACGCGTCCGAGCACGAGCGGACGCGCGCGAGATCGTCGGCGATGCAAACGAGATCGCACGCGAAGTGCTCGACGACGGCACCGAGGTGTCGCGCAACCTGCACGACCTGTCCGTGTCGATGCGCAGCAACGCCGAGCGACTTTTGCGCGACGTGAGGCTGACCCACGGCAGCATGACCGCCCGACTCGACCAGGTTGCGCCGGGAGCTTCGCCCTCAGGCGGATCGCGCCGCGACCGCGCCCTCCCCCGCTCCAGCCACGCCTCTTACGACGATCCAGACAGCAATCTGGACGTGCCGGAGTTCATACCTCGAGGGTGAGGCACGATCCGGAAGCCAAGCGTTATACGATTGATCGAAGACTCGGGGCTATAGCTCAGTTGGAAGAGCGTCTGGCTGGCAGCCAGAAGGTCGTCGGTTCGAGCCCGACTAGCTCCATTACGCGTATCCCGGCGTTGCTGACGAAATAGCACGTTGGCCGTACACTTCCGTCGGTGAGGAAGAGTGAAAGGCTTAGGGAGTGGGGCTCCCTTCGAGTTTCCGAGAGACGCTCGGTGCTGCTGGCTGGGGGACTTCTGACCTTGCTCCTCGTCTTCGTGCTGCCCGTGGTGGCTCACGGGTCCACAACGACACCCGCCCACGGGCCGCTTTCTAAGAAGCCCACGATCAAAGCCCACGAGGGGCCAGCACCGAAGAGGCTGGTAATCAAGGACATCATCAGAGGCAAGGGCCCAAAGGCAAAGGACGGAGACGTGCTGACAGTCAACTACGTTGGTGCCCTCTACAGCAACAACAAGGTCTTCGACAGCTCGTGGCGTCGCGATGAAACATTTACTTTCCCGCTCGGGCAAGGTGAGGTCATCGAAGGCTGGGAACGAGGCATTGTGGGGATGCGTGTTGGAGGACGACGCGAATTGATTATCCCTGCGAGCCTTGCTTACGGAAACAAGGGCAGTCCACCGACCATACCGCCAAACTCAACGCTGATCTTCGTGGTCGACCTGCTCGCTACTTGACCTCCTTGCCCACGCGCCCGAACAGGGCGCTGAGAGCTCGGCGGCACTCAACCACTTGACCCGCTCGCCTGAGACTTGCCACACAAGCGTGGTACGGGACCCATCGATATAGGATTGGCCACATGCCGAAGCCGAACCGTTCCATCCCGAAAGCGACCGTCATCCCCGTCCTGATCTACGCGGACGTGCGCGCGGCGGTCGACTGGCTGGGCGCGGCGTTCGGCTTCATCGAGCGTGTACAGATCGGCGAGGACCACCGCGCGCAGCTGAGCTTCGGCGACGGCGCGGTGATCCTCGGCGATGTGCGCAACGACCGCCGACCGCCGCGGCCGGGCGAGGCCACCCACTCGGTGATGGTGCGTGTGGACGACGCCCACGCGCACTGTGAGCGCGCTCGCGAGCACGGGGCTCGCATCGTCGAGGGGCCGACCGACTTCCCCTACGGCGAGCGGCAGTACACCGCCGAGGACCTCGCCGGCCACCAGTGGACGTTCTCGCAGACAATCGCCGACGTCGCCCCCGAGGACTGGGGCGGCATATCGGTCACACCCGACTGACTCCGATGTAGTCGCGCGGAGGCGGCCCCATCGGCATGGCTCGCTTGCTCGAGCCGAGCTCTCGCTCGGCTGTCGACTACGCTGCCTTCTGACGACGCGGAACCTCCGGCCTGCCGGACAGACTCTCCCCAGTCTCGAGCAGCGTCTTGAGGCTCGCGAGAATCAGCGGCCAGCCATTGCTGATGCTCTCCAACATCGCGCTTCCCGAGTCGAAGTCGTCATGGACAACGGTCAGCTTGACGCCTTGCCCGATCGGCTCGATGTCGAAGCTCACCTTGGAGCGGTGCTCAGCAGCCAGCTTGGCTAGGTACTCGTCGCTGAACCCGACAACCTTCGCGAACTCTGGCGTGACCGTCTGCCAGGTGTATGCCAACCTGCGGTAGGGCTCGGACTCGAGCACGACCTGGGCGGGGTCGGCGATCGTGACGCCCCCGTACTCCCAGGTCATCGACGAGCCGGCCTTCCAATCCGAGCTGAAGCTCGCCCCCCAATAGCGTTGCGTGAACGTGGGATCGGTCAGTGCCTGCCAGAGCTGCTCGGGCGTGGTCTTGATGTAGGTCGTGTAGACGAACTCAGGCTTCTGCATCGGTGTGTCCTCCAGGGCTCTCTTGAGGTCTGAGAGCGCTTGCACGCGCTCGCGATCGTAGTTGTCGATCCAGCGCTCGCCGATGGCGTTGATCGGCTCGGCGTTGAGATAGTGCAGCTTCTCCCGACCGCGCCAGACCGGGGTCACCAAGTTGGCGGCTTCCAGCGCCGCCAAATGTTTGCTGACGGCCTGCCTGGTCATGTCGAGCTCGCGGCCCAGATGCCCAAGGCTCTGTCCGTTGTTTGCATTCAAGCTGTCCAACAGTCGGCGACGGCCCGGGTCGGCCAGAGCTTTGAATACCTCGTTCACGCCATCCTCGCTAACGCTAAAACATGCAACCACTTGGTTGCATGTCTACACACTATATGCAACCAAATGGTTGCATGTCAAGGCTTGGCCTGCGATCCGCGAGCGGCGATGCCCCGTTACGCGCGCCAAGCGGCATCGCCGCCCAGCGCTCCAAGATCGCTATTTTTTGTGTTTGTGTTTGGTCTTGGCGGGCGTGAACGACACGGTTCGCGTCGTCGTCTCCAGGCCACCCGCCGTCTTCTCGGCGACGAGAACTTTCGCTTTGAGGCGGCCGTGATCGCGAGCGAACAACCGTTTGCCGTCTTTCGTCAGGTGCAGGGTCAGCTTGTGCGCGCCGGGAGTTGTGATCGTGAATTTGCCCGTCGCCAGCGTGACGATCTTCGGACGCTTGGCTTTTTTCTTGCGTGCCGCGGCCGCTTTGCCGCTCGATTCGGCGATCGTGATAGTGATCGTGACCGTGCATGGCGTCGAGGCGCAGGTGATCGTGATCGTCACGGACGCGCCGGTGCTCGTGCCTTTGCCTTCGAGCAACGTGGCAGGAACAACGGTGAGTACCTCCGAGCCGCAGGCACTCGTGCTGGCCACGTTATGAGCGTCGCCGCTGTAGGTGGCCTGCCAGTAATAGGTGCCCTGAGCGAGCGCCGTGGTGACCGCGGCCGACGACGCTGCCACGCCGGTGGTGACGCCAACGGTGCCGCCGGAGAACACCTTGCTGGAGGCTGTGCAGGTAGGATTCGAGAAGAGGCCGTAGGTGACCGTGCCAGTCGCGATCGCAGCGTTTGCCCCGCTGAGCGTTGCACGGTCGGTCTCGCCGACCGTTCCAGCCGCAACCATGATCGACGCACCGGTCGTCGTACCGGAGGTCTGGCTCGTCGTCAGCGTATCGGCAGCCGGCGGCGCAACTACCACCGGAGAGATCGCGTCTGCGGCTATGAACGGCTGTGCATAGATCGAGCCGTTGTCCATCCAGGTCGCCCACCCCTGCCCGCTGGCATTGACCGAGCTCGTAAGCTCTTCAGCACCCTCGTCGGCGTTGGGGTTCAACGTTGCCGGTCCCGTCCAGCTCGCGCCGCCGTTCGAGCTGTAAGCGAGGGCGATCTGGCCACCGGGCCCGCCCAGCAGGAAGGTTGCATATATGCCCCCCAACCCATCCTGAGAAATGGCCGAGGACTCCTCGAAGGCGTTTGCCGCGATCGTCGTGAAGGGAGTGTCGAATGTCTCTGTGGCCTGATCGAAGCGGTGGTAGACGATCGATTTGGCCAGTTCGCTGTCCTCGAGCACACCAAAACCGCTCGGACCGCCCGCGAGCGCGAAGTAATCCACGTTGCAATCGGCCTGCGTGACGGGCACCTTCCAGGCACTGTTGGGTTCTCCGGGCGAGATGTTGTAGTTGTTAGATGAGCTCTGCGGCCCGCTTGCAAATGCGTAGGCAGTGCCGAACGGCACCGTCTCGGAGGAAGAGCACCCAAGCGGCCCGTTGGTGAAGTCCGTTTTGAAAACACCCATCACACCGGAGTTGGGCCCTTCTTGGGAGGCGAACTGGCCTTCGTCGTTGCCGATCTGGTCGGGATTGGTATTTGGCTCCAACGAGGCAAAGCCTGCGGGGCACGTTTCGGCTGAGCACTCCGGCGGAGAGCTCAGCGGGAATGCGCTGAAGGTCGGGGGCGAGGATCCAGCGGTGTCCCAGCCGTAGCCGAGAACGTTCGTGCCAGGCAGGATCACGGCGCTGAGCGGCTTGGTACCTGCGCTGAGGATGCCGCTCGCCACCGACAACCCGCCATCCACGATCGAAAAGGTCGCGCCGCCATCGGTCGACTGCCACTCCTGCTCGGGCTCGTAGTCGCTCGCTTTTGACCCGTGGGTCCCGTAGACATCGGCGAGTAGCACGATCGTCGATCCGTCCACGAGCACTTGCACCCTGTCGATGTGTTCGCCGCCGGCCGCAGGAACGAGAGTGTTGCTGTGCACGCACCCGGTCGCGCCAACCGGTAGCACGCAGTACTGAAGCACGTTGGTGTTATTGGGCGGGAGATCCTTTGTATTCGCCCACGCGACGATCGCGTCGCCGGCCGCGTCGACCGCCACCGCCGGCGGTTCGCTCTCAAAAGGCGTGCCGACGTTGATCGGGATACCGCTGACGGCCAACGCGCTTGATACTGAGACGAGCATGACCGCAACAGTCAGCGCACCGATAATCAGAGCGCTATGAGCCAAGGCGCGGACGGAGCCCCTCACGCCCGTTCCTCGCCCAGCAAGACCACCTGACAATCGGATGCGAAGCATGCTTCCTCCATATGTGCGGCCAAAGTTTCAAGCGCCGGCCGACGCTTGCGGGGCCGACTCTACCAGTGGACGCAGCGGGATCGGAGGCGCTGGACAAAGAGACGAGAGAGGCGCTCCCTCCGCCGCTTTGGACTGCGCTGGCCGTGCCACGGCCCTCAGAACATATGCCGCAAGCGCCAGCCGAGTGACGGGCCCCCGACCCAGCTCCTCGCAAGTGCGCTCGTACTTGCAGCGCTCGCGCCGGGGACCGCGACCGTCGCCATCGACTCACCGGCCTTCAACCGGGCCATCGCCGGCCGCACAGCCACGCGCACGGGGATACTCTCCCCGCCCCAGCCGATCTCTCGCAAGGCGCTCGCGGTCACGGCAGTGGTCCCCCGACCGTCCACCGAGCTCGCGCTCAGCACGGTCGTGCCTGCCGGTAGGGCCGTCCTCAGACGAAGGCTTGCCGCGGCCGAATCTCCGAGCTGACGAGCACTGGCCAGAGCAGCTTGGATCAACGACCCGCCCTGCTGACTCAGCACCACGCCAAGCACAGTCAAGGCACGCCCATCAATCAAAATCTTCTTGGCGAAGACCAGGCACCCGCCTGCTGCTCTGTCTGAGCCCGTCTTGACACCCACATATCCGTCTTCGCCAACCAGCCCGTTGTAGTTGGCGACGCGTCCAACCGCCGGCAGCACGACCGACGGCTCGTCGACGATTTCCGCGAACGCCGCGCTGCGCATCGCCACGCGTACGAGTTTCAGCTGGTCGGCGGCGGTGGAGACCGTTTCGTCGTTGAACCCGCTCGGGTCGGTGTACGTGCTCGAGGCCATGCCGAGCATTCGCGCGGTGGCGTTCATGCGCGCCACGAACGGCGAGATCCCACCAGCGTCGTAGCGAGCCAGCAGTGCCGCGATGTTGTTGGCCGAGGGCAACAACAGCGCTTGTAGCGCCTGGCGCTCGCTGAGCTGCTCGCCGACCCGCACGTTCAGCGTGGACTCGCCCAGCGCCTCGCGCCGCTCCTCTTCCGCGACGTCCGCGGCAGTGATCGTCATCGAGAACCCCTGCTCGCCGGCTGCCAGCGGGTGTTCGCGCAACGTCAGGTAGGCGGTCATCACCTTCGCCACGCTTGCGATCGGCACAGGCGCAGAGCCCCCGGAGGTGCCTAGACTGCCGACCCCCTCGACCTCGACCGCCGCCTGTCCTTCCTCAGGCCAGGCAAGCACCGGCGCGCGTCCGGGGAGGCGCACATGAGCCGGCAGCATGCGATGGACGAAGAGCAGTGGCGTGCCCTCCGTCGTGATCCGGCGCAACCCAACCAGCAGCAATACCACCACGAGCGCGCCAACCACCGGCCATCGCCGGTGCCGAGGGCCTGCGCTCACAACCCGCCGCTGCACCGTCGTCGCCACAGCTTGAAAACGCTAGCGCACGCGGTGGGAGAATTCGGCAGCTCAGCAGAGCGGATGCTCAAGCGTGCAAAGGTTTCGGGCACGGGTCGCTTGATCGTAGATCGTGCCAGTCCAGTCGGCAGGCAGAACGCGCTTTGAGGATGGCAAGCTACCCTTTGCCCGATGCTTCAGCGGCTCGCGATCACATGGGTGCTCAACACCATCGCCCTGTTCGTGGCGACGTGGCTGCTGTCTGGGCTCAGCTACGGAAACGATTGGTGGGCGTTGCTGATCTCCGGGCTCGTGTTCACGCTGGTCAACTTCTTCTTGAAGCCCGTCCTGGCGATCCTCTCGATCCCGTTCATCATCGTCACGCTCGGGATTTTCTATTTCCTGATCAACGTCCTGATGCTGTATCTGACGCATTGGATCGTCCCCCAGTTCACGATCGCGAGCTTCTGGTGGGCAGCACTCGCGGCGATCATCATCAGCGCGGTGAACTGGCTCCTGCGCAAACTGGTCGAACCCGATCGAGAAGACCTGTCGGTGGCTCATGGATAGACGCTCGGCGTTTATGTAGCCTCACGCGTTCCGAGGAATGGCCGGACTCTAGCCCAAAGCCTTGAACGCCTCCTGTGCTTGTGCGCTGGACTCGGTCGCGCGGATCAGCACCGACAGCGTCGTCCCCAAGAGCTCCGCGGGCACAGCGTCGGGATCGACCAGCTTCAGCATTGAAAGGCCGATGCCCAGCCCGAGCATCACGTTGGCGAACTGCTCGGGCACCCCCGGCGGCGGCTCGAAGCCAGCGTCGCGCGTGCTCTGCGAGGCGAAGCGCGCGAACGTCGCGCGCAGTGCCGCAAGCGCATCGGCGAGGCGTCGCGCCAGGTGCTCGTCGCGCTGGGCATAGGCCCACAGCTCGACGAACAGGCGGAAGCGCTCTGGGGTCTCCTGTAGACCATCCATCCAACGATGACTCCCGGCCAGCGGCCGCTCCCAGGTCGCGCGGTCGCGGTCGAACAGCGCCATCTGTTCGGCGATCTGCGCGACCGTGTACTCCTCGCCGAGCGCGATCAGCAGGTTCTCCTTGCTGCCGAAGTGCCCGTACACGGCCCCCTTGGTGAAGCCTGCCTCGGCGGCGACTTCGTCGAGCGTCGCGCCGGCGAAGCCGCGGCGCGCGTAGACC